>CAZYTQ010000250.1:0-2559 GCA_964650135.1 uncultured Anaerolineaceae bacterium | reverse complement strand
AGGGCGAGCGGGAGGGCGGGGGGAAGGCGAAGGCGCTGGTCGACGACCTGCCGCTGTTCGCGGTGGCGGCGCGGCCGGCGGCGCCGGCGGTGGCGTCCGGGGTGGAGCAGCGGCTGAAGGGGGTGCTGCCGGACGAGCTTTCGCCGCGGGAGGCGCTGGCGCTGGTGTACGAGCTGAAGCGGATCCTGGGGTGATGCGGCCCGGGGTCATCGAGCGGCTCGGTTCGCGCACGAGTTCGAGCAAAGCAAAAGGTTTACGGGGATTTGTTCGACGTACAACTCATGTACAATGCATGCACAATGCGTGCACCAAGCAAGCCTCGGGATTGAATCGTTAACGCGGGCCCGTTCGGACGGAGGCCCCGTATTACCTGTCGGTTCCTCGCCGTTGACGGCTGGCGATCAAGAGCGCGATTCCGCCCAGGACGGCTATCGAGCAGAGGATCAGCCGGGTCGTCAGCGACTCGCCCAGGATGGCGGCTCCGGCAAGCGCGGTGATGACGGGAACGCTCAATTGCACCGATGCCCCCTGGACCGGGGAGAGACCGCGCAGGGCCGCGTACCAGATCGCGTAGCCGGCGCCGGAAGCGAGCACTCCCGACAGCATGCCGTAGAGGAGGCCGGCGCTGCTGATCCCGATGCCGAAGACCAGCGTTGCGGTCATCATTGCCACTGCCATGGGTGCCGCGCGCAGGAAGTTCCCGGTCGTGGCTGCGAGCGGGTCGGCGGTTCCCCGGCCCAAGAGCGAGTAGACGCCCCAGGCGATGCCCGACACGACCATCAGGACCGATCCGACGAGAGGCGGCGCCGCTGCGCCCGGCAGCAGGAGAGCGCAGAGGCCGGCGAGGGCAACGATGAAGCCGAGCCACTGCGGCGCGGACAGGCGCTCGCCCTTGACCAGTCCTGTCGTCACCATGGTCGCCTGCACGGCGCCGAAGAGGAGCAAGGCTCCGGCTCCGGCGGACAGGCCGATATAGGCGAACGAGAACGCGGCGGCATAGGCGAAGAGCGCGAAGGCGGCGGGCCAGGAACCCTGCATGCGCCGGCCCTTTTTGGACAAGGCGAGGATGAGCCAAAGAGCTGCCGCGCCCGACAGGATGCGGACGAGTGTGAAGCTCGCAGGATCGATTGCCCCGGTTGCCAGCGCCAGGCGGCAGAGGATGGAGTTTGCCGCGAAAGCCAGCATCGCGAGGCAGGTCAGTCCGATGGTGCGCGCGGTCGGGCCGGCCGGCGATCCAGCAGCTGAGCGCCTGGTCCGGTCGTCGTGGCTCATCGTCTTCGATAGTCGTCCAGATTGACGCAAATCGACTCGAGAACCTGTAGCGGTCATCGAAGCCGATGTCTCGATCGTCGAGCCGGGTATCCGCGGCGTGCCGGAGCGCGAAGCGGACGCCGCGAGGAGGCAGCCCTATAGTGGCGTGAAGGTGCCGGTCACGCCGTCGTAGGCCTCGAGCTCGCCGTCGCGGATGTCCTTCCAGAGGCCGTGCAGCTGGAGGCGGCCGTCGGTGACGCGCTCGGCGACGAAGGGGAAGGTCATCAGGTTCTGCAGGCTGACGAGGATCGCCTCGCGTTCCAGGGCGGCGATGCGCGCCTCGTAGGCGAGGCCGCGGCCGGCGAGGGCCTCGAAGCCGGGCTTGAGCAGGCGGAGCCAGGTGCCGACGAAGCTGGTCGGCGTGTCGAGCTCGGGGGCGAGGCCGGCCAGCATGTCGTGGCAGCCGCGCACGCCGCCGCAGCCGTGGTGGCCCATGACGATCAGGTGGTCGATGCCGAGCGCGATCACGGCGTACTCGATGGCGGCGGAGGTGCCGTGCGAGCGGCCGTCGGGCTCGTGGGGCGGGACGAGGTTGGCGATGTTGCGGTGGATGAAGAAATCGCCCGGCTCGCTGCCGAAGATCTCCGAGACCAAGACCCGGCTGTCGCAGCAGGTGATGATCATCGCCTTGGGGTTCTGGGCGTGCGAGGCCGCCTCGGCGTACTGGGCGACCTCCTCGGCGGTGCGCTGCTCCTGCCAGCCGCGGTAGCGGGCCACGAGCTCCGGCGGCAGTGGCCGTGCGTTTTCGATGGCTTCCTCCTCCGGGCTCGAATCGGATGGCTCGAATGCTGGTAAACTCCCGCGCAGTTTTTGGCCAGAGTCGTGCTGCGCCGCAGCGTCCGTCAAGCTTCGCTTTACCTTTCGCTGGCAGCCTGGCGCGTGGGTGACCGGGGGGCTGCACGATGGGTGCGGAGCTTTACGAGATTGCGTCGCGGGAGGATGCCGCGCTCGACACGAGCAGGATCGTGGTCCTGCGCCAGTCGCTCGGCGACCAGCGCTGCCGCGAGATCGTGTCGGAGGTGGTCTTCCACCTGACCGACCGGCTGGGCCTGCTGCAGCAGGCGCTGGGCGCGGGCAACGAGGCCGAGGCGCAGGTGCTGGCGCGGCGGCTGGCCAGCCTGAGCGAGCAGGTCGGGCTGGCCGACTTCGCGCGGGTGGCGCGCGGCTCCGGCGCCGGCCTGGCCGCCGGGGAGGCGGTGGCTACGGCCGCCGTCGGGGCCCGGGTGATGCGGCTCGGCGAGGATTCGC
>CAZYTQ010000249.1:0-2572 GCA_964650135.1 uncultured Anaerolineaceae bacterium | reverse complement strand
CGATCCGCACCACGATCGCGTTCACACGACCCATGTCCACGAGATCGGTCCGGACATGCCGGATGCGCACGCTGTCGCTCCTTCCCTGTGTCTGTGGCTCAGGCGCGCGTCAGCTGGCCGAGCCGGAGCGCCCGACCCGGCGTGGCACCCGTATGCCGCGATCCCTCGACGACGCTCACCCCGTTGACGAGCACGTGCTCGATGCCGATGGGCGCCAGTCGCGGCCGCTCGTAGGTCGCCGTGGCCCGGACCGTGACGGGATCGAACACGACGAGGTCCGCCGCTGCCCCGTCCACCAGCAGACCACGGCCCACGAGCCCGAGCCGGGCGGCGGGGAACGAGGTCATGCGTCGGATGGCGTCGGGCAGGCTCAGCACCCGCTCTTCCCGGACGTAGTCACCCAGCACCCGCGGATAGCTGCCGAAGGCGCGCGGGCTGGGCAAGCTGCCGATGAGCACCGCGTCCGTCGCGATCATGGAGAGCGGATGGGCCACGAACGCGGGCAGGGTCGTGCCCTGGGGGCTCGGTCGGACGAACGTGACCCGGAGGTCCTCGGCGAGCAGCAGGTCCGCGATCACGTCCGCGATGTGTCGGTCGTCCGCCGCGGCGACCTCGGCGAGGGTCCGTCCATCGAGCTGGGCGTGCTCCGGTCGTCGGAGGTTGGTCAGTCGCACGTCCGCGAACGGTCGGCTGGTGACGTACGCCCGGTAGGCGCCGCTGGTCTCCACCGCCTCGCGCAGCCGCGGCCGAAGGGTCTGGTCCGCCAGGCGCTCGCGCATCCGGTCCGGACCGCCCGCCTGGAGCCAGTCGGGCAGCAGCCGCATCAGGCGTGTCCCACCCCACTCGTAGGGATAGGTGTCGAAGGTGACGTCGAGGCCCTCGTCACGCGCCCGCTCCAGCAGCTCCAGCATCGCGCGGGCGCCGCCCGGGTGGGCGCTCCGCGACGACCGTGAGAAGTGGGTCACATGGACCGGGATGCCGGCCCGCCGACCGATGTCGAGCGCCTCGCGGAACGGCTCGAGATAGGCGTCACCCAGGCTGTACCGGACATGGGTGTGGTAGATGCCGCCATGGGCGGCGGCCACGTCGGCGAGCGCGACCAGCTCATCGGTCGTCGCATGGCCACCGGGCGGGTAGTCGAGGCCCGTCGAGAGCCCGAGCGCACCCTGCTCCATGCCGATCCGGAGCGCGACACGCTGCGCCTCGAGCGACCGTGCGTCGGCGGCCACGTCGTCCCACCCGATGGCCGAGACCCTCAGCGCCGTGTTCCCCACGAACGTGGCGACGTTCGGGGAGACGCGGCCATCCACGCGATCGAGATAGCCCGCGACGTCCGCCCAGTCATACGCCAGCTCCGGGTCACCGTCGATGCCACTGTTGAGCGCCACGAACCGACGCAGGTCCGGGGCATCGGTGAAGGGCGCATAGGAGAGCCCGTCCACACCCACGACCTCGGTCGTCACTCCCTGGAGCACCTTGCCCTCGAGCGTCGGCTCATCGAGCACGACGAGCGCCGAGTGGGAGTGCGGATCGATGAAGCCGGGGCACACGACCCGGCCCGTCGCATCGATGCGTCGCGTCGCCACGACATCCCGCACGTCGCCACGCAGGATGCGCACGCGGCCGTCGATGACGGCGACCGCCGCTCGATATCCGGGACTGCCACTGCCGTCGACCACCGACCCGCCCTCGATGAGGGTCGAGATCGCAGGGCTGCCGCCGGTGACGCTCATGTGGGCGGAGGCTACCGGGTGCCGCCGCGGTCGTGCTCCAGCCGCGGCGGGTTGCGCATCAGCTCCTCGATGCGCAGCCGCGCGCCCAGGCCCGGCTCGTCATCGACCACCCATTCCCCATCCTCGATGCGCGGCGCGCCATCCGTGTAGCGCGCCCACAGCGCCTGCTGCCGTGGATCGGCCATGCACTCGGAGATGAGCAGGTTGGGCAGCGTCGCGGCGAGATGGAGGGTCGCGGCCGAGGTGAGCGGTCCGAACGGGTTGTGGAACGCGATGCCGATGGCATGCGCCTCGGCGATCGCCGCGATCTTGCGGGCGCTGGTGATGCCGCCGCAGATCGACACGTCCGGCTGCGCGACGGCCACGCTGTGGCTCTCGAGGAATGGCGCGGAGTCGTGATGGGCGCCCCAGCGCTCACCTGCCGCGATGGGGATGCTCGTGTGCTGGCCGACCTCCCGCAGCCAGTCGGGTCGTTCGTAGGGCGTGGGCTCCTCGATGAACAGGAGGTCGTATGGCTCGAGCGCCTCGCACAGGCGGATGGCGTTGGCGACACTCAGGCGCCCGTGGCAGTCCACCATGAGCTGCACGGTCGGCCCGACCGCCTCTCGCGCGGCCGCGAACCACTCCGCGATGCGCCGGAAGATGCCGGGCGGCAGGATCGCCGTCTCGGGATGCCGCGCCGGGATCGAGGCAGGCACCTCGTGGTGCATGCTCGTCCACTTGCTGTAGAAGCCGGGCAGCGTGGTCTTGATGGCCCTGAACCCTTGGTCCACCCAGTCACGGCACGTCTGCGCGAACGCCTCGGGCGTCTCGCCGGCCGCGGCGTGACAGTAGATGGG
>CAZYTQ010000248.1:0-2586 GCA_964650135.1 uncultured Anaerolineaceae bacterium | reverse complement strand
TCTCTGTGGCGCTGGTCCTCGCCTCGCGGCGGACGGGTGTTACCCGCTACCCTGCATCGTGGAGCTCGGACTTTCCTCGTGCATGACGGGTCGCCCCGCCACGCCCGCGACCGTCCGACCGACTCACTGGCATGTCGATGCTACCGGAGGCTCCAGCCGACCGCATGGACTTCGATATCTTCACCCTCGTCCTGCTGGTCGATGGACCGACCCCCGACGAACCCGATCCGGCCACGCTCCAGGACGCACACTTGGCCTGCCTGGCCTCCCTCCGCGATGACGGACTGCTCGTGGGCGCAGGCCCCGCTCGCTCCACGGAACGGCCCGACCTCCGGGGCATGAGCCTGTTGCGCGCGGACGCTGCGGAGGCGCGTCGTCTGGCCGAGGCCGATCCGGCCGTCACGGCAGGACGATCCCGCATCGAGCTCATCACCTGGACCGTCCCCGCCAGCGCCATCGCCCCCGGCCCCGGCTACCTCCCGCGCTCCATGTCCGAGGTCCGAGGCGACGGTTGACGCGGTCGTCCGCCTCGCCGCGGCCGGGACCGTGTGCTCCGCGTACCAGGCCCATCGACTCCCGATCACGGCCACCGCCCGGTCAGCCTTCCTCGGCGCGGCGGCGGACCTCCTCGATGGCGCGCTGCGCGCCGAACGGATCGTCGAGCACCATGTTGGCGAGCGCGTCGGCCGCATGGTTGTTGGCCCGGGGCTCGTGCTTCGCGGTCCAGCGCCGGAGCCCACCCAGGCGACGCATCGCCTCCGCGAACAGCCCCTGGAGCTTGGCGTCCTTGACCCGCCAGCGGCCGTTGATCTGCTCCACGATGAGCTTGGAGTCGAGCCGCAGGTCGACCTCCTCCGCGCCCAGCGTCTCCGCCTCTCGGAGCGCGAGCACCAGCCCTGCGTACTCGGCCACGTTGTTGGTCCGGATGCCCAGGTCCCGGGCCACGACGGCCACGGCCATCGCACCCGGCTCGAAGGCGTCCGGTCGCGTGGCGTCGATGAGCACCGCGCCCGCTGACGCGCGCCCGGGATTGCCGCGTGACGCGCCATCGGTCCGGATGACGAGATGCGGGTAGCGCCGCGTCCGGGCAGGAGCGTCCGGCTCGTCGGGGAGCTCCTGGCTCATGGGAGACCCGCGCGCTCTCGCGCCGCGCGACCGACCCCGCTCAGATGCCGCGCTCGACGATGGCGGACGAGACCTCGAGGATGGCGCGCGTGATGTTGATGCCGCGCGGGCAGGCGTCCGTGCAGTTGAAGATCGTCCGGCAGCGCCACACGCCGTCCGCATCCGACAGGATCTCCAGCCGCTCGTCCGAGCCCGCATCCCGGGTATCGAAGATGAACCGGTGTGCGTTCACGATCGCCGCCGGCCCCACGTACGTATCCTGGGCCCAGAAGCTGGGGCACGAGCTGGTGCAGGCGGCGCACAGGATGCACTTGGTCGTGTCGTCGTAGCGTGCCCGGTCCTCGGGCGACTGTCGGCGCTCCCGGGCGGGCATCGGGCCATCGTCCACCTGGAACGGCTGGACGCTCCGGTACTTGGCGAAGAACTCCTCCATGTCGACCACCAGGTCCTTGATGACCTGGAGACCCGGCAGCGGCGCCACGGAGATGCGCGAGCCCAGCTGGTCCACCCGGATCTTGCAGGCGAGCCGGTTGCGACCGTTGATGAGCATCGCGTCCGAGCCGCACACGCCGTGGGCGCAGCTTCGGCGGAACGTGAGCGAGCCATCCTGCTGCCACTTCACGGTGTGCAGCAGGTCCAGCAGCGGTGCGGTGGGCTCGCACTCGACGGTGTACTGCTCCCAGTGGGGCTTGGTGTCCCGCTCGGGGTCGTAGCGCAGGATGCGCAGTCGGACCTGCATCGGTATCGATGGACCTCTAGTAGACGCGCGGCTTCGGTTGGAACGTGGTGATGGTCACGGGCTTGTAGCGCAGCTCGGGACCGGCATCGGTCCGATACGCCAGCGAGTGCTGGAGCCACTGGACGTCGTCACGCTCGGGGAAGTCCTCGCGGGCATGCGCCCCGCGGCTCTCCTGGCGCGCCTCGGCCGCCACGGCGACCGCCTCCGCGCAATCGAGCAGATAGCCCAGCTCGCGGGTCTCCAGCAGGTCCGTGTTGAAGATGCTCCCCTTGTCCGAGATGCGCACATCGCGATAGCGCTCCTTGAGCACGCGCACGGTGCTGATGGCCTCCCGGATGCCCTCGCCCGTCCGGTAGACGCCAACGCCGTCCATCATCGCGTCCGCGAGCGCCTTGCGGATGTGGGCCGGGTTCTCGCCGTTCGTGCGCTCCTTGATGGCCGCGAGCTCGCCGCGCACCTGGTCACCGGCATCCCGCGGCAGGTCCGGCAGGGCCATGCCCGCCACGTCATGGGCCATCGATCGGCCCGCACGACGTCCGAACACCAGGATGTCGATGAGCGAGTTGGTGCCCAGCCGATTGGCGCCGTGGACGCTCACGCAGGCGCACTCTCCCGCGGCGTACATGCCCTTCAGCCACGTGCCCTGGTCGTCCACGATGACCCGCGACTCCACATCGGTGGGGATGCCCCCCATGGCGTAGTGCGCCGTGGGGGTCGTGGGC
>CAZYTQ010000247.1:1890-2612 GCA_964650135.1 uncultured Anaerolineaceae bacterium | reverse complement strand
GCGGCGCATGGAGCGCCCGTGGGAGGATCCTCAGCTTACCGGTGCCGGCCGGGTGCGGATGCACAGCGTGCCCCACACCGACCGCCTCGAGCTCGACGGCACGTGGCGCTTCCAGTTCCTGAGCCACCCTGACGTGATCCCCGGCGAGACGTGGCGCGACATCCGGGTGCCCGGTGCCTGGACGATGCAGGGCACCGACGACGCACCCCACTACACCAACGTGCAGATGCCCTTCCCGGAGCTGCCGCCCCACGTGCCGACCCCGAACCCCACGGGTGTCCATGAGCGGGACTTCGAGCTGCCGCGTGGCTGGGCGGGTCGGCGGGTCGTGCTCCACGTGGGTGCCGCCGAGAGCGTCCTGCTCGTGGACTGCAATGGCCAGCGGGTGGGCATCGGCAAGGACTCGCATCTGGCCTCCGAGTTCGACATCAGTGGCGTCCTCCGGCCGGGCAGCAACACCTTGCGCCTCACGGTCGTCAAGTGGTCCGACGCCTCGTTCGTGGAGGACCAGGACCAGTGGTGGCACGGCGGTATCACCCGCTCGGTGTACCTGTACGCCACACCGGCCACGTACCTCGCGGACATCCGCGCGGATGCCGGGCTCGCGGATGACCTGCGCACCGGCACGCTCGACCTGCGGGCCGTCGTCGAGCTGGGCGACATGGCGGTCCCTGGCTGGAGCGTGGACATCCGGCTCTCGGGCCATGGCATCGAGCTGACCC
>CAZYTQ010000247.1:0-1880 GCA_964650135.1 uncultured Anaerolineaceae bacterium | reverse complement strand
TGCCGGTCGCGGCCCCATCGGCCGGTCCGCCAGCGCGCTGGAGCGCCGAGGACCACGAGCTGATGTGGCGCATGGGAGCGGGTGAGCCGCTCGACGCCGCCGCGACCACCCATCGGGCGGAGCTCCTGGCACGTGCCATGCCACCCCTCGATGGGCTGGCGCGCTGGACCACCACCATCCCCGATGTCCTGCCCTGGTCCGCGGAGCTGCCCCGCCTGTATGACCTGGCCCTCACGCTCCGGGATCCCGAGGGCACCATCGAGGAGGAGGTGGCCATCCGCATCGGCTTCCGGCGTGTCGAGATCGTGGGTCTCGACCTGCTCGTCAACGGCCAGCCGGTGCTGCTCCACGGCGTGAACCGTCACGACGTGGACCCGGACACCGGGCGCACGGTGACCCGCGAGCAGATGCGCGCGGACCTGGTGCTCATGAAACGCTTCGGGTTCGACGCCCTGCGCACCTCGCACTACCCCAACGACCCCGCCTTGCTCCAGCTCACCGACGAGCTGGGCATGTATGTCATCGCGGAGGCGGACATCGAGTCCCACGCGTTCTGGGGCACCCTGTGCGACGACCCGCGCTATCTCGCCACGTGGGTGGAGCGCGTGGCACGCATGGCACAGCGTGACAAGGACCATCCGAGCGTGATCGCGTGGTCACTGGGCAACGAGTCGGGCTACGGCGCGAACCACGACGCGGCGGCGGGCTGGCTGCGCCGATACGACCCATCACGACCGCTCCACTACGAGGGCGCCATCCGCTTCGACTGGTCGAGCGACCAGACCGTGAGCGACATCGCCTGCCCCATGTACCCGCCGGTGGAGGCGATCGTGGCGCATGCCCGATCCGGCCGACAGCGGCATCCCCTGGTCATGTGCGAGTACTCGCACGCGATGGGCAACAGCAACGGCACCCTCGCCGAGTACTGGGAGGCCATCGAGTCGACACCCGGGCTCCAGGGCGGCTTCATCTGGGAGTGGCGCGACCACGCGCTCACCCAGACGCGCCCCGATGGCACGACCCGCTGGGCCTATGGCGGTGACTACGGCGACGAGCCCAACGACGGTGACTTCTGCACCGATGGCCTGACCTGGCCCGACCGGACCCCCAAGCCGGCGCTCTGGGAGCACCACGCCCTCGCCACCCCGGTGCGCATCGCGCTCGGTGGCGCCGCACGTGTCCATGAGGGCATCCTGGAGCTGGAGAACCTGCGCTGGTTCCGTGACACCGGGTGGCTGGCCGTCCGATGGTCCGTGACGCGCGACGGCGCCCAGCTCGCCACCGGCGAGCTGCCGATGCCCGTGATGCCACCGGGCGGCACCGGCACACTGCGCCTGCCGGCTGGTGCGGTCCCCGCATCCCACGACACACCCGGTGAACGATGGCTGACCCTCTCGTTCGTGACCGCGGCCGCCGAGCCGTGGGCCGACGCCGGCCACGAGGTCGGTTGGGCGCAGGTGCGCCTTCCCGGGGCGCCCATCCCGATGCCCCCTGCCGCCAGGACGGACCTCGGTGCCATCACCCTCGATGCGGCCGGGCAGCTGTCCCACCCGGCCCTGGCGGAGCCACCGGCCATCAGCCTGTGGCGTGCCCCGACGGACAACGATCGCATCGGGGGCATGGGCGCCGCGTGGCAGGCACAGGGTCTCGACCGCCTCGAGCGACGGCTCGTGGGTGTGACCCGCGAGGACGATGCGTGGCTGGTGAGCGCGGAGCTCGTGACGGGTTCCGGCATCGTGGTGCACCACGAGCGACGCATCCGGCCGCTCGCGGGCGGCGGTCTGCTGGTCGAGGAGCACGTGGTGATCCCCGACGAGATCCCCGACGCACCCCGGGTGGGCACGATGCTCACGATCGGGGCCGTCCACGACCGTGAGCAT
>CAZYTQ010000246.1:0-2647 GCA_964650135.1 uncultured Anaerolineaceae bacterium | reverse complement strand
TCTCAGCCGGACACACCAGAATCTCCACCACCTTGACGGACGTGACCGAGGCGACGGCTGGATCGTGCGTCTCGCACGCATTGGCACAGGCGGGACCGCATGCCGCCGGTGAAGCGGCTCCGGGTCGAGTGATTGAGGGTTGCCTTGGTCGCGAAGATGTAAATAGGGTTCTCATATTCCGCGCGACGTCAGAAGAGTACCGGCGGAGGGGGAGGACGTAGATGCCACGTGTGCAGTTGCGTGTTCGCCTGTGCCGCGACGGCCGGCCCGTCCGGTCGAGCCGCGCGCCTGCGGCGGTGTTTGTGCTCCACACCGAAAGCGTCTGTCGGGGCAGCGGCACCGCCGGAACGCTTGGGTGCCGGCCTGCTGGGCCGCAATCGTCCGAGTCTATGCGGAGTGTCCGCTACGATGGCGCGGACCCGCGGTGAAAGCTCCGTCGGCGGGGGGGCCCGTGACGAGCCGTGAACAGTCGGCCGTCGGCGTCCGCCGGGAACAGGTGGACCCAAGACGGGGCCACGCCCGGCAAAAGGGTTGCAGGGAATGAAGATCACGGCGCTCAAGACGTACATGCAGCGGGTCGACACCCGGCCGAGATTGCTGGTCAAGATCGAGACCGACGAGGGGTTCTCAGGCTGGGGCGAGGCCTACAACCACGGGCCGGACCGGGCGCTGGCTCCGCTGCTCGAGTACCTGTTCACCCAGTTCCAGGGTGAGGATCCGCGGCGCATCGAGTTCATCAACCACAAGCTCAATCAGCAGGCACGCTTTCCGCCCGGCGCGCTCGGCTATGCGGCCATCGCTGCCATCGATCACGCATTGTGGGACATTGCCGGAAAGGCTGCCGGGCTGCCGGTCTACATGCTGTTGGGCGGTAACGTCCGCGACAGGGTGCGTGTCTACGCCTCGTATGGCGGCTTCCACGCGAGGGATGCCAGCGAGGGCATGGATTTCATCCACGCGCTACACGAGAAGCGGGGATTTACCGCCTTCAAGTTCAGCCCCTACCGGACCGGCCTCTACGAGGAACGCTGGGGTGACGTGTGCAAGGCGGCAGGTGACTACTTCGGCGAGCTGCGCAAGCGGTCCCCCTCGCATTTCGAGTACGCGTTCGACGCCCATGCGCGCATATGGGACCCGTGTCTGGCGGTTCAGCTGGCCGACGCGCTCGCCCCATACGATCCGCTGTTCTTCGAAGAACCGATCCGGCCGGAGCACAAGGCCGCCTGGGCCGAGATGAAATCGAAGATGCGGGTACCCCTGGCGACCGGTGAGTCGCTCTATTCGCGGTTCGAGTTCCTTGATCTGCTGAGCGTGCGTGGGGCCGACATCATCCAGCCGGACATCACGGTGGTCGGCGGGCTGACCGAGATGCGGCGGATCGCCGCCATCGCCGAGGCCCACTATGTTCCGGTGGCACCCCACAATCCGATGGGCCCGCTGGCCACGGCCCACAACGTGCACTTCAGCGCGGTGCAGCCGAACTTCAAAATTCTGGAGTTCAAGGAGGCCGACTACGCACCTTGGTGCGTGGACCCCTACCTGCCCGTCGATGGATACTTGGAGCTGCGGCCGGATCGTCCCGGCTGGGGTGTCGAGATCGACGAGAGCGTTCTCGACCGCGACGACTACGTCCACTGGGAGCGCAAGGTCGTGGTCAAGCCGGACGGAGCGACCGCCTACCCCTGATCGGGGTCGTGCTCCACGGATGCGGGGAGCCCCGGCCCGCGTCCTTCATTTGGGGGGTATCAGACTGGATCAGCGGACGCTGACCAGGAGGGAGGTACGATGAAACGAACGTCTCGCGCCCTTGCCACAGCAGCAATGGCACTCACCCTGGCCGTGCCTGGTGTGGCGCTTGCCCAGGAGAATACCGCGATCACGATCTCGGCCTGGACCGAGCCTGACACGCTCGATCCTTGCGAGAGCGCGCATGCCGCGATCAGCCTCGTCTCCAAGAACAACATCAACGAGACGCTGATCGACCGCAATGGCGAGACCGGCGAACTGACGCCCCGGCTCGCGACGTCCTGGGAAATGATCGATGAGAAGACCTGGCGGATCAAGCTGCGCGAAGGCGTGAGCTTCACCGACGGTGCCCCCTTCAACGCCGATGCGGTGGTCTTCAGCATCGCGCGCGGCATGCGCCAGGCAGAGTTCATCTGTGCTGTTTCGTCCAAGGCCTTTACCTCGTTCAACCTGACGGCCGAGGCGGTCGACGAATACACCGTCGACATCACGGCCGATCTCCCGGCGCCGATCCTGCATCTGGGTTTCGCCATCTATCCGATGATGTCGCCCAACACCGATATGAACGCGCTGACCCGTTCGCCGGTCGGCACGGGTCCGTACATCCTCAAGGAGTGGACGTCGGGGACCCGCATCGTGCTCGAGCGCAACCCGGACTACTGGGGCGAACAGCCGGAAGTCTCGCAGGCGACCTATGTCTTCCGCAACGAGCCGTCCGTGCGTGCCGCCATGGTGGCAACCGGCGAGGCCGACATCGCGCTCGAGATCACCGAGCAGGATGCGACCAATCCGGCAACCGACTTCGCCTACCCCAACACCGAGACTACCTGGCTGCGTATCGACGATCGTTTCGAGCCGCTGTCGGATGCGCGGGTGCGTGAGGCAATGGCGCTGGCCATCG
>CAZYTQ010000245.1:0-2658 GCA_964650135.1 uncultured Anaerolineaceae bacterium | reverse complement strand
ATCGAGCACGCGCTCGGCACCGCGGTCCTGGCATCGAAGCCGGAGCGGGTCGCCACGGTCAACTGGGCGAACCACGAGGTGCCCCTGGCGCTGGGCGTCGTGCCGGTCGGCTTCGCGGCCGCGAACTTCGGCGACGATGACGGCGACGGCCTGCTGCCGTGGGTCAAGGAGAAGCTGGACGAGCTCGGCGCCGAGACGCCGGTCCTGTTCGACGAGAACGACGGCATCGACTTCGAGGCGGTCTCCGACACGGATCCGGATGTGATCCTGGCTGCGTATTCCGGTCTGGAGCAGGCCGACTTCGACACGCTCAGCCAGATCGCGCCCACGGTCGCCTATCCCACGGCCCCCTGGTCCACCGACTGGCGGGACATGATCCGCCTCAACAGCGCGGGCATGGGCATGGCCGTCGAGGGCGATGCCCTCATCGCGTCCATCGAGCGGCAGATCGCCGAGACGGTCGCGGGCTACCCTCAGCTCCTGGGCAAGCCGACCATGTTCCTGACCCACATCGACACGACCGACCTGTCCGAGGTCAGCTTCTACACGGACAAGGACACGCGGGTCCAGTTCTTCCTGGACCTGGGTCTGACGATGCCCGAGAGCGTCATCGCCGCATCGGAGGGCAGCGACGCCTTCGCGGGCACCATCAGCGCCGAGCAGGTGGACATGTTCGATGACGTGGCCATCATCGTGACCTACGGCGACCAGGAGCTGGTGGACCTGCTCAAGGCGGACCCGCTCCTGTCGCAGATGCCGGCCGTCGCCAACGACGCGATCGTGCTGCTGCCGAACGGCCCGCTGGGCACGGCGGCCAACCCGACGCCACTCGCGATCTCGTGGGTCCTCGACGACTACGTGGCCCTGCTCGCCGAGGCCGCTGACAAGTCCTCCTGACCACCGGTCCAGCCATCCTGGCCACGGTCCAGCCATCCTGGCCACGGTCCAGCCATCTTGGCCACGGTCCAGCCTTCGGCTGCTCCATCGGGCGTCGCGATCGTGCGGCGCCCGACACGCGTCCGCGTCGCGTGGCTCGCGCTGGGTGTCGGCGTGCTCGTCGTGCTCATGGGTCTCTCCGTGGCGGTCGGCTCACGCGAGGTCGACTGGTCGGACATCCTGGCCGCGCTCAACGGGGGGAGCGATGGCCTGGGCCAGGCGGCCGTGGCCAAGCGCATCCCGCGCACCCTCCTCGCCATGCTCGTCGGTGCGGCGCTCGCGGTCGCGGGCTGCGTCCTCCAGGGCGTGACGCGCAACCCGCTCGCGGACGCGGGCATCCTGGGCATCAACATGGGTGCGTCGCTCGCGGTGCTCACGGGCATCGTGGCGCTCCGGCTGGTGGACCCGGCCCACTACATCTGGGTGGCCATCATCGGCGCAGGCCTTGCGTCGGTGTTCGTGTACACGGTCGGCTCGATGGGCCGAGGCGGCGCGACACCCCTCAAGCTGGCGCTCGCGGGTGCGGCCACCGCTGCGGCCCTCGCGTCGTTCACGACGGCCGTGATCCTGCCGCTCAACGATGTCGCGGGCACGTTCCGCTCGTGGCAGGTGGGCGGTGTCGGGGGCGCCACATATGCCGCCATCGGCCAGGTGCTGCCCTTCCTGGTGGTGGGCTTCCTCGTGTGCGTCGGATCCGCCAAGTCACTCGACTCCCTCGCGCTCGGCGATGACCTGGCTGCGGGTCTCGGGGAGCGAGTGGCCGTGGCGCGTGCCACGGCCTGGTTCGGTGCGGTCGTGCTGTGCGGCGCTGCCACGGCGGTCGCCGGGCCCATCGCATTCGTGGGTCTCATCGTGCCCCACCTGTGCCGGCTGCTCATCGGTGTCGACCACCGCTGGCTGATGCCGGCGTCGATCATCGTCGGAGCGGCCCTGCTGACCGCGTCGGACGTGGTCGGCCGGATCATCGCGCGGCCGAGCGAGGTCGACGTGGGCATCCTGACCGCGTTCATCGGTGCGCCGGTGTTCATCCACATCGTGCGTCGACAGCGGATCCGTGCCCTGTGAGCGCGGCCACCATCGACATCGTCATCCGTGCCCGGACGCATCGGACGCACCGTCGACGCATCGTCCTGGCCGTCCTGGCCGTGCTCATCGTGATGGTCGTGGCTGCCAGCCTCATGATCGGCCACACGTTCTATCCGCTGTCCGATGTGCTGCGAGTGATCCTGGGCGAGCACGTGGACGGCGCCTCGTTCACGGTCGGTGTGCTGCGTCTGCCGCGGGTGGCGCTGGCGGTCGTGGCCGGCTGCTGCTTCGGCATGGGTGGCGTGACCTTCCAGACGTTGCTGCGCAACCCGCTGGCGAGCCCGGACATCATCGGCATCAGCCTCGGCGCGAGCGCAGCGGCGGCGTTCGCGATCGTGATCCTCGGGCTGGGCCAGGCAGCGGTGTCGGTGTTCGCCATCACGGCGGGTATGGGTGTCGCGCTGCTGGTCTATGGGTTGTCGTTCCGGAGTGGCGTGGTGGGCACACGGCTCATCCTCATCGGCATCGGCATCGCCGCGATGCTCGACAGCGCCATCGCCTACATCCTGAGCACGGCCTCCGAGTGGGACCTCCAGGCGGCGCTGCGGTGGCTGGCCGGCAGCCTCAACGGCGCGACCTGGGTCGAGGTCCTGCCAGTGGTCGGTCGTCGGTGCGTGGTCGGTCGTCGGTGCGTGG
>CAZYTQ010000244.1:0-2679 GCA_964650135.1 uncultured Anaerolineaceae bacterium | reverse complement strand
CTCGTGGTCGTCAGCCACGACCACGAGCGTGCCGGGCCACGAGTCGAGCAGATCCTCGAGGACCGTCAGCGTCTCCACGTCCAGGTCGTTCGTCGGCTCGTCGAGCAGCAGCAGGTTCGGCCCGCCGAGCAGCAGGTGCAGCAGCGCGAGGCGGCGCCGCTCGCCGCCCGACAACGAGGACACCCGCGTCGCGAGCCGCTCGCCCGCGAACCCGAAACCCTCCAGCAGCGAACGCGCCGTCAGGGTCCTGCCGCCGACCTCGACGTCGGCCCGCAGCTGCTCGGTCGACTCGAGCACCGTGGCCGTACCGACGACCTCGGCGAGCGACTGGGACAACAGCGCGGGCACGACGGTACGACCCACCTGGACCCGGCCGCCGCGCACGTCCGCCGCAGCGTCCCCAGCGAGCAGACGCAGCAGCGTGGTCTTGCCGGCGCCGTTCGGCCCGAGCAGGCCGATGCGATCACCCGGTCCGAGACGCAGGGTCTGCGCGCGCAGCACCTCGGGCGCGTCGGGCACCGGCGCGAGCGTCACGCCCTCGAGGTCGACGACCTGGCGCCCGAGCCGCGCCGTCGCGAGCCGTTCGAGGGCGAGCCGGTCGCGGGCGGGCGGCTCGTCGGCGATCAGCGCGTTCGCCGCGTCGATGCGGAACCGGGGCTTGCTGGTGCGTGCCGGTGGTCCGCGGCGCAGCCAGGCGAGCTCCTTGCGCAGGAGGTTCTGGCGCCGGCTCTCGGCGGCGTCCGCGCGTCGCTCCCGCTCGGCGCGCGCCAGGACGTACGCCGCGTACCCGCCGTCGTAGCGGTGGACCGTCGCGTCCGCGACCTCCCACGTCTCGGTCGCGACAGCGTCGAGGAACCACCTGTCGTGCGTGACGGCGACGAGCGCACCGCGGCGCGCGGCAAGGTGCTCGGCAAGCCACCGGACGGCCTCGAGGTCGAGGTGGTTCGTCGGCTCGTCGAGCAGCAGCAGGTCGGGGTCGGCCAGCAGCAGGCCTGCGAGGGCGACGCGACGCCGTTCGCCGCCCGACATCGTCGCCGCGGCGGTGTCGAAGCCGTTCTCGAGCCCGCCGGCCGACAGGTCTCCCAGCAGGCCGGTCACGACCGCGCGGATCCGCGGGTCACCGGCCCACTCGTGGTCGGCGCGGTCGCCGAGGACGTGGCCGCGTGCGGTCACGGTCGGGTCGAGCAGGTCCTCCTGGTCCAGGACACCGACGGTGAGCCCGCCGGCCCGGACGACCCGGCCACGGTCGGGGGCACGCAGCCCGGCGAGCAGCTGCACGAGGGTCGACTTGCCGCTGCCGTTGCGACCGACGACGCCGACACGCGCGCCCTCGACGACACCCGCAGTCACCTCACCGAGCACGGTGCGCACGCCGTGCGTCGTCGTCGCGCCCTCGAGCGCGACGTAGGTCGTCGGAGGCATCAGCCGACGACCCTCGCTCCGGGGACGGGACCGGTCGCGCGCTTGACGGTGCGGCACACCCCGGAGGCGGTGAGCGCGACGGCGAGGTCGAGGGCCGCTTCCTCGTCGCGTACCACGAACGCGCACGTCGGGCCGCTGCCCGAGACGACAGCGCCGAGCGCACCGTGCTCACGTCCCTCCTCGAGCACGATCGCGAGCGAGGGCCGCAGCGTCGTCGCGGCGCGCTCGAGGTCGTTGCTCAGCGCGCGCCCCAGCGCCTTGGCGTCGCCCGAGCGCAGCGCGGCCATGAGCGCGTCGCTGACCCGCGGCTCGAGCACCGGTGTCCCGTCGCGCAGCCGGTCGCACTCGCGGTAGACCGCGGCCGTCGACAGCCCGTCCTCGGCCAGCGCGAACACCCAGTGGAACTGCCCGCTCGCCAGCGCCGGCGTCAGCCGCTCACCGCGGCCGGTGCCGACCGCCGTCCCTCCGTGCAGCGCGAACGGGACGTCGCTGCCGAGCTCGGCGGCGAGGCGCGACATCAGCGCGCGGTCCAGGCCGGTCTCCCACAGTGCGTCGCACGCGACGAGCGCAGCGGCGCCGTCGGCGCTCCCGCCGGCCATGCCACCCGCGACCGGGATCCCCTTGCGGATCAGCAGGTGCACGTCGGCCTCGACGCCGGTCGCGCGCGCGACGAGCTCGGCCGCGGCCCAGGCCAGGTTCGTGGCGTCGGTCGGGACCCCCTCGGCGTACTCCCCCTCGACGCGCAGCGTGACGCCGGTGCCGGGCTCGGCCTCGCTGGCGACGACCTCGTCGTACAGCCCGACGGCGTGGAAGACGCTCACCAGGTGGTGGTAGCCGTCGCGGCGGCGCGGCCCGACCGACAGCTGCAGGTTCACCTTGGCCGGCACGCGCACCGTCACCGGCGCCGTGGTCGGCAACGCCGTGAGCCGCAGCCCGCTCACCCGTCCCCACCCCCGAGGGCGGTCACGCCGCCCGTGCACCCGGCGGTGGTCATGACGCCTCGGCGGGGTACGCGGACGCGGGTCGATGCTCCGCGATCCGGGCGAAGTCGGCGACCGACAGCTGCTCGCCGCGCGCCCGCGGGTCGACGGCGGCGGCGCGCAGCGCGGCCTCGGCCGCGGGGGCGCTACCCGCCCACGACGACAGCGCCGCGCGCAGCGTCTTGCGTCGCTGGGCGAACGCCGCGTCGACGACCGCG
Source organism: uncultured Anaerolineaceae bacterium (assembly GCA_964650135.1). Lineage (GTDB taxonomy): Bacteria > Chloroflexota > Limnocylindria > Limnocylindrales > CSP1-4 > JAFMJV01. The sequence goes on along the minus strand of CAZYTQ010000244.1, from coordinate 59 downwards.
AACACCTCGTCGCGGTTCGCCGTCGTGGCCGGGGGCGTGGTCCGCCTGACCGCGACGAG
>CAZYTQ010000243.1:0-2684 GCA_964650135.1 uncultured Anaerolineaceae bacterium | reverse complement strand
CCCGACGCCCGAGCCCACCCCCGAGCCCACGCCGGAGCCCACCGCGGTCCCGACGCCCGAGCCCACCCCCGAGCCCACGCCGGAGCCCACCGCGGTCCCGACGCCCGAGCCCACCCCCGAGCCCACGCCGGAGCCCACCGCGGTCCCGACGGTCCAGCCCAGCATCGCCCCAAGCGTGGCACCGTCGATCGCGCCGCCCGACCTGCTGGGCCGCATCCGCGATGCAGGCACCATCCGCGTCAGCATCGAGACCAACTACGCGCCGTATTCGTTCCAGGCGTCCGATGGCACGTATCAGGGCTTCAACGTGGACGTGGCGACCGAGATCGCGAAGCGGCTCGGTGTCGAGGTGGCCTTCGAGGTTCCCAGCTTCGACCTGGTCGTCGCTGGCTCCTGGAATGACCGCTGGGACATGAGCGTCGGCTCCGTGACCATCACGCAGGCGCGCAAGGCGGTCCTGGACTTCACCCGCCCATACGCCTTCAATCCGGCACAGATGGCGGTCACGATCGCGTCGGGCATCACCACGCTCGACGCGTTGGCCGGCCAGCCGATCTGCGTCGGCGCAGCGACCACGTATCAGCAGTGGATCGAAGGCACACTGGTGCTCGTCGATGCACCCGAGCCGGCGACGCCGCCGGTGGGCGCCACAGCCTTCCCGGTCGAGACCGACCAGCTGTGTGCCCAGTCAGTCCAGTCCGGGCGCCCGGAGTTCGCCGCGTGGCTGTCGAGCTCGGAGACCGTGGCTGCGGCGATCGACAGCGGGACCCCCATGGTGGTGCTGGGCAGTCCGGTGTTCTTCGAGTCCCTCGGCGTCGCGTTCGACAACACCGTGGCGGACAACGACGCCCTGTTGCTTGCCGTCGACACGATCATCTTCGAGATGCGTGCCGACGGCACCCTGCTCGAGCTCTCCCAGAAGTGGTTCAACGGCCTCGACCTCGTGTCCGGCCAGTAGCCGCAATCAGACGCCGCTCGGAAGCGGGGATGCCCATGGGCGTCCCCGCTTCACGCATCCCCGGCGGCTCCAGAGGTAGCGCATGACCTCGTTCGCGGACCACGGACCTGGCGAGACGCCGACCATCGTGGAGCGTGTGGTCAGCGCCCGGCGTCGGCAGCGCCGGACGTACCGCCTGCTGTTCGCGACGACGTGGGTCGTCCTCATCACGCTCATCGTCGTGAGTCTCACGTCCCGCTTCGACTGGGCGTTCATCGCCGAGTGGTGGCGGTTCATCGTGGCGGGGGTGGAGGCCACCATCCTGCTCACGGTCTGCTCCATCACGCTCGCGACGGTGCTCGCGGTGCTGGGTGCGCTCGGACGTCTGTCGACCAACCCCATCATCGATGGCATCGCCTCGTTCTACGTCTCGCTCATCCGAGGGACGCCACTGCTGGTCCAGATCTTCGTGTGGGCGTTCGCGCTCGCCGAGCAGGGCCTGGTGCTCCCATTGTTCTGGGCGGGTGTCATGGCGCTGGGTGTGAACTATGGCGCGTACATGACCGAGATCTTCCGGGCCGGCATCCAGGCGGTGCCGCGCGGCCAGCGGGAGGCCGCCCAGGCGCTCGGCATGCGCGAGTCACTGGTCATGCGTCGGATCGTCCTCCCCCAGGCGATCCGCATCGTGGTCCCTGCCATCGGCAACGACTTCATCGCCATGATCAAGGACACGTCGCTCGTGGCGGTCATCGGTATCCAGGAGCTCACGTTCCGGGCGAGCAGCGCCGGGCGCCAGACGGTGAACATCATGGAGGCATTCCTGTTCGCCGCACTGGTCTACTGGGTCCTGACCCTGGCATTCTCACGTCTCCAGCAATGGCTGGAGGTGCGCATGGCACGAGGCGACCGCTGATGGCGCTGGGTGAGGTCGTGGTGTCGGCACGAGGGATCGAGAAGTACTTCGGTGATCATCACGTGCTGCGGGGAGTGGACCTCGACGTCCGACAGCACGAGACGGTGATGCTCATCGGCCGCTCGGGCAGCGGCAAGACCACGATGCTGCGCTGCCTCAACTTCCTCGAGGAGCCGACCGTCGGCAGCGTGCGTATCGGCGACATCACGGTCGAGGCGGACCCGCTCCACGCCCGGAGCCGGGCGCACCGCGAGCGGATCCGACAGCTGCGGGTCCGTGCCGGCATGGTGTTCCAGGACTTCAACCTGTTCCCGCACATGACGGTGCTCCAGAACTGCATCGAGGCGCCGACGCGGGTGAAGGGGCTGGCGCGCGACGCCGCGGTGGCCGTCGCGGAGCGCTACCTGACCAAGGTGCACATGATCGATCGGAAGGACGACTATCCGTCCCGGCTGTCGGGTGGCCAGAAGCAGCGGGTCGCCATCGCGCGAGCGCTGTCCATGGAGCCGCGGGTGCTCATGTTCGACGAGCCCACCAGCGCCCTCGACCCGGAGCTGGTGGGCGAGGTGCTGGCGGTCATGCAGGACCTGGCCCACGAAGGCGCCACGATGATCGTGGTGTCCCACGAGATGGGCTTCTGTCGCGAGGCGGCGGATCGGGTGGTGTTCATGGAGGAAGGCGTCATCGTCGAGCAGGGGCCTCCCGAGGAGCTGCTCGACCATCCCACCCAGGACGCCACGCGACGGTTCCTCAGGCGACTGCTCACGGCACGGTGATCGCGACGGGGATGCCGCGACGCGCAGGGACGGCCCTCCAGCGCTCGGGGCGCCCCTC
>CAZYTQ010000242.1:0-2686 GCA_964650135.1 uncultured Anaerolineaceae bacterium | reverse complement strand
GTCGAGCCCGCCAGCGCCCCAGCCGCGACCGCCGCCCACAGCGACGAAGGTGCGGCAGCGGGCGGCCGTCAGCGGCTCGCCCGGCGGGTGCTGGACGTGCCGCCCAGTGGCATCCGCAGGTTCTTCGACGTCATCGCGACGATGCCGGACGTCATCAGCCTGGGCATCGGCGAGCCGGACTTCACGACGCCCCCGCAGGTCATCGAGGAGGGGGTCCGGTCGCTTCGGTCGGGCCGCACCCACTACACCAGCAACTACGGCACGATCGAGCTGCGGCGTGCACTGGCCCGCAACCTGGAGCGGCTGTACGGCGTGGGCTACGACCCGGACGGGGAGATCCTGATCACGGTCGGCGCGTCGGAGGGGCTGGCCATCGCGCTCGCCGCGATCCTCGACCCCGGCGACGAGGTCATCCTCCACGAGCCGTCATATGTGGCGTACGTGCCGGGCATCATGTTCGCGGGTGCCACGCCGGTGCTCGTGCGCACGAGCTCCGAGCGTGACTGGGCGCTCGATCCGGCCGCCCTGGAGGCGGCCATCACGCCGCGCACCAAGGCCATCTTCCTGGGCTATCCCTGCAACCCCACGGGTGCCGTGCTGGACCCGGGGACGCTGCGCGCGATCGCGGACATCGCGCAGCGTCACGACCTGCTGGTCGTCAGCGACGAGATCTATGACCGTCTCGGGTATGGCGACCATCGTCACGAGGCGTTCAGCGCGCTGCCCGGCATGCGCGATCGGACGATCCTCCTCGGCGGGTTCTCCAAGGCGTATGCCATGACCGGCTGGCGCGTGGGTTATGCGTGCGCGCCGCGGGACCTGCTGGACGGCCTGCTCAAGGTCCACCAGTACCAGATCATGTCCGCGCCCACGACCGCGCAGGATGCCGCGCTCGTCGCGCTCACCGGGGCGGAGCAGGACGTCGTGCGCATGGTCGGTGAGTACGACCGGCGACGGCAGCTGTTCGTGGAGGGGATGCGCCGCATCGGCCTGCCGACCGTCGAGCCCAAGGGTGCGTTCTATGCGTTCCCGGACATCCGCTCGACCGGTCTGACGAGCGAGCAGGTGAGCGAGCGGCTGCTGTTCGAGCACCAGGTCGCGGTCATCCCCGGGTCCGCCTTCGGGCCGTCGGGGGAGGGGTTCGTGCGGGCGAGCCTGGCGACCAGCTATGAAGGGCTGGAAGAGGCGATCCTCCGCATCGAGCGATTCCTGGGCACGTTGGGATAGGGTCGACCGGCCGTCAGGCGCGGGATGTGCCCGTCCGGGTCGCCCGGGCGGCATCCGTCGCCCGATGCGATCCGTGCTCGCGCGGAATGTGGCCATGTACTTGCTGAGTCATATCGGCGCATCGCCGGACCGCGGCGCATCGCCGGACCGCGGCGCATCGCCCTCGAGGTGATGCTCCGATCTGCTTCGAGAGGAGCCGTCCTGTCCGTTCGCGGCTGGCTCGCTCCCCACATCCGCCTCGACAGGGACATCGTTTCGGGTTCGCCGAACAGGTCCGGCGCGGCTGTGGGGTTCCGGGGGCGCAGATGGCGTCATGCCGGCTCTCGACGCCGCGATCGTCCCAACGAAGCTGAGGACCGGTAGCGCTCGGCAGGTCCCCGGCGGTCCGGCACCGCGGATCACGGCCACGGACAGGGTCAAGGCGCCCCGAGGATCCGGGTCGTGTTCGGCGAAGCTGTGATCGGGTGGGCTTGGGTCTGAGGACACGCGGACGCACCGTGGGGCCACGCCTCGCCCGGCCATGCCTCGCCCGGCCATGCCTCGCCCGGCCACGTGGCATCACCACACGGACTTGCCACCGCGCGCCGTGCGACACTCTCCGTCGTGATCAGCAGCACGCGTCCCGTCTCGGCCGCCACCCGCTATGAGGCGGTCATCGGCATCGAGTGCCACGTCCAGCTCCGCACGGCGTCCAAGATGTTCTGCGGTTGCTCCACGGACTTCCAGGACGCGCGGCCGAACTCCCACACCTGCCCGGTCTGCCTGGCCATGCCGGGCACGCTGCCGGTCATCAATCGGCAGGCGGTGCGACACGTGCTCGCCACGGGGATCGCCATCGGCGCCACCATCCCCGCGGTCACGCGCTGGGACCGTAAGAACTACTTCTACCCGGACCTGCCCAAGGGCTACCAGATCAGCCAGTACGACCTGCCGCTCGCGGCGCACGGGAGCCTGACGGTCGATACGAGCGCGGGGCCCTTCACGGTGGGCATCACGCGCGCCCACCTGGAGGAGGACACGGCCCGACTCGGCCATGTCGTGCTGAAGGACGGCCGACAAGCCAGCCTGGTCGACTTCAATCGCGCCGGGACGCCGCTCCTGGAGATCGTGACCGACCCGGTCATCCGGACCGCCGAGCAGGCCCGACGCTACGCGGAAGAGCTTCGACTGCTGCTGGTCACCATCGGCGCGTCCGATGCGGCGATGGAGGACGGCCAGATGCGGGTGGAGGCGAACGTGTCGCTGCGACCCGTGGGGACGGAAGCGTTCGGGACACGGGTCGAGGTCAAGAACATGAACTCGTTCCGGAGCATGGAACGGGCCATCGGCTTCGAGATCGAGCGACAGACACGGGCGCTGGACGCGGGTGAGCCGCTCATCCAGGAGACCCGCGGCTGGGACGATGATCGGGGCGTCACGTACCGGATGCGCATCAAGGAGTCCTCGGACGACTATCGCT
>CAZYTQ010000241.1:0-2701 GCA_964650135.1 uncultured Anaerolineaceae bacterium | reverse complement strand
GACCACGCGGGCCTGTCCTTGCCGCGGCCGGCCCTGGTCCGCCTGCACGAGCTGACGGCCGGCAACCCGTACCTGGCCATCGAGCTGGTGCGCGCCTGGGGTGCGGACGCGGTCACCCGCGTGGAGGCGGGCGAGGCCCTGCCGGGCACGCTCGACGGCCTGCTCCGGGAGCGTATCGAGCGCCTGGGACCGGACGAGCGGCTGGTGGCGCAGGCGGTGGCGGCCGTGGGTCGGCCCCGCGAGGGACTCCTGGCACGCATCCTTGGTGAGGCCCTGGATGTCGAGACCGCCACCCGGCGAGGTATCGAGAGTGGCGTGCTCCGGACGGAGGACGACCGGATCCGCTGCTCCCATCCGCTCATCGCGAGCGTGCTGGTCGCGATGCTCACCCCCGCGGCCCGGCGGACGCTCCATGGCCGGATCGCCGCCGCGCTCGACGATCCGATCGACGGCGCCCTCCATCGCGCGGCTGCGACCGATGGGCCGGACGAGTCGGTGGCAGGCGCCCTCGACGCGGCGGCGTCGGCGGCTGCGCAACGTGGCGCCACGCTGGAGGCGGTGACGTTCCGCGAGCGGGCGCTCGAGCTCACGCCTGCCGGCGATGTGGCCGCGACCGCTCGACGGCAGGTGGCGCTCGCCGATGCGATCTTCACGGTCGGTGATCCGGAGCGAGCCCAGGGGCTGTTGGAGCTGGTCCCGGACGGCCATCCAGATGTGCCGTTCGATACGCGGCTGGAGGGCCGGCTCCTGCTGGCCACGATCCACTGGTTCCACGACACGCCGAGGGCCGTGGCCATCGCGGAGCAGGTGCTCGACGATGCCGGTGACGACCGGCCGTGGCTGGCGCGGATCCATGCTCGCCTGTCGTGGATGCTCGATGAGGACATCCCGCGCCAGGCGGCCCATGGTGCCGCTGCGCTGCGACTCCTGGACCCGGAGCAGGACCCGGTCACGTATGCGTTCGCGGTGCTCAACCACGCCATGGCCCGTCTGCTCGCCGGCGAGGGTTCGGATGTCGCCGCCATCGAGCTGGGCGAGCGACTCCAGGCATCGGCCCGCTCCTGGGAGTACAGCACCGTGCCGGCGGTCTGGGCGAAGGCGATGGACCGGTTCGATGACGCCCGGGTGCTCATCGATCGGTACATCGAGCACTCCCGCGCGCGGGGCGATGAGAGCTCGATGGCCCAGCTCCTCTCGATGCACGCCGAGCTGGAGGCGTGGGCGGGTCGATCCGAGCTCGCCATGGAGCTGGCCCAGGCGTCCGTGGCGCTCGCGGAGCAGAGCGGTCAGGCCGTCTATCGCTGCACCTCGCTCGCACGACGTGGCTGGATCAGGGCCTGTCTCGGTGATCTGGATGCTGCCGAGGCCGACGCACACGCCAGCCTCGAGCTGGCGACGCCACCCCTCACGCCGCCCGTGCCACTCGGCGTCCTGGGCTTCGTGGCGCTGACCCGGGGCGATCCCGCGTCGACCGTCCGACACCTCGCGATGGCGGACGCGATGCTCACGGCGACCGGGATGCGCGAGCCCGCCACGTACCGGTTCCACGGCGACCTCGTGGAGGCGCTCGTCCTGACCGGCGCGCTCGATGAGGCCGAGCGTCAGGTCGCGCGGTTGGAGGAGCGTGCGCTCCGTGTCCCCAGGCCGTGGATCGGGGCGGTCGCGGCACGCGGTCGGGCGCTGCTCCTGGGTGCGCGCGGGGATGTCCATGGTGCGTTGGAGGCGTTCGGGCGGGCGCTCGTCGACCACGAGACCATGGACAACCCGTTGGAGCTGGCTCGCACCCGTCTCGCACATGGGGCCGCGCTCCGGCGCGTGGGCAGCCGACGACGTGCTGCGGCCGCCATGGAGGCCGCCATCGACGGCTTCCTCTCGGTCGGTTGTGCACCCTGGGCGGAGCGAGCCCGGGCCGAGCTGGCACGGGTGGGCATCCAGCGACGGTCGGACCAGCTGCTGTCGCCGGGTGAGGAGCGCATCGCCCGCATGGCGGCGAGCGGCATGACCAACCAGCGCATCGCCGAGCGGCTGCTCATCAGTCGCAAGACCGTGGAGGCGAGCCTGGCTCGGGCGTACCTGAAGCTGGGCATCCACACGCGCGCCGAGCTGGGGGCGCGGATGGCGACGATGGGGTCACCGACCACCGATGGGACCGACGAGGACGGGCACGCACCAACGGCATCCGGCTCGACCACATAGGTCGACCACATAGGGTGTCACCCGACGCGCGAGCCGCGGTCGTTGGCCCAGCGTTGCGACATGACCACACGCCCTCCGACCGCGTTCCTCGTCGAGTCCTATTGCCCTGATCCCACGGGCGAGGTCCAGCACCTGCTGGAGCTCGCGGATCGACCGACGTTCGGCGTGTCGTGGCCGAACCATGGCGTCGACTACCGGGGCTCCATCGCGGTCCCCGGCGATGAGCTCGCGCTCCACCTGTTCGATGCCTCGGATGCTGACGCCATCGTGAGCACCTGCCGCGAGGTGGGTATCCGCTGCGACCGCATCGTGCCGGTCATCCGGTTCGGGCGTGGCGCACGACCCGCGTCCCTATCGTCCCATGGGACCTCGGTGCCATCCCGTGGAGCACCGGCTGCCGGTGGAGGACCGCCGCCCGCCGCTTCGACGGCATCGCGATGACCACCATCGACACGAGGACCTTCCGATGACCGCAGGATCGCCACGGCCCTGTATGTGCCGTGGC
>CAZYTQ010000240.1:0-2703 GCA_964650135.1 uncultured Anaerolineaceae bacterium | reverse complement strand
GAGGAGGTCGAGCGATGGCGCCACCACTATACCGAACGCCCCCATTCGGCGCTCGGCTACCGCACCCCAATGGAGGGCCTCACCAACGACGCCGCAGCAGCGCTTGAGCCTCTTGCGGGCTCCGCGCTGCCGCTCAGCGCCAAGTTCAACCCAGAGGATTCCAGTTCACCGCGGCCCTAATTGCGGGGAAAGGTCAACTTGCAGCAGCATCAAAATCCCCCGCCATGGTACTCACCTATGCGGCTCAGTCAGGGCATAACCCCGCTAAAGTACCCTCCGAAGTAGCCCGCGTATAGCGCAGGTTGTTCAAGGTTCATCGAATGCCCGATGCCGGGAACGGTGACGAGGCGGCAATCCGGCATCTCCGCAGCCATTCGCTTCACGTCCGCCGCGGGGATCCAGCCGTCCAACTCGCCCCAGAGCACGAGATGCTCGTGCGTCAGAGTCGGCATTCTAGCCGCGAGCTCCCCGGTTTCGTATTCGATGTTCAGGTTGTAAGGAGTGCCAAACCAGATCCCTTCCGCCACGCCATAGGTCTGGTCGATGATTCGATCGAAGAACTTCTGCAGCTCCTCGGTGCCCTGCCTGAACTTTGGCATCGAACCCGGCGCGAGGCTGTCGGAAAGGAACAGCGACGCCGCCGCGGTGGCCATGCCGGCGCGGGTCACGTCCCTGCTCGCCTGCATCGCCCTGAAGACGTCGATTCCCTGCTCGTCGAAGCGGAGGCCGAGCGGGGTCACCGGATCGAGCGCGAGGCATCGGCCGAAGCGGCCGGGTTGAGCGAGCTGCATGCGCGCGGCGATGATGCCCCCGGTGGAATGAGTGGCGAGGTGGCAGCGCCCGATCTTCAGCGCGTCGAGCGCGGCGAGCATGTCCTCGGCGTGCTGCTGCATCGAGTAGTTGGCGTAGTCCTTGTCCGCGGCCGGGCGGTCGCTGTCGCCGCAGCCGCGCCAGTCGACGCCGATCACCCGCAGGTCGGACGGGAACCAGCGGGCGGCGAGCTCGATCCAGTCCTTGCTGGCGAGATTGCCGTGGATGAACAGCACCGGAGTCGCGCCCTCGCCCCAAACCCGCCAAGCGAGGCGGACGCCCCCGCCAACGTCGACCTTGCCCGACCTCACTTGGAGAAGCCGGCCGGCTTCGCCGGTGCCGGCCCGCCGCGACCCGCCGCCGTCGGCTGCATCGAGACGAGCGCCGTGTTATCCACGAACGACTTCACCTGATCGTGGAACAGGTTGGGGGCCTTGAACACGCCGTAGTGGGCGGTGGGGTCTGAGAAGGTGATGAGGCCGGCCCCTGGAACCTTCTCGGCCGCCGCGCGGGCGTTGGCCACCATCAGCCAGTTGTCGTCCTCGACGTGGATGACCAGCGTGCGCGCGGTGATGCGGGAGAGCTCGTCGTTTATGTTGTAGCTCCAGCCGCCGGCGTTGCGGTACCAGTAATCGTTGGGATCCTCGTTGACGGTACGGGCGAGCCAAGCCGCAGTCTGGTTGCCCTCGGGGTGCCAGTAGAACACCTCGCGCTCGACCATCGCCCAAGGCTGCGCCGAACGGTAGGCGAAGGTGTACCCGGTCTGCTGAAGGATCGACCACAGGAACTGCAGCCCTTGCTTGGGATGCTGCTCCTTAGGCAGGTCGTAGAAGTTTCCGCCGGTCTCGCGGTAGACCGGGTCGCCCTCGATCGCCGCCTGCGCCAGCCGGAAGGTCCACTGGCCGACCGGGTCTGCGCCATCCGAGGCGGTGGTGCCGCCGATCGGCATGATCGCGTCGACGAAGCCCGAGGGCGAATACATGACCCCCCAGACCCAGCTCTGGGTCGCGCCCATCGAGCAGCCGAGCGCGAGGTGGACGTTGGCCACCTTCAGATGATCGCGCAGGAGCTGATAGTTGGCCTGCACCATGTCGAAGTAGCTGTACTGCGGGAACTTGCGCCCCAGGCCCTCGGACGGTTTCGACGCGCCCCAGAGCCCGAGCGAATCGAGGAACACCACATAGTACTTGTTGGTGTCGATCACCAAGCCGGGGCCGATGACCGGCTCCCCCCCGGCAAGCGGGTTGGTCGCCATCGGCATCCAGTAGCTGTACATCGCCGCGGAGTCGCCCGAGTAGTGCGGGCTGACGATCACCGCGTTGATGATCTCGCCATCCTCGTTGCGGATCGGCGTGCCGACGTCGATGTAGGCGGTCTTGAGCGGGCCGAACCCGAGGCTTTCGAGCGTGGTGCCGCCCTCGCCGCCGTCGCGCCAGGTCTCCGGATCCGCCTCGAGGTCGTAGGTGCCGCCGATGCGGAAGTTCGGGATGTCGTAGTACTTCTTCAGCGATGCCAGCGTCGGCACGCTCGAGGCCGGCGTCCAGGTCTCGACCGGCGGCGGGGCGGCGCTCGCCGACAGCATGTCGGCGAGGACCGGCGCGCCCGCGAGCGAGAGCAGCGCAGCCGCGGCGAAGGCCCGGATCGAAGTGGTGGGGAACATGTCGTCTCCTCCCTCGCGCTACTTCGAGAACCCGGCGGGCTTGGCCGGAGCGGCCGCCGCCCCGCCGCCGCCCGTGGCCGAGGCGGCCACGCCGTTTACCAGCGAATCGATGACCGCGGGCGATATGGCCTGGACCCGGCCCGTGTGCATGAAGTCCGTGGTGTCCCGCGCGAACTGGTAAGGCTCGTCGGTGTGGATGAAATGGCCGACACCGGGGTAGATCTTGGCCTCGA
>CAZYTQ010000239.1:0-2741 GCA_964650135.1 uncultured Anaerolineaceae bacterium | reverse complement strand
CTCCCGGATCGCCTCGTCATCGGTCCCACCACCCCGCTCGAGGTACGCCTGGGCCGCCATGAGCATCCCCGGCGTGCAGATACCGCATTGGGCACCGCCGAGCTCGAGGAATGACTGCTGGAGCGGCGACAGCTCGCCTGCCGGGCTCGCCAGCCCTTCCACGGTCCGCACCTCGGTCCCATCGACCTGGCACATGGGCACCAGGCAGGCATCCACGACCAGACCGTCGAGGATCACCGAGCAGGCGCCACATTCACCCTCACCGCACCCCTCCTTGGTGCCCGTCAGCCGCAGATCCTCGCGTAGCGCGTCGAGCAACCGGCGCATGCCCGGCGCATCGAGCTCCACCATCTCGCCGTCAAGCCGGAACCGGATGATCATCTGGGCGGGTGTCCGGCGCTCATGGCACCGAGGATGCGCTCGGGTGTGGCCGGCAGGTCGTGGATCCAGACCCCGGTGGCATCGTGGATCGCGGCAACGACCGCGGGCGCACCCACGTCCATGGGCAGCTCACCCACGCCCTTGGCACCGTGTGGCACACCACTGAAGGGCGCCTCCACGAGGATGGTCTCGATGCGCGGGGCATCGAGCGCGGTGGGGATCAGGTACGTGGCCAGGCGATCGTTGAGATAGCGCCCATCCTGGAGCTTCATCTCCTCGATCGTCGCGTAGCCCACCGCCTGGAGGGTGCCACCCTCCACCTGCCCGGCCGCGAGGATGGGGTGGATGACACGACCGACGTCGTCCGCGGCGACGACCGAGCGGACCGCGACCTCGCCCGTGTCGAGGTCCACATCGACCTCGGCCACGGCGGCCGCCCAACCGAACGCAGGATAGGCGTCCCCGGAATACGTGGCGTCGTCGAAGCGGACGCCCGGGTACGGCTCGAACCGCTGCTCGATGCGCACCGGCCCATGGTCCCGGGCGAAGTCCACAGCAGACGCGGCGAAGGGGCGACCCGTGGTCGCCTCCACCTGCTCCCGGAGCCGGCGCGCCGCCTGGATGACGAGACCCCCGACCACCATGGCGGTGCGTGAGGCCACCGTCGGGCCGCTGTCCGGCACCTGCGAGGTATCGACGGGTGCGAGATCGACCTCCTCCTCGCCCAGCCCCAGCTCGGCTGCCACCAGCTGGGGGAAGATGGTCTTGGTGCCCTGGCCCATCTCGGTCGAGGCGATGCGGATGACCGGCCGCCCATCCACGCCCAGGTCGACATGGACGACGCTCGCGAGATGGACCTCGCCGCTACCCGTGAAGCCGGCGCCGTGCCACGCCAGCGCCAGACCGATGCCGTGTGCGCTGGCAGGTCGTGTCCCGGTCGCAGCGGCGTGCTGGGCCGCCGTCCGCTGGCGCACGCGTTCGAACTCCGCCGCCTCCGCAGCCCGATCGAGCACCTCGCGACCCGCCACGCTCTCGCGCAGCACCTGGCCCGTGGGGGTCACCCCGCCCAGCTCGTACACCCAGCGGCGTCGCAGCTCCAGGGGCGAGATGCCGAGCGCCTCGGCGACCCTGTTGGCCTGCATCTCGGCGGCGAACTCGGTCTGGGGTGCGCCGAAGCCGCGGAACGCCCCGTTGGGTGGCGTGTTCGTGGCCATGGCTCGACCCCGGATGCGGACGTCGGCACACTCGTACGGGCCGCCTGCGTGGAGCACTCCGCGCGACAGCACCACGGGAGTGAGGGTGCAATAGGCACCCCCGTCCATGACGATGTCGATGTCCTGCGCGACGAGCGTGCCGTCCCAGCGCACCCCCGTCCGGTACCGCACGATCGCCGGGTGACGCTTGGTCGTCGCCGCGATGTCCTCGTGGCGGTCGTAGATCATGCGCACCGGGTGGCCCGCGACACGTGCGAGGAGCGCGGCATGCACGGCCACGATCGAGGGGTACTCCTCCTTCCCCCCGAAGCCGCCCCCGGTCTCGGTCTGGACGACCACGGCCTGGGTCTCCGAGAGGGCCAGCGCACGCCGCAGCGCCGGGTGCACGTAGTAGGGGCACTGGAGCGAGCCGTACACCGTCACACCACCGTCGTCACCGGGGACAGCGACCATGCCCTGGTTCTCGATGTACAGCTGCTCCTGGTGGCCGACCCGGTAGGTGCCCTCGATGACCAGGTCGGCAGCCGCCAGGGCGGCATCCACATCGCCTCGTCCGACCTCGTAGCGCGCGAACTCGTGGTCGGACGCGAGGGGGTCGAACACGGGAGGGAGCGGCTCGGTGCGGAGCCGGATGGCGTGCTTCGCGGCTCGCAGCAGGGCGCGGTCAGGCGCCGCGACCAGGGCGACCGGCTCCGCGTGATGGCGGATCTCGTCCTCCACGAGGACCGGCTGGTCGCGCTGGATGGACGCGATGGTGTTCTCACCGGGGATGTCGGCGGCGGTGACCACCACCACCTGCGTCCAGTCGAACGAGGCGTCGACCTCAAGGCCCAGGAAGCGCGCGCGGGCCTCCGTGGAGCGGATCGTCGCGCCGTACCAGGCCCCCGGCACGACCAGGTCATCGACATAGATGGCCGTGCCCGTGAGCTTGGCAGGCCCCTCACGGCGGAGTGGGGCCGGGCGTGCGACGCCCGGCGTGGGCATCCGCGGATCGACGACGTCGGGGGGCGACGTGGGGATCCGCGGTTCGGCGATGGTCGCGATCGGCGCGTCCTGGTCGGTACGCACGAGGCTGCTCATGATCGGCGAAGGGTGCCGCTCGGTCGTCGAGCCGTCAACCGGCCACCGTCAGGCGTCGGGCCGACC
>CAZYTQ010000238.1:0-2746 GCA_964650135.1 uncultured Anaerolineaceae bacterium | reverse complement strand
CGAGTATCTCAAGTCGGTCGACGCGACGCTCGCCGGCATCGGCCCCGCCGACGGGGAGACCATACGGGAGATCGAGGCGCGCCTGGCCGAGTTCCAGCAGGACCTTCGCCAGTACACGCTCCGGGTGATGCGCGCCGACGGCGCCGCCGCGTCGAAGGTGCGCCAGCGCATCCAGGCCAGCGCGCGGACGACGGCGCTGATCAGCGTGGCGGCGGTGCTCCTGAGCGTGCTGGCGCTGTTTCTCATCCTGCACGAGAACCGGCGCCAGCGGCAGATCGCCGAGATGAGCCGGCGGAGCGCCGAGCAGGCGGAGCTGGCCAGCCGGGCCAAGTCGCGCTTCCTGACCATGATGAGCCACGAGCTCAGGAACCCGCTCAACGGCATCGTCGGCCCGCTGGCGCTGCTGGCGCAGAGCGACCTTCCCGGACGGCAGCACCGCCTGGTGACGCAGGCCCAGCAGTCGGGCCAGTCCATCGTGCGGATGCTTTCGGGGCTCCTCGACTACGGCGAGGTGCAGGACGGGCGCTTCCGCATGAAGACCGAGCCCTTCGCCCTGGCCGGGCTGCTCGAGGCCCTGCGCGACGCGCTGCGCGCCGAGGGCGCCGGCGCCGTCGGGGTCACCATGCTTCCGGGCGCGCCCGAGCGCGTCCATGGCGACCTCGACCGGCTGCGGCAGATCTTCGTTCACCTCACGCTCTACATGCTCGAAGGCCGCGACCCCGAGACGGCGCAGCTCAACTTCGGCCACGACGGCGCGATCCTCACCGGGGAGATCACCGTCGCCGCGGCGGGCGAATCGATCCGCTGGAAGCTCGACCTCCTCATGGGCCTGAGCGAGATCGCGCCCGATCAGGTGACCGCCGAGGCGCTGCGCCCGTTGATCGCGCGCGGGCTGCTCACGGCCTGCCATGGCGTGCTGACCCTGGTCGAGGGTCCCGACGGCCGCCCGACGATCCGCGTCTCGGTCCCCTGCGAGGCGGTCCGCTTCGAGGAGATCCGCGTGCATCTCGAAACCCGCTCGACTGCGCTCGCCGCAATCTACAAGGCGGCGCTCCGCTCCAGCCGGGTCGCCTTCGTCGCCCCGGAAAGCGCCGGCCCCGTCGACATCGTGCTGGTGGACAGCACCGGTGTCGGCGAGCTTCCGCTCATGTCCCGCCTGAGGTCCCGCTTCCCCAGCGCCCTCTTCGTCTCTCTCGGCTTGCCTCAAAGCCCCGATTTCTTCGATGATATCGTGGAAACCCCGAACGACATGGCGCGCCTGCGCAGCAGCATCCTCGGGCGGCTTGCGTCGTAGTGGCAAACTGCGATTGCCTTTTGCCATTTGGGAAGGGTTGCTGTATCTTACGCTGAAATCGGCGCCCCGGTTTCAACCACAGGTTTCAGATCGGCGGGCGGGCGGGCGCTGCGCCAGAACAAGGACGACATGAGCGTCATCGACCCCTTTCTGGACCGGAGCCAGAACTCGGCCCCCGCGCGGCTGGAGAGTCGCGAGATGGCCATGCTCCGCCACGATATCCGTGGCGCGCTGATGGGGGTGACGGGGGCGGCGGCATACCTCGAGACAGCGGAATTCGACGCCGAGCTTCGACCGCAGATCGAGCGCATCTGCGCCGCCTCGCGCGTGCTCGCGAGCCTCGTCGGGACCGCGCTGGGCGAGGAGCCCGATCCGGACGCAGCCATGGGCGGGCACCGGGTCGAGACCGCGGCGCTCATCGCGCATCTGCGGCGGCGCCATGCGGCGGAGGCCGCCGACCGCGGGCTCCGCTTCGTCGCCGAGGCGGGCGAGGGGGCGCCCCTCGCGCTCCGGATCGACCCGACGGCGCTGTGCCGCATCGTCGACAACCTCGTCGGCAACGCCATCAAGTTCTGCCAGCAGGGCTCCATACGGCTGAGCATTGCCCGCGGCGCCGACGGCAGCGTCGTGCTCCGGGTCGCCGATGACGGCCCCGGGCTGGGCGGGGAGAGCGCGGCGCTCTCCGCGCGGGCCGGCGAGGGCCTCGGGCTCGAGATCGTGCGGACCCTTGCCGAGCGCCTCGGGGCGGAGGCGAGCATCGGAAACCGGCCGGCGGGCGGCGTCGAGGCGGTGCTGCGCTTTCCGCCGCGGGTCGCCGACGAGCGGCCGGCGGAGGCCGAGACCCGGCCCGGCGCCGATCTCGCCGGGATCCGCGTGCTGCTGGCGGAGGACAATCCCACCAACCAGATGGTGGCCTCGCAGATGCTGCGCGCCCTCAACGCCGAGGTGACGGTCTGCGCCGACGGGATCGAGGCGCTGGAGCGGTTCGAGCAGGAGGCAGTGGACCTCGTGGTGGTCGACATCGAGATGCCGCGCCTCTCGGGGCTCGACGTCATCCGCGCCATCCGGGCGCGCGGCGACGACCGGGCGCAGGTGCCGATCGTGGCCCTCACCGCCTATGCCATGCGCGAGCATCGGGAGCGGATCGCGGCGGCGGGCGCGAACGGCCTGATCTCCAAGCCGATCACCAGCGTGGAGGAGCTGGGCCGGAGCCTCGCCGCGCATGTCGCACGGCCGCAGCCGGCCGCGCCCGAGGCGCCGCCGGCCGATGCTGCCGCGCCGGTGATCGTGCAGGCGACCTACGACGCGCTGGTCGAGGCGATCGGAGCCGAGACCATGGGCGAGCTCCTCGACAAGGTGATCGCCGACCTCCTCGCGGCGCAGCGCGATCTCGCTGCCGCGCTGCAGGGGATCGACCGCGCCGCCATCCGCTCGGCGACGCACATCCTCATC
>CAZYTQ010000237.1:0-2749 GCA_964650135.1 uncultured Anaerolineaceae bacterium | reverse complement strand
TGACCACCGTCGCTGAAGGTCGCCCCTACTTCCACCACCTCGCGGGACGCTGTCTGGCGGTCCTGGACGTACTCGCCGGCGGCCACCAGGAACCCGGCGGTGCCGCACGCCGGGTCACAGATCGTGTCGGTGGGTGTCGGAGCCGTCATCGCCACCATGAGACCGATGATGTGGCGCGGCGTACGGAACTGGCCGTTCTGCCCGGCCGTGGCGATCTTGGACAGCATGTACTCGTAGACATCGCCTTTGGTGTCGCGGTCCTCCATCGGTATCGCATCTAGCCCGTCCACCGCCTTCTGCAGCAGACCCGGCGTCGGGATGGTGAGTCGGGCATCCCTCATATGCCGGGCATGCGTGCTGTCCGCCGCCCGCACCTGGAGGAACGGGAACACGTAGCCGGCCACCACGTCGTACATCTCCTGTGCGCTGCCGAGCTGTTTGAGGTTTCTCCACCGAAGATCGGCGTACGGCCGACCCTCAGCCATCCCTTTCAGCACGAACTCCCCATCCTCGGGGAAGATCGGGTCCTCGATCGGCTCGCCGGTGCGGGAGGCCCTCCGTTCCAGCAACGTCTGCCGCTCGTCCAGACCCTTGATGAACAGCAGGTACGTGAGCTGCTCCATCACCTCCATCGGGTTCGAGATCCCACCCGACCAGAAGTCGTTCCATACAGCATCGATTTTCGACTTCAGGTCACCCGTGATCACGTTGTCCTCCCGACCCCGTCGATCCTGCGGGTGTTGCGCTGTCCATTACCTTCGGTACTCTCCTTCTGGCCGACCGATCGGCACCGCCCGCTCTCATCTGATCTGAGGTTGAGATGGTATCGGTGCTTCTCCACCGCCGCAGTGAGACGACAGGCCCACAGACGGCTCCAGTGGCGACAGCCCAGGCACAGAACACGATGGCCTGCAGACCCGGCATCGATCCTGCGCCCCTCATCCACTCCACGCCTCGATACACTCCCGGAGACCAGCGAGCAATCAGGGCATGTGTGACCAGCAATCTGCCGCCGCCGCCAAGGCTCCTCGACGATAGGCTTGACGGAACGCCTTACAGCTTTCCCGATGATGAGGACGGAACGGCGCGCGCTCAGGCGATTCTCGCCGATCAGCTACGGATCTACCAGCGCATGGCCGATGTGAGGGCCGCGTTCGCCGAGCATGCGGATGAGATTCGGATGCAGGTTGAGCGTGACTTCGACTATCGGCTGATCCAGCAGAGCAACGCTATCGAAGGTGTGCACACGAGCTTCCCACAGACAAAGGAGCTCCTTGACGCTGCATTCGAGAGCGCTACCCCGATCGCGGAGTTCTCGTTTCGATCTGCGGTGAGCGAGGACCCCAAGGTACTGGAGGTCGTGGGCCACGGCAACGCTCTGTCCTTCGTGCGCCAACTAGCCGGCTCCTTCGCTGAGCGCAGGCATCTCAGCGAGGTCGATATCCGGAACATCCACGCATGGACGATGGCGGCTCGGCCTGACATTGCCGGTCGATACAAGGTCATGGACAACCAGATCGGAGGTCGACCTCATTTGCTGACCGCCCGATCAGACGACGTTGGGCTCCGGATGAGCGAACTGGTCGACTGGATCAACTCCATGTCCTTCCACGGTCCACTTCCAGCCGCAGTCGTCCATGCATGGATGACGGACATTCACCCGTTCGACGACGGAAACGGCCGCGTCGCTCGCTTGCTGACCAACTTCATCCTCTTCCGCGACAATTGGCCGTGCCTCATCATTCGCGCTGGGCCCGATCGACTGCGCTACTACGAGGCGCTCCGACACAGCGACGAAGGCGGCGACATCGGGCCTTTGCTGTCGTTGTTCGTCGAAGGGATCGATCGCACGCTGACGGAGATGCAGGACCCCGAGTTCTCGCGACGGCTCTTGACGGACGATTTGCGGCGACGCAACGACTTTGAAGCGTGGTCGGGTATGACCCGAGGTTTCGAGAACCAGCTTAAGGACGCGCTGAGGCAACAGGGCTTAACCATGGAGCACATGGGCGCTCCTTCGGAGGAACAGTTCGCTTGGCACCAGCGCTATGAGGCTGCAGGGAACATGTGGTGGGTGAAGGTACACAATGCGGATCGATCCATCGATCTGCTTCTCTGGCTGGGCTATCAGTCGTCAGATCTGCGAGATTCACTACCTGGCTTGACACCAGCTCCTAGCGTGTTCGTGTCGGAACGCAACGAGTCCCCCGAGTGGCTGCATCCATATCGTCCATTGTGGAATGACGCCCGCGCCACCGTCCACGAAGTGTCCCTCCAACCCAAGGCGACGAGCGAGAACCGTAGAGTTGTGTTGCGGTCCTCCACGGGGGTTGAGCGGACGTCCATCTCTACGGCTGTGAACCTCCTATCGAGGTCATTGGCCGACATCAGACGGGACGTGTAACAGGGAGGGTGGCCCAACACCGTGGATGGTCCTCTGGGAAGCGACCAACGACACACGCTCATCGTGTCGTGTCGCCTCCCTGGACCCACAGGCCACGGATCGCTTGAGGACATCACGCCCCATCCGCAACTCCGCCACCTCTGTGGGGGGTCACACCAACTCGGGCGCGTTCGTCACCCGACAGGCCCTCAGCCTCACTGCGAGCGATCCTGTCCTTGGCACCCCAGTTACCTGTGTGCCTTCATGGATCCGCAGGTCCCGCGCCTCCTCCGCGATCGACTTACCCGTCTCTCCAATGGGGTGATGTCGTCGAGCTTCCAGCTTCGGTCGAAGTAGGGCTCGAGG
>CAZYTQ010000236.1:0-2790 GCA_964650135.1 uncultured Anaerolineaceae bacterium | reverse complement strand
CTCACGAGACGTACCCGGACCGGGCGCTCGCGCGGATCGGCCGCCATCAGGCAGCCATCGCGGACCTCGCGGTGCCCTACATCTGGCCCCAGGAGAATGGCGGTCGCGCGGAGGTCCGCTGGCTCGAGCTCCTCGATGGGCGGGGTCGTGGATGGCGCATGGTGCTCGACCGACCGAGACAGGTCTCGGTGCTCCAGGTCACTCCGGACGCACTCGCCTCGGCCGACCACCAGGAGGACCTGGTGCCGCGGACGAACCCCATCGTGCATCTCGATGCCGCGCATCGCGGTCTGGGCACGGCGAGCTGCGGCCCCGACACGCTGGCGCGCCATCGGATCCGGCCCGGCAGCCACCGCTGGACGTGGTCACTGGAGGCCGTGCGCCCATCCCGCCCGTCACGCGCCTCCAGGCGCCCGGCGGCTACGGACCGACCGACGCCACCGGCGAAGCCCTCGGCGACATCGAGCTCGACGGAGTCCACGAGCGCCCGGACGGCACGGGCGACGAGCCGCTGACCGGTTCGGGCTCGTCCGGCGTCTCCAGGGCACCCAGATCGGGTGCCGTGCCCGTGGACCCGTCCGTGACACCCGGGATGTCCGTGCCCGCATCGATGGCCGGCGACCCGGGCGCCAGCCGCAGGTCGCGTGCACGCCGATCGACGAACCGTGGCGGCGCGGCCAGCGAGCCGTCCAGGCCCGCGGGCGCATCGAGCCAGCGCGCCAGCTGGTCGATGTCCTGCGTGGAGCCATGCCCATCGACCCGCGCGATGGGTCCGCGGTCGTTCCAGAGCAGGACATGGTCGATGGTCACGCCGGCCCGAGGGCCGCGCTGCGTCATCAGCGGGGCGCCGTCGTTCGACTGCACGAGCAGGCTGTTGGTCACCCGCGCACCCCGCACGGAGCCCGAGAAGGTCGAGCCCTCGTCACCCACCAGCAGCGCATAGTCGTCGTGGTCGGCCAGCGTGACGTTGGCGATGAGCATCCCCGTGGCACAGCGCAGGATGATGCCGCGTGCCCGACCCGCCGTGGCTGCGCCCCAGCTGGTGTTGCGCACGAACGCGTTGCCGCGACACGGCGCCCGATCCGTGGTGCCGGTCTCGAGCAGGTTCTCGTTGTCCCACGCGACGTTGTCCGCGATGGTCACCCCGGACGCGGCGAAGATCTCGAACGCGCTGCCGTCCCAGCCATAGTCGGGTGATGGCGCGCGATTGCCCCACAGGCGGTTGCCGGTGACCAGCACCGGGCCTGTCGTGCGCACCAGGCTGACACCCGAGGCGCCATAGTCGTCGTTCGCGGCCACGCGCCGGGGCGTGGAGCGGATGAGCCGGTCGTTGTCGTGGATGTTCGAGCCCGAGATCGTGACGTCGGCTCCGTCACCGTTGACCTCGACCCCCGTGGCATTGCCATCGAGCTCGCTGTCCGCGATGGTCACGGCGCGCGCGTTCTGGAGCAGCGCGCCATAGCCGTCGTTGCCCGTCAGGCGCACCCGTTCGAGGGTGATCGGGCCGGTGGTGGCGCCGACCACCAGGACCCCGGCGCTGCGACTGCCCCTGGAACCGGTGACGGTGAGATCCGAGATCACGAGCCAGCCCGCGCGTCGTCGGACCACGACGGTGTCCCGACGCCCATCCAGCGCGCCATCCAGGATGGTCTCGGCGGTCGAGGCGCCGGTGATGGTGATGGGTGCGGCCCGCGTGCCAGCGCTGCGGATGACCGCCCCGTGGAACCGACCCGGACCCAGCCGGATCGCGTCACCCGGCTCCGCGGCCCGGAGTGCACGCGCCAGGGTCGCGAAGGGGGTCGTCTCCTTCCCCGCGGCGAGATCCGAGCCGGTCGTGGCCACCCACCAGGTCCGTGCAGCCGGCGCGCTGCTGGTCGCGGACGGTGAGGCCGCGGCCGCCTGGCTGGCGTCTGGGCCGGGATGCTGGGCACTGGCCACGGCGGACGTCGTCAGCAGGACGATCGCCAGGAGCACCCCGACGGGCCCGCGGATCACGATGGCGTCACCTCGACGATCCCGTACGTCACGGTCGGGTCACGACGAACCCATCGATGTCCACGCGGCCCGCTGGCTTGCCCGAACGCTTCAGCAACCGTACCTCCACTTCGTGGCTGCCCGACGCCATCGAGCGGACCAGCACGACACGGCGCGCCGACGCGGCCCACGAGCGCAGGTCCAGGGTCGCCACCCGGCGGCCATCGATGAGGACGCGGACGCGCCCCTGCCCAGGACCCGTCGCCATGACCAGGGCCACCTGGTCGCCGGTGAACCGGTAGCGCACCCAGCTGCCCGTGCGTGTGCTGGAGCGGACGGAGCCGGCGACAGCCCCCGACCGGCTTCGGCGGGTCCAGCCCGTGGACCAGCGGATCGCACCGGTCGGGACCGCATCCACGAGGCGGAGCGTGCGCACCTGGGTCGTCGCTGCGAGCTGCGTACCGTCTCCGTCGCGCACCACCAGGCGGGCACGACAACGGCCGCCCGGGATCGCCGGGACCCGATACGTGCCCGATGCCTCGGTGCGCCCGGTGAGCGGCACGCGCAGCACCGGTGATGTGGCACAGCGATCCAGCGTCAGACGCGCGACGCTGTCGGCCGGGGCACGCCCCTGGACGGACCAGTCGATCGCGAGGGGCACCGACCCGCCTCGCGCGCCGATGTTCCCGGATGTCCTGAGCCGAAGCGTCAGCGTCCCCGCGACGACCGACCGTCGGGTGGTGTCGGAGGATCCCTCATCGTCGGGGCCATCCGGTTCCGGGGTGGGGGTCGGCGTCGGCGTGGGGGTCGGGGTCG
>CAZYTQ010000235.1:0-2791 GCA_964650135.1 uncultured Anaerolineaceae bacterium | reverse complement strand
CCAGACGTCGCTCCGCGACGTCTGGTCACGATCCTGTTCGCGGACCTCGTGGGCTTCACGACCCTCGCCGACGGTCGTGACCCGGAGGAGACCCGAGAGCTCCTGACACGCTACTTCGACGTCGCGCGGGATGTGGTCGAGCGGTATGGCGGGGTCATCGAGAAGTTCATCGGTGATGCCGTGATGGCCGTCTGGGGCGCCCCGGTCGCCCGTGAGAACGACGCGGAGCGTGCCGTCCGCGCCGCGCTCGACCTGCTCCTCGCGATCCCCGCGCTGGCTCCCGGCATCACGGCGCGCGCGGGTCTGGTCACGGGCGAGGCCGCGGTGACCATCGGCGCCCAGGGGCAGGGGATGGTGGCAGGGGACATCGTGAACACCGCCTCGCGCCTCCAGTCGGCCGCGGCGCCCGGTTCCGTGCTCGTGGGCGAGGCCACGATGCACGCCGCCGCCGCGGCCATCGCGTTCGAGCCGGCCGGCGACCAGGCCCTCAGGGGCAAGAGCGCTCCCGTGCCGGCGTGGGTCGCTCGCCGGGTGGTCGCCGAGGTGGGTGGTCGCAATCGGAGCGAGGCGCTCGAGGCGCCCTTCGTGGGTCGCGAGGACGAGCTCCGGATGCTCAAGGACCTGTACCACGCGACCTCACGCGATCGACGGCCCCGCCTGGTCTCCATCGTGGGCCCCGCGGGCATCGGCAAGAGCCGGCTCGCCTGGGAGCTCAACAAGTATCTCGACGGGCTCGTGGAGGAGATGTGGTGGCACACGGGCCGCTCGCCCGCGTATGGCGAGGGCATCCCGCTGTGGCCCGTCGGGGAGATGTTCCGTTCGCGCGCCGGGCTACTGGAGGCGGACGACGAGCCCACCACGCGCGCCAAGGTCGCAGCGATGGTCGAGCGCTTCGTGACCGACGAGAGCGACCGACGCTGGATCGAGCCCGCCCTCCTGGCGCTGCTCGGATCGGAGACGCAGGCGGGTGGCACCGAGCAGCTGTTCTCGGCGTGGCGCACCTTCTTCGAGCGGATGGCGGCGTCAGACCCGGTCGTGATGGTGTTCGAGGACCTCCACTGGGCGGACAGCGGCACGCTCGACTTCATCGACCACCTGCTCGACTGGGCGCGCAATGTGCCCATCTTCGTGGTCACCCTCGCGCGGCCGGAGCTGATGGAGCGGCGCGCGGACTGGGGTGCCGGCAAGCGCCAGTTCACGAGCCTGTTCCTGGAGCCGCTCTCCGAGGCGGCCATGGGGGAGCTCATCATGGGGCTCGTGGCGGGTCTCCCGGCGGCCGCCTGCCAGGCCATCGTGGCACGCGCGGACGGTGTCCCGCTGTATGCGGTCGAGACCGTGCGGATGCTGGTCGCGGATGGTCGCCTGGTGCTCCGCGACGGGGTCTACACACCCAATGGCGACCTGACCCGGCTGGCGGTCCCGGACAGCCTCACCGCACTCATCGCGGCGCGGCTCGACGCGCTCGACCCCGCGGACCGGTCGCTGGTCCTGGATGCCTCGGTGCTGGGCCAGAGCTTCACGCCTGCCGCTCTCGCCGCGGTGAGCGGCCTGGACCAGGCGCAGCTGGTGCCACGGCTCCGCGCGCTGGTCCGGCGAGAGCTGCTCATCCAGGAGGCGGATCCTCGGTCGCCGGAGCTGGGTCAGTTCACGTTCGTCCAGTCGCTCATCCGCGAGGTGGCGTACGGGACGCTCGCCCGGCGCGACCGGAAGGTGCGCCATCTGGCGGCGGCACGCTGGTTCGAGTCGCTCGGGCTCGACGAGCTGTCGGGTGCCCTCGCGGTCCAGTACCTCGCGGCCCACGCCAACGCGGCCGGCGACGAGGAGGCCGCCGCGCTCGCGGTCCAGGCGCGCATCGCGCTGCGCGCGGCCGCCGACCGCGCCCGGAGCCTGGGCTCGTTCGAGCAGGGCGCCTCGTTCCTGCGCCAGGCGCTCGCGGTGACGACCGACGAGCGCGAGGCCGCCGAGCTGCTCGAGGAGGCCGGCGTCGCCCTGTCGCACGCCAGTCGGCCCGCCGAGGCCGGCGCGGTCCTGCGGGACGCCATCACCCGTCAGGAGGCGCTCGGGGACCGCCCCGCGACGGCGCGCGCCACGGCCGCCCTCGCCGAGGCGCTCCAGTCGGGTGGGCTGTGGAAGGAGGCGCTGGACATCCTCGAGCCGGCCAGCCGGGCCTTCGAGGACCTCGGCGCCACGGAGCGTGGCTACCTGCTGCTGCTCGGCCAGCTCGCGCGGTCCTACATGTTCGCCGAGCGGCACCAGGCGGCCATCGACACCGCCGACCGCGTGCTGCGCATCGCGGAGCAGCTGGACGAGGTGGACATCGTCGCTGACGTGCTGGTCACGCGCGGGTCCGCGCTGTGTCTGCTGGGACAGCCCTACAGCGGCCTGGGGGCCATCCAGGCAGGGCACGACCTGGCGCTCCGTCATCAGCTCCAGGGCACGCTCCTGCGAGCCCTCAACAACCTCACGGCGTATGGCGGGCTGTCCGACCCACGCAACGCCCTCGATGGTGCCCTGGCGGGACTCGCCCACGCGCGTCGGACCGGCGAGCGGAGCATGCTCGCCTATCTCGGCGGCAACGCCGTCGAGGTGGCCACGGACATCGGGGCATGGGACATCGCCCGGCGCGAGACGGACCTGCTGCTCGCGGACCATGCGTTCGGCGATGAGGACCGGGCCGTGTTGCTGTCCGCGGTCATCCCGTTCCTGGCGCTGTCGGGCGGCGACCCGGACGAGCTGATGGCGCTGACGGCCGGCATCGACCCCGCGCTCGTCCCCGACGTCGGGGGCGTGC
>CAZYTQ010000234.1:0-2912 GCA_964650135.1 uncultured Anaerolineaceae bacterium | reverse complement strand
CCACCCACCGACCTCTGCATCGATAGACTCGATACATGGTCCAGCGACCGTCGATCGAGACGACCCTCTACGCGGTCGTCGGCGGGGCCTCGTTCTTCGAGCGGCTCGTCGACGCCTTCTACGAGGGGGTCGCCGAGGATCCCGTGCTGCTGCCGCTGTACCCCGAGGCGCCCGACCTGACCGGCGCGCGCCACCGGCTCACCCTGTTCCTCATCCAGTACTGGGGCGGGCCGACGACCTACATGGTCGAGCGTGGTCATCCGCGGCTCCGGATGCGCCACATGCCCTTCGTGATCGGACCGGCGGAGCGGGATCGGTGGCTGGTCCACATGCGTGCGGCGCTGGCGTCGGTGGGTGCCGATCTGCCGGCCGAGCTGCGGACGCGCATGGACGACTACTTCGGCATGGCCGCCGAGGCGATGCGCAACCACCCCTGAGATGCGCCCGCGAGCGCCCGATCAACCCGCCCGTCGCTGCCGGGCCCGCCAGCAGAGGTCGCACAGCGGCCGGCCCGGGACGACCGGTCGTCCGCAGCCCTCGCATCGGTCGTACCGGTTCGAGACGATCTCGCTCTCCAGCGCCCGGCCCACCGCGTCACCGGCCAGCTGCTCCAACCGATCCGCATCCGCGCTCGTGATGCCGCCGGCCCCCGGGAACCGTCGCGTGAACCAGCGCAGCACCGATGCCAGCCCCGCGACCCACTCCGCATCCCGGGCCGTGGCACCTCGCAGGTCACCCACCATCACCAGGTCCTGCAGGTTCTCCCGCCGCGCCACCGCGCGCCCCAGACGACTGATGAGCTCCGCCTGGTCGTCCGCATCGAGCGGCGCCAGCGCGAACGTCCAGGTGTCATCCGCGGACAACCGCCGAAGGACCCCATCGCCCAGTGCCATCAGCCGCCCGACCATCGGCTCGACGTCCGCGATGCGCACCCAGCCGCCCAGCTCGGACGCGACCAGGCTCCGCGCCACGACCGCCCATCGACGGAGCAGCGCTGGCCAGGTCGCCGGCGGGTGGCCCACGACATCGTCCGCCTCCGGCCCCAGGTTGACGCTCCGCAGGCTGCGGAACGCGGGCAGCCCATCCACGACCAGCGATGGATGAAGACCCGCCTCGATGACCTCCGGCCGCGGCTGCGCCCAGCGATGCCCCCGCAGCACCCCGACCTCGCCCGCGTCATGCATCCCGTACCGGCCCGCGCGACCCGCGATCTGGGCGACCTCCCAGGGCACCAGGTCCACGCGGTCCGTGCCGTTCCACTTCCGTGACTCGGCGAACAGCACCGTCCGGATGGGCAGGTTGAGCCCGTGGCCCAGCACGTCCGTGGCACATAGCACGTCCACCTCACCCGAGCGGAAGCGCGCCGCCTGACGACGCCGCTCGGCGATGGGCATCGCGCCATACAGCACGCCGACGCGTCCCGGGTGTGCCCGCGCGAGCTCGCGGGCGAGCGTCATCACGCCCTTGCGCGAGAACGCGATCACGGCCGTGCCCGGCTGGATCGCCGCCAGATGCACCGAGCCCACGAAGTCGAGCGGCGCCAGTCGCTGGTAGGCGCGCACCTCCAGCGACGGGAACGCCGCGTGGAGCGCCGGCAGGATGTCCGTGGAGCCCACCAGATGCAGCTCCCGACAGGGGAGCGTGAGCATCGCCCGGGTCCACGCCGAGCCGCGCTCCCGGTCCGCGAGCCAATGGACCTCGTCGATGACCACCACGTCACGCGCGACGAGCAGCTCCGTGGTGCAGGCGACCCACGGCGCGTCCGGCTCGATGCGCTCCTCGCCCGTGCGCAGACCCACCCGGTCCGCGCCCAGCCGGTCGGCCAGTCGCTCGTGGACCTCCTGGGCCATCAGCCGGAGCGGCCCGCCGTACGCGCCGGATGGTGCGCCAGCGAGGATGTCCAGCGCGGCATGCGTCTTGCCGGAGTTCGTGGGGCCGAGATGCGCCACGACCCGCTCCCGCACCGGGATCGAGGCGAGCATCTCGCGCAACGGGCCGGCGATGGCGTCCCGCTCGCGTGGACCGATGCGTTCCTTCACCGGCCTGGCGCGCGGCAGCCCTTCGGGTCCACGCGGCCGACCGCGCGTCAGCGACTGGCGCTGGCGCCGCGGCCAGCCGGGGTTCCCGCTCACCGTGTCGCGGTCGCGATCACCTGCACCGGGATGTCGATGTCGGGCCAGCCTCGGTCGGTCGTCAGGATGCGGCCGGCACCCGCTTCGAGTGCCGTGGCGACCACCAACGCATCCGGCAACCGCAGCATCCGGCCTTGCCGCGCACGGAGCCGCGCAGCCGTCCGGCCGATCGCCCGGTCGGCCGACAGCACGCTGATGGGGAAGGCATCGATGAACGCTTCAGCGATCGAGACGGCGGCCTCGCCCGACCTCCATGGCCAGACCAGGCATTCCGCGAACGCTGACGTGGGCAGCGCGAACCGGTCACCCGCATCCCGACCTGCGCGGAGCGCCTCAGTGGCTGCGGTGTGGTGCGGATCCTGGGTGTCGAGGACCGCGACCACCACCCCCGCATCGAGGATCGTCAGTCCCACTCGGCACGCAGCTCGTCGATGGCATCCGGCGGGAACACCCCATCAAGGGCGCCGGCGAACCGGTCGAGGGCATCGTCGACCCGGGTGAGGAGGAGCGTCCCGGTCCCGGTGGCGACCACGCGGAGCTCATCGCCGGTGCGGAGGCCGGCGTCTGCCAGGGCATCCACGGGCAGCGTCACCTGGTTCTTGGAGCTCACGCGCGTGTGCCCCCGACGACGATGATGCTTGACTATCGTGCCCATGAGTCAAGGATACATCGACATGACCCGCGTATGCTGGCACGCTGGGACGGGTGCCGATACATGGAAGTCACTTCGCGGGGGTCACGATCGCCCGGGGTGCCGATGCATGGGAGCCATGTGGCTGC
>CAZYTQ010000233.1:0-2915 GCA_964650135.1 uncultured Anaerolineaceae bacterium | reverse complement strand
CGTTTCGATGGTGGGGGCGGCGACGGCACAGAGCGCGGCGGCACAAACAGCCAGGGCGAGCACGAACGGACGGATCATCAGGTGTTCGGCGCGCCCGCGACCGAGGCGCGTCAGCATAGCGTGAGGAGGAGGCATCTTCACACACGCTCGCATGGGACCAGACACTTTGTCGCTCACAAGCGAAGAATGCCAAGTGCAGGCCGACGCGGCAAGGGCGGAATCTCGCGCCACGCGAAGCGGCTCCGATTCGCCACCCGGTTCCAAGAAAACATGTTGCGATTGAATCTCAAGAGCGCTTCCCACGCACACAGGGCGACAGACGATTTACAGGCCGCCAGCCCGTAATCTGTGTGGCACGCTGCGAGGTGAAAAATTTGTTGCGACTGGCTCTCAAGAGCGGTCGCGATCACCGCAGGGTGACATACGAATTGCGTGTGGGCAGCCGGCTCGCAATTCGTATGTCACCCTGCGGACAAAACTAAAGATTTCTTAACTTTTTTGTCTAGCACCCTGCGAAGCGGAATCGACCGCTGAGGATACGGATGGCTGGGCGCCGATTTCGGTGAAGAGCCAGGCTCGGGCGTAAGTCCACCAGCGCTTGGCGGTGGTCTCGGAAATGCCGAGGATTTCGGCGGCCTCGGGGATTTTCAGGCCGACGAAGTAGCGGAGCTTGACCAGTTGGGCCTGCTGAGGTTCCAGAGCGGCAAAACGGTCGAGAGCGTCATCGAGCGCGAGCAACTGGTCGTCGGGCGCGGGGTTGGCGATTTCGAGATCGTCCACATTCAGATGCTCGGCCCCGGAGCCCCGGCGTTGGCGGCCTTTGCGGCGGGCGCGGGCGATGAGGATGCGGCGCATGGCCTCGGCGGCGGCGCCGAAAAAGTGGGCGCGGTTCTGCCAGGATTGCGCGGGTGAATCCACGAGTTGGAGCCACGCTTCGTGGACCAGCGCGGTGGGCTGGAGCGTGTGGCCGGCCGGTTCGGCGGCCATCTTGTGCGCGGCCAGACGACGCAGCTCGTTATACACCAGCGGCAGCAGCTCATCGGAGGTCCTGGCGTCACCCTGCTCGATGGTCGTGAGGATGCGGGTGACTTCGCTCATGGTCGGGCCGAGGGCGCAACTGTCGCAAGCGGCTTGAGAACCGTCTCCGCCTCGTGTTGCAGGAGATCGGCGATGGCCCACACCACCCAGTAGCCCTCGAAGTTCCCGGTGGTGTCATCCCCGGCGGAAGCCATCAGTTTCTTCCCTGCCTCAAATGTGGTTCGTGCTTCGTCAGTCCGGTTCAGGCGGGCGAAAGCCATCGCCTGGATGAAGTGCACGCCGGCCTGGCACGGAGAAATGGTGGACGGATTGTCAAGACAGCGGGCAGACCATTCCGCCGCGGATGGGAATTGGCCGCGTCGAAGATCCGCGAGCGCCTTCACGAATTGCATCCAGGGCACCAGCCAGGCCGGCTCTTTCGCCGTGCTCGCGTAATCGGCCAACGCTCCGGCGCGGGCGAGTTCGATTGTGTCGAGCGGCAACAACAGCCCCATTTTGGCCAGCTTGTCGGCCACGTCGAATTCGCGCGTGTTCGCCAGCCGCGCGGAAAAAATGCGCCAGAGTTCAAGGCCTCCGGCCGTCTGGCCGGCCTTCAGCATCGCCACGACCGGGTCAAGCGGCACGTAATTCGCGTGCCTGGGGAGAGCTGCTTCTCGCTGAAACTCCGCCGCTGCCTCGGCCCAGCGTTGTTGACGCGCGTAAAGATTGCCGAGGAGGTTCCGGTAGCGGGCGCCGTCCGGTGAGCGGGCCACGGCGTCCTTGAGCAAGGTTTCGGCTTCATCCCACTTGCCGCGCAGGATGAGGACATGGGTCAAGAACGCGATAAAGTCGGTCAGGCTCTGATGGCCGGCGTCCACCGCGGGACGGACGATGTCGAGTGCCTCGCGAATGTTCGCCTCTGCTTCCGCGAACCGGCGCTGCCGGGTGAGCACCTGAGCGAGGTTGAATTGGTCCTGCGCGATCGCCAGGTCGTTGGTGGCCAGATGACGTCGGTGCAGCTCCAGCGCCGCGCGCAGGCAATCCTCCGCCTCACCGAGATTCGTTTCCCAGGTCAGGCAGCCGCCGAGCTGGCGAAGAATGTCGCCTTCGGCCACCGGGTCATCTCCGAGTTGTTTCTGAATGACCAGGGCCTCGCGCAGAAAGGGGACCGCCTCGGGAATGTCCTGGTTCGGGTCGAGCGCGCGGGCTTGATGACGCAGCGCGGTGACGAGGATCCGCTGGTCGCCGAGGGCGCGCGCCATCCGGAGAGCTTCTTCCGCGTGCGGTTTGCCGGCGGAGGTGTTGCCCTGGCTCACCTGCGTGACTGCAAGGCGGGCGAGGGTGAGCACGAGCTTGGCGTGGGGAGCGGCGGGCAGCGCGGCGCGATATTTTTCGAGCGTGCGGGTGAACATTTCTTCCGCCTGGGCCAGCGCGGTGAGGTCCGAATAGGTCTGTCCCAGGGTGAAGAACAGGTCGCCCTGCACTTCGGGCTGAGCGCGCAGATCGTGCTCTACCCGCGCGGCGGTCGTGGCGAGGATGTCGCGCAGCAATGCGGTGTCGCGCCCCCGGGCCACGCTGGGGCCCACGCCGTGCAGCATGTCCGTGAGGAACCGGGCGACCTGTTCGCTGCGGGCCGCCTCGGACTCCGCGTTGCTTCGATCGGCTTCCGCCGTCCGGCGCAAGCGTGATTGCTCGCGTTCCGCCATCAGCGTGCGTTCGTAGGCCCGGCTCTTCTCGGCGTATTGCCAGACGCTGGCCGCCAGCCCGAGGACAAGCGCTGCGGCGACCGCCGTCCCGGCCACGAAGGCGGTCCGGTGTCGGTAAACCCATTTCTGAAAGCGATAACCAGTGCTCGGGGGCCGGGCGGTGACCGGTTCGTTGCCGAGGTGCCGTTGAAT
>CAZYTQ010000232.1:0-2974 GCA_964650135.1 uncultured Anaerolineaceae bacterium | reverse complement strand
GCGTACTCCGAGAAGCCGATCGCGCTCGATGTCACCGACGCCCGAGCGCTGGTCGGGCTGGCCGACCGACAGGGGGTCCGTCTCGGTGCCGCACCGGACACCTTCCTGGGCGCCGGTCTCCAGACCTGTCGTGGGCTGATCGACTCGGGTGCCGTGGGTGACCCCATCGCGGCGACCGCCCTGATGCTGGGCGCCGGTCCCGAATCGTGGCACCCGTCCCCCCAGGCGTTCTACGAGCCGGGCGCGGGACCGCTGTACGACATGGGCGTGTACTACGTGACGGCGCTGGTGCATCTCCTGGGTGGCGTGCGCAGCGTCGTCGCGGGGGCGCGTGTCGGGCGTGACCGACGGCCCATCACCAGCCAGCCCCTGGCAGGCACCGACCTGATCGTCCGGGTACCGACCCACGTCTCGGCCGTGCTCGAGCACGCCAGCGGGGTGCTCTCGACGCTGATCACGAGCTTCGATGTGCCGTGGTCTCGCCATCACCGGGGCATCGAGATCCATGGGGTCGATGCGACCCTGGCCGTCCCCGACCCGAACACCTTCGGCGGTCCGGTGGGGATCCGGGCACGCGACGACGATGACTGGGTGGACATGCCGCTGAGCCATCCGAACGTGGTCGACTGCCGCGGGCTGGGTCTCGCGGACATGGTCCGAGCCGCCCGCAGTGGCCGGGCACATCGGGCGTCAGGGGCGCTCGCGACACATGTGCTCGAGGTGCTGGACCGCATCCTGGCCTCGGCATCGAGCGGACGGCGCGAGACGGTCGAGAGCCATGTCGAACGCCCCGCGCCCCTGCCCCTGGGCCTGCCCGAGCTCGCCACGGGGGACTGAGGCACCCCGCGGCGGCCACGCGGCCGTGTGGCCCGCGGGCCCGTGGCCGCTCGCCCGTCATCGCGCGGTAGCATCCGCCTCCATGACCGCCGTGGCAGCGCACCCGGACGAGACGCCCTCCCGGATCCCCGACCGGGTGGCGTTCCTGCGCGACCCGCGTCGCGTGCTCGCCATCGTGCTCATCAGCCTCGCCGGCACCGCGATCACGGTGTTCGTCGTCGCGCGCGGCGAGCTGGCGGGCGCCGACGCTCGGGCGTACTGGGGCGGCGTGCGTGTCTGGCTCGATGGCGGCGACCCGATGCTGCCGCCCCGACCGTATCTGCCATACGTCTATGCGCCATGGTCGGTGCCCCTGTTCCTGCCCTGGGCGGCGTTGCCGTGGGATGTGGCGTGGATCGTGTGGCGAGGCGTCAATGTGCTGCTGCTCGTCTGGTCGGCGGCCTGGGCCTACCAGCGCCACCCACTGGCGACCGCGATCCTGCTGTGCATCCTCGCGGCACCCATCGCGGCGACCCTGGACACGGGCAACCTGACGCTGCTGTGCGCCCTGGGTGTCTGGGCGGCGCAGTTCACCGGGCCACGACTGGGCGGTGGCCTGTGGGCCCTCGCGACCGTGCTCAAGTGGTTCCCGGCACCCCTGTGGCTCATCCTGCCGCCACGGGCGCGGCTGTGGGGGCTCATCTGGATGGCCATCGCCGGGATCCTCGCGCTCGCCACGTGGCCCCAGACCTGGGTCCAGATCCAGACCGCCATCTCGTTCCCACGGCCGTTCCGGCTCGACTACCTGCTGCTGCTGTGGGCGGCGGTGCCCTGGGTCTGGGCCCGGCCGCGACTGCTCGAGCCCCGCGAGTGGCGACCCCTGGCACAGCAGGTCCTCGACTGGGTCGCCGACCAGTGGCGTTCGGTGCGCACCGCTCCCCGCCCCGTGCGCGCCGCGGGCGCGTGGCTCCAGACTCAGGTGCGCGTGCTGCTCGGCCTCGAGGTGGCACCGCCGTCGACGCCCGGCGGTCCATCGGCCCCGGTGCCCGCCGCGGCGTCGCCCCCCGGGGATCCGCCGGTGCTGGAGGTCCCGCCCGCATCGACACCGCCCGCGCCGGTGGGCTGACACGCGGGACACCACCACACCCGGCGCGGCAGCTCGTGACCCACCACGCGGCTGCGCACGAGCGAGCCACAGCGCCGACAGGGTCGTCCCGTCCGTCCGTACACCCACAGCCGGTCGCCATCGGCGCGGCGAAGCGAGCCCACCCGGGCGTCAGGCGAGGCGCCCAGGGCATCGGGGGTCGTGGTCCGCGCCGGTCCACCACGGTTGGCCCGCAACAGACGCGCTCCGGTGCGCACCAGTCGCTCAAGGACCTCGGGTGCGACGTCCCCGAGCAGGAGGCACGGATCGACCCGCTCGACGAAGCAGACCTCGCTCCGGTACACGTTGCCCAGGCCAGCCAGCGCGCGCTGGTCGAGGAGCGCCTCGCCGACGGTCATCCCGGCGCGCGATGGGACACGCAGCCGGGCCAGGGCCGTGCCCACGTCGGGCTCTGCCTCGATCAGGTCGGGCCCAAGGGCCGCCAGTGCGGGGTGGAGCCGGAGCGCCCGGGTCTCCAGCAGCTCCACCACCGGTGCGTCGAAGCAGACCGCGACCGCACCCTGGACCTCGACGACGGCGACCGCACGGGCCGGGCTGCGTCGCCATGTCTCGCCTGGTCGGTATCGATGCCAGGAGCCGTTCATCCGCAGGTGGGTGTGGAGGGTCAGGCCATCGTCGAAGCCGATGAGCAGATGCTTGCCCACGGCGTCCACCCGGTCGATGGTGCTGCCGACCACCCGACCGAGCTGCGCGCCACCGGGTCGGCCTCGTGCGGCCGTGACGCGCCACCCCAGGATCACCTCTCGCAGCACCGCCGCGGTCCGGTGGAGGGTGTCGCCCTCAGGCACCCGAGGGCTCCGCCTGCGTCACGGATGGCGCTCCTCGTCCCCGGGCGGAGATCCCGGACAGATGATCCGACTGGTCAGCCATGTGCCGCGTCACCACGAGCTCGGAGCGTCGCCCCACGCTCAGACGGGTCGCCGATCGGCCCACCAGTCGGGCAGGTGTCATGGAAACCGCCCAAGCGGTCCGTCTCGTGCCCCACCAGTCGGA
>CAZYTQ010000231.1:0-3059 GCA_964650135.1 uncultured Anaerolineaceae bacterium | reverse complement strand
GCCCCGCCGCCCTCGCGGGGCCTCGTGCCCGGACTGCCCGGCGCGGCTGAACCATCCGGAAACTCCGGAGGGCTGGCAAGTCTGGGATTTGGCGCAGCGTCTGACCGGACAGCTGCGCATCGCCGCCGGCATGGGCGGCGCCACGGTGCTCGGCTGGGACATGGGGGCAGCGCTCGCCATGGCGAAGGCGCTCGGGATCGATCCGCTGGTCACTGCCGAATGCCTGCCTGAGATCGAGGCCGTGATGGTCCGCAAGCTCAACGAACAGATGGCGTCCGGTGACCAGTCGGCGCCGGGGCCGGAGCGATGAGCCCGGCCCATAAGCCTCGTGCCGCGCGTCAGGAGCACTGATCCATGGCTCAGAAGAAGGTCTCGGTCCGCCTCGTCGCCGAGGGCGGAAGGCAGGTGAAGGCCGAGTTCCAGGGCGTCGGCGATGCCGGCGAAGCGAGCTTCAAGCGGATCGAACGGCAGGCCGATGTCACCGGCATGGTCTTGCGGCGCCTTGCCGGGATCGTCGCCGGGGCGCTGAGTGTCCGCCAGGTTGCCCAGTATGCCGACAGATGGACCGACCTGCGCTCGCGCGTCGATCTCGCCACCGGCTCGCAAGAGCGCGGCGCGGCGGTGATGGAGCGCCTGGCCGCCATGGCGCGGCGGACCTATTCCGGCATCGAGCAGACGACCGAGTCCTGGCTGGCGAACGCCACGGCGTTGCGCGAGTTGGGGCTTTCCACGCGCGAGAGCCTCGATTTCACCGAGGCCCTGAACAACGCCATGGTGGTGTCGGGCGCCAAGGGCGAGCGTGCGGTCTCGGTGCAGACGGCGCTGGCCCGGGCCATGGCGCTCGGCACACTCTCGGGCGACAACCTCAACACGGTGCTCGCGCAGGGCGGCCGCGTGGCGCAACTGCTGGCGGCGGACCTCGGCACCAACGTCACCGGGTTGCGCCAGGCAGGCGCCGAGGGTCGCATCACCGGCGCGGTGATCCGGACGGCGCTGATCGGCAATCTCGAGCGGCTGCGCGCGGAAGCCGACGGCATGCCCGCCACCATCGGCGACGCCTTCACGCTGATCGGTAACGCCGCGCTGCAGATGGTCGGCACATGGGACCAGGTGTTCGGCGCCTCGTCGCTGGTTGCCACGGCGCTGATCGCGGTGGCCGACAACATGGAACGCCTCGCCGCCATCGGCATCGCCTTCGCGGGCTTCATGGCCGGACGCTGGGTCGCGGCCTTTCTCGCCGCCCGTATAGCCACGCTCACGCTTGCCGGCGCGCTGACGGTGCTGCGCGGCGCCATCGTGCGCACGGGCATCGGCGCCCTGATCGTGCTGGCGGGCGAGCTGATCTACCAGCTGATGACTGTCGTGCAGAAGGTCGGCGGCCTGGGCGAGGCCTTCCGCCTCGTCGCCGATCTGGCGGCCGAGGCCTGGAGCCGCATGGGGCTGCGGCTCGACGCGGTGATGGCCCGCATCGGTGCTGCCTGGGAGGGACTGAAGGCGACGATCTTCACCCTGCTCGACGACACCATAACCGGGGTGGTCAGCTTCGGCGACCGCGTCATTGCGGTGTTCCAGGGCGCCTATGACGGCGCCGTGGCGATCTGGGGCAGCCTGCCCGGCGCCATCGGCGATTTCGCCTTCCAGGCGGCGAACGGACTGATCGGCGGTGTGGAGGCGATGCTGAACGGCGTCGTCAGCCGGATCAACAGTTTCATCAGCGGGCTCAATGCCGCGCTGGACCTGCTGCCCGACTGGGCGGTCGGCGACGGCGGAGTGCGGATCGGCACGCTCGAGCCGGTGGCGCTGGGCCGGGTCGCGAACCCGTTCGAGGGGGCTGCAACGGCGGCTGGCAGCGCTGCGGCAGATGCCTTCGACGCCGCAATGGGCAGGACCTATGTCACCGCCCCCGACACCGGCCTCACGGACATAGCCGATGCCGCGCGCGGGCGGGCCGACGGCTATCGCGAGGCGGCCGGCATGCTGGCCGATGCCGCATCGCGGCCGATGCAGAGCTGGCAGGCGCTGAAGGATGCGGTGACCCGCGCGGGCGACGAGGCCGGGGATGCGCTCGACGATGCGACGGGCGGCGCCCTCGGGTTGGGCGATGCGCTGGACGACGCCACTGGTGCCGCAGGTCGCGCCGGCGCCGCTGGTCGCCAGGTCGGGACGGACGCGGCTGCGGGGGCGGAAGCGGCCGTCACCGGCTGGGCCGCGGTCAGCGCCACGCTTGCCGATTACGCCGCCAAGGCGCGCGAGATCGGCGGCGACATCGGCAACGCACTGGTGGGCGCATTCCAGGGTGCCGAGAACGCCGTCGGCGAGTTCGTGAAGACCGGCAAACTGAACTTCCGCGACCTCGTGACCTCGCTCATCGCCGATCTGGCCAAGCTCGCGGCGCGGCGCTTCATCCTTGGTCCCATCGCCAATGCACTGTCCGGCGCGCTGAGTGGCGGGGGCGGGATCTTCGCCGACGTCCTGCATGCGGGCGGTCTGGTCGGCGCCCCGGGCCCCGGCCGCATGGTCCCGGCGCTGGCCTTCTCCGCGGCGCCTCGCATGCATTCCGGTGGCTGGGCTGGTTTGCGGCCCGATGAGGTGCCCGCGATCCTGCAGCGCGGCGAGCGCGTGCTCTCGCGGCGGGAGGCGGCCGGTTACGGCGGGGCAAGCGCGCCCACGGTCAATGTCACGATCAACGCGCGGGACGCCGAGAGCTTCCGCCAATCCCGCACCCAGATCGCGGCCGATATCGCCCGGGCGGTCTCGCTCGGGCGAAGGGGCATGTGAGCCAGTTGCCGCATACAGAACGGCGCGGCACAAATCTCGGAGAGGATTGATGGCTTTCCACGAAGTCCGGTTTCCGGATGACATCAGCCGCGGGGCGCGCGGCGGACCGGAACGGCGCACGCAGATCGTCGAGCTCGCTTCAGGCGACGAGGAGCGCAACGCCAGCTGGGCCAATTCGCGGCGTCGCTATGACGTCGCCTATGGCATCCGCCGCGCCGACGACCTAGCGGCGGTGGTCGCCTTCTTCGAGGCGCGGAACGGACGGCTGCACGGCTTCCGCT
>CAZYTQ010000230.1:1631-3138 GCA_964650135.1 uncultured Anaerolineaceae bacterium | reverse complement strand
CGCTCGGCATCACCATCGACGAGATGACCGCCGAGCAGAAGCGCTACGTCGCGTCGTGGCAGGAGGGCACCTGACCCCCATCTGACCTGGGGGGCGGCGACCCTGTCGCCCCACCAGAGGCGGCCCTCCCGATCCGGCCAGATGCCCACGCTGGTCAGGCGAGGGTCGGCCACCCAGGGGTTTGCTTGCTCGATCCGGCCGCGTGCTTGCTCGATCCGACCGCATGTCCGCGATCGGTCACCATCGATGAGCGCTGGGCATGCGCTCGGGCCGCTTCGAGGTCCTGGACCCCGGCCCGAGTCATGCGCGACCCGCTTGGCGGGTCGATCCACCAGCCTCGCTGGACGAGCGTGGCCGGTTCCTGGTCCTGGGTGACCTCGACCACGCGCTCGAGTCGCATGCCGTCCATCGATGGTGAACATCCGTCGATGTGCCCGCCGCCACCGCGGCACGGCACGCCATCCGACCATCGAGGCATCCGCCACCGGCGCACGAGCTCGCCGCACCACTCACCGGGGCGTCGCTCACCGACGGACCTCGGCGATCGGGTGCCGGTAAGCGTCGATCGCTTGGATACGCGCATGTCGCCATCCGTTCCGAAGCGCTCCTCGACACCCGGCCATGTGGCGGCGGCCAAACGAATGAGCGTCGACATGGGGGAGGCCGTCGCTCGGTCACGACATATCGCGCGAGGATGTCCTGTCCTCCCACATGCCCATGCCATCCACCTCGCGCTGCCCAAGCACGACCACCGAGCCGTCGAGTGCGAGGATCTCCATGAGCCCGGTCCGGAACGGCGGCTCCGGCAGCCGCTCCCAGGTGTCCGTCCGCGGGTCGTAGGCGACCGGGAGCGGCCGCAGCGCGTCGTGGCGGTCGGTGCCCACGATGATCATCCGGCCGTCCACGATCGCCATGGGTTCGCGAAGGTCCACGGTGATGGGCAGTCGGGCCGTCTCACGCCAGGTGTCACGGTCCGGGTCGATATCGCGCGGTGCGACCGGTGTCGCCATCGATGACCACGACGGCGCGGCCGGTCCACATCCCGACGCCCCACCGGATGGCGAACGGCGACCGCGCCAGGCGCGCGATCGTGCCGGACGGCATCGGGAGCGCATCGCGATCCATCGGTGACGCTGTCACGCGATCGCCCTCGCTCGGGAGTGCCGACGCCGCGTCGGTCGCATCCCGCCCGTGCGGAGCCGTCGCCGTCTCGGAGGGCGCCACATCCGTGCATGTCGCGAGGAGTCCGTCCCAGGATGCGCTCGCTGGCGTCCCGATCGCGTGGCTGCCCGAAGCGACGCTGGACATGAGACACGCGACGGCCACGCTGGCCATCAGGGATCGGCGCATCGAGATCCACGAGTGGTGTGCGTCTGGCATCGATGAGGATGACGTGCGGGCCGGACGCTTGTGACGACCGCGGACCCCACCCGCCGGCTCCCGGCCGCTCGGATGCTACCCTTCCGGGGTCCCCAGCGGAAGGAGCCGAGTTGACCAGCATCATCGA
>CAZYTQ010000230.1:0-1621 GCA_964650135.1 uncultured Anaerolineaceae bacterium | reverse complement strand
GCCGACGCGGGAGATCGCGTCGGGAGTAGCAGCGACGTCATCCCGACTGTCAGCCTCGGCGATGAGGTCGGCACGTGGCGTAGCACACGGCAGGGGTGTACACGGCCCGCGACAGCGGCATTGCCGGGCGCCCAGGTCGCTCCCGGCCGCTCCGGTGCTACCCTTCCGGGGTCCCCAGCGGAAGGAGCCGAGTTGACCAGCATCATCGACGCCGAGCAGTACCTCTTCACGTCCGAATCGGTGACCGAGGGCCACCCGGACAAGATGTGCGACCAGATCTCGGACGCGATCCTGGACGCCATCATCGCGCAGGACCCACAGGCGCGGGTGGCGTGTGAGACGGCGACCACGACGGGCCTGGTGCTGGTGCTCGGCGAGATCTCGACCGACACGTACGTCGACTTCCAGGCGGTCGTCCGCGACACGGTCAAGGACATCGGCTACACCCGCGCGGAGTACGGCTTCGACTACCTGACCTGCGGCACGCTGGTGTCGGTCAAGGAGCAGTCGGCGGATATCGCCCAGGGCGTCGATGAGGCGCTGGAGATCCGCGACAGCGGCAGCCGCCAGCTGGAGCTGGGTGCCGGGGACCAGGGGATGATGTTCGGCTTCGCGTGCCGCGAGACGCCGGAGCTGATGCCGCTGCCCATCGCGCTCGCCCATCGCATGGCACGACGTCTGGCCGAGGTCCGCAAGAGCGGCAAGCTGCCGTTCCTGCGCCCGGATGGCAAGACCCAGGTGACCGTGGAGTACGAGCGGGGCGTGCCCCGGGCGGTGCGCACCGTCGTGGTCTCGTCCCAGCATGATCCCGATGTCCAGACCGACCACCTGCGCGAGTCCATCATCGACTCGGTCATCCTGCCGGTCATCGATCCCTCGCTGCGCCCGAGCGACCCGGTGATGCACGTCAACCCGACCGGTCGGTTCGTCACGGGCGGCCCCATGGGTGACGCTGGCCTGACCGGCCGCAAGATCATCGTCGATACGTACGGCGGCATGGCGCGTCATGGCGGGGGCGCCTTCTCGGGCAAGGATCCGACGAAGGTCGACCGCTCCGCTGCGTATGCCGCGCGCTGGGTGGCCAAGAACGTGGTCGCGGCAGGTCTCGCCGACCGGTTCGAGGTGGAGGTGGCCTACGGCATCGGCATCGCCCGGCCGGTCAGCCTGTCGGTCGAGTCGTTCGGGACCGGGCGCATCCCCGATGCGGACATCCAGGCCCTCATCGAGGAGCACTTCGACCTGCGACCCGCGGCCATCATCCAGGCGCTCGATCTGCGACGGCCGATCTATCGCCAGACGGCGGCCTACGGCCACTTCGGCCGGACGGACATCGATCTGCCATGGGAGCGCACCGACCGGGCGGCACAGCTGGCCGATGCGGCCGGCATCCGACGGCCAGCGCTCGAGGGCGTCCCCGCCTGACCAGGACGTCAGCGCCCACGACGGACGCGAGGTGACCCCCGGCAGGCCCGTGTTCGTCGTGGGGCTTGCCCGTTCCGGGACGACCCTCATGGCGGTCTGCCTCGACCGGCATCCGGCCTTCGACTGCGGCCCCGAGACCCATCTCCTGGCGGTGCTCGAGACGCCCGAGGGTGCGCGCGCGCTCCAGGCGGCCCACTGG
>CAZYTQ010000229.1:0-3151 GCA_964650135.1 uncultured Anaerolineaceae bacterium | reverse complement strand
AAGCACCTCCATCTCCGGCTGGGCACCACCTCCGTGTTCGTGACCCATGACCAGGAGGAGGCCCTCAGCCTCTCCGACCACATCGCGGTCATGCGCGATGGTCACCTCGTCCAGTTCGGGACCCAGGCGGAGATCTATCGGCGACCACGTGAGCTGTACGTGGCGACCTTCGTGGGCAAGCCCCGCATGAGCCTCGTCGACGGAGCCCTGGCGCTGGGTGCCGAGGGTGCCGTGTTCGTGGTCGAGGGACTGCGCATCGAGCTCGGACCGGTCGCCGGGCTGGGTCTCGCGGGCGCTCCGCCCGCGCGGGTCACGCTCGGGGTCCGGGCCGAGGACATCGTGGTGGAGCCGGACGGCCCGACCAGCGCGAGCGCCTTCCCGGCGCTGGTGCGGCTCAACGAGCCGGTCGGCTCGGACACCTTCGTGGAGCTGGAGTCGGGACCCGCCACGCTCGTGGCCCGTGTGGCACCGGATCTCGACCTGGCGCTCGGCCGATCCGTGGGTGCCCGCATCATCACCGGTCGCGCCCACCTGTTCGACACCACGACCGGCCTGCGTCTGGATCGGCTGGCCGATGACTGACGAGCTGGTCGGTCGGCTGGACCCGACGCACTACCCGACGGTGGGGCGCCTGCTGCTCGGTGGGCCGGTGTCCGGTTGGGTGGATGCGGGTGATGGACCGCCCTCGGACAATGTCGCGGCGTTCCAGCGGCGCCGCCTGGTGCCTCGCGTGCTGCGTCCCGTGGCGCAGGTGACGACCGCGACCACGCTCCTGGGGACCGAGGTCCGGGCACCCATCGGTGTCGCGCCCATCGGTCTCCAGGGCGTGCTCCACCCCGACGGTGAGCGGGCGATGGCCCGGGGTGTCGCGGCGGCGGGCGGTCTCGCCATCATGGCCGTCAACGCCACCACGGCCATCGAGGATGTCGCGGCCGCGGCACCCGGTGCGGCGCTCTGGTTCCAGCTGTATGCCTGGCCGGACCGGGGCGCCCTTGCCGAGGTCGTGGCACGAGCGGAGGCGGCCGGTTGTCGCGCGCTCGTGCCCCTCGTCAACACCCCCGTGCCCTATCCCCACGTCGCCCCGTCGGTGGGCTTCCGGCTGCCGCCGGGCACGGAGCTGGCGCACGGCGCCGCGAGCCACGGACTGGATGCGCGCCTCGATCCTGCGTGGCTCGAGTGGCTGGTGGGGACGACCCGGCTGCCCGTGGTGGTCAAGGGGGTGATGCATCCGGACGACGCGCGCCGCGCGGTCGAGGCGGGTGCATCGGGCGTCATCGTGTCCAACCATGGCGGTCGTCAGCTGGCCCGCTCCATCGCGACGCTCGATGCGTTGCCGGCGATCGCGAGCGCCGTCGGCGATCGGGCGGAGGTGTATCTCGACGGGGGCGTCCGCTCCGGCACCGATGTGCTCATCGCGCTCGCCCTGGGTGCCCGCGCCGTGTTCGTCGGGCGACCCGCGTGCTGGGGTCTCGCGGTCGGGGGTGCCACGGGTGTGACGCGGGTGCTCGATGGGCTCCGGGAGCAGCTCGTGATGGAGGCCGCGACCTGCGGTGTCATCGACCCCGTCGACCTGCCCCTCGACCTCGTCGCCGGGGTCGCAGCGATGACGCAGCGATGACGCGGCGTATCCGGATCCGCAACGTCTATCCGCTCCGGCCCGAGGATCGGGCGCTCGTCGCCTCGGTGGATGCGCGCTACGAGATCATCCATGAGGGCGAGGACACCCAGGCGTGGGTCGATGCCCTGGACGACCCCGATGTGGAGGGGCTCTGGGCCAGCGCCGCGCCGACGGACCTCGCGCGTGTGCCGGGACTGCGCTGGCTGGCGACCGCAGGCGCCGGCGTCGACGGTCTTCTCGACGCCGATCCGTGGGGCCGTGGTCTGGTCGTGACCAACGCGAGCGGCGTCCACGCCGTACCGATGGCGGAGTACGTCCTCGGAGCCGCCCTCATGATCACGGAGCAGGCCGGTGCGAGAGCCATGAACCAGACGCGGCGTGCCTGGGCCGAGGTGCGCTCGGACCTGGCGGGCCGCGGGCTGCGGGGACGGACCGCGCTCGTGGTCGGCTATGGGAGCATCGGTCGCGAAGTGGCGCGGCTGCTCCACGCCTGTGGCGTCCGGATCCTGGCCGTCAAGGCCGACCCCACGCGACGTGCTGACGCCGGCTGGTGCGAAGCCGCCACCGGCGACCCGGCGGGCGACATCCCGGAGCGCATCGGGGGACCGGATGCGTTGCCGGAGCTCGTGCCCCTCGCCGATCTGCTGGTGCTCACGATGCCCGGCACGACCGCCACCCGAAGGCTGCTGGATGCCTCCCTCCTGGCCGTCATGCGGCCCGACGCCTGGGTCATCAACGTGGGCCGGGGCTCGGCCATCGACGAGGTGGCGTTGCTCGAGACCCTGCGAGCCGGTCGCATCGGGGGCGCGGTGCTCGACGTGACGGATCAGGAGCCGCTGCCGCAGGACCATCCGCTCTGGGCGGAGCCGCGCTGCATCGTGACCCCCCACGTCTCGGGGCTGGGGGACATCGACGCCACCTGGCATCGGATCGCACTCCTGCTCGCGGAGCAGCTGCGGCGGGATGCCGGGGGTGAGCCGCTCCTGAACGTGACCTCCGGGACACGCGGCTACTGATGGACATGCCCGCAGCGACGCGGCGCCACGGCCCGGCCAGGGTGGACCGATGCGCGTGACCGACGTCCGGACCGTGCTGCTCACCAGCCCTTGGTCGGGCGACCCGGCATGGTTCGAGGCGGGGCCGACGGGGACGCCCGAGCCTCCCTGGCGATCGAGCGCGCTGGTCGTGGTGGACACGGACGAGGGCGTGCGTGGGCTCGGCGAGACGGTCATGGGCTACTTCTGCCCGGAGGCGGTGGAGCCGGTCGTGGCGATCCTCCGACGGGCACTCCTGGATCGGGACCTGGGACTCGATCCCGTGCGCACCGAGGCGTGCACCGCGGAGCTCGCGCAACGGATCCTGTGGTGGGGCCGGACAGGGCTCGGGCTGTCCGTGCTCTCGGCGGTGGACATGGCGCTCTGGGACATCCGTGGCCATGCCGAGGGTCGTCCGGTCCACGCGTTGCTGGGTGGGGCGGCCCATGGCCGGATCCTCGCCTACGCTTCGGGTGGCACGGGGAGCTGGCCGCTGGCG
>CAZYTQ010000228.1:2091-3197 GCA_964650135.1 uncultured Anaerolineaceae bacterium | reverse complement strand
TCAGGGGATTTCCGGAGAAACTGATTGCGATGGCAGTGGGCTGCGGCCGGGTTCCGGGCATGAGCCGCTGACCCAACCCGACGAGGTTTGCCAGCCGGGTCATCTTGGCGGTGAGCTCGCGCGTCGCCGCCTTCATCTGCAGGTGCCACATGGGAGCGGAGAAGACCGCCCCGCAGAAGTCCGCCCGCTCGAGGAGCGTGCGCAGCCCGATGCAGCCGCCCATCGAGTGCGCGAAGAGATAGCGCGGCCCGGGCAGGTCGAGCCGGGCGTCAAGGTCCAGCAGCGCCGCCACATCCAGCTGGTACGTGCGGAAGTCCTCGATGTGGCCCAGCATGGCGTTGCTCGGGTGCCGGTCGGAAAGGCCTTGGCCGCGCCAGTCGATCACCAGCACCGAGAGCCCGCGGTCGACCAGCGCCTGCACCATTCGCCCGTATTTCTCGGCGAACTCCGTGCGGCCCGGAAAGATCACCGCCGTTCCCTGCCCGCCGCCCCGCCATGCCACGGCACGAAGCCGCACGCCGTCGGAAGCCGTCACCCAATGCGCCTCGGCGCCCGCCGGGGCATCCGCTACGTCCGCATGGAACGGCGGCGCGGCCTGGGCGGGTGCGTCCGGTGTCATGCCAGCAGACTGCCCAGCCGCATAGCCAGGCCCATGTCGCCGTCCACGGTCAGCCGGCCGCTCATGAAGGCGCCGGTCGGGTCGAGGTCGCCCTCGAGCAGGCTCTGGAACGTC
Organism: uncultured Anaerolineaceae bacterium; assembly: GCA_964650135.1. GTDB lineage: Bacteria > Chloroflexota > Limnocylindria > Limnocylindrales > CSP1-4 > JAFMJV01. Next base: position 2,464 of record CAZYTQ010000228.1, on the reverse strand, counting down.
TCGGCGTTAGCGGTCAGAGTACAGTCGGCATCGCCCTCACCCTCGGCGGAAGCCCCCGCCTCGTCGATCCGGACGACGCCTTCGTCCTCGATGACGAACTTGACCGATCCGTCGATCCCGGTGCCGCCGAGCTTCGCGTTGAGGGCCTTCACGGCCGCATTGACGATCTCGCTCATGTTATCTCTCCGCGTGGCGGGCGCTGAGCCCTCGATTTATCGTGACGGACTGCTAATCTAGGGTGCATGGGCGGGTTTCCAAAGTCTCAACTGGCCGGTCTGCTCGCCGCGGGGTTGTGGCTGGCCGGCGGATCGCAGGCCCTGCCGCAGCAGGCGGACGCAAGCGCCCCCGCGCGCGCGGACCAGGCCGCGAAGCT
>CAZYTQ010000228.1:0-2081 GCA_964650135.1 uncultured Anaerolineaceae bacterium | reverse complement strand
CGACGAGCTCTTCGCCCAGCTGAAGCAACCGGGACGGACGGACTGGGAGAAGATCGAGGACGAGATCGCCCGGATCTGGTCGCAGTCGGGGTCTCCCTCGATGGACCTCCTGCTGCGCCTCGGCAACGAGGCGCTCGAGGCGGAGGACTACCCGACGGCAATCGAGCGTTTCAGCGCGCTGATCGACCATGCCCCGGATTTCGCCGAAGGCTGGAACGGCCGCGCCACCACCTACTACATGATGGGGGAGTATGGACTTTCGATTTCCGACGTGGAGCATGTGCTCGCGCTCAACCCGCGCCATTTCGCGGCGCTGAGCGGCCTTGCCTTCATGTTCGAGACCATGGACGAGCCCGAAATGGCGCTGAAGGCCCTGCATGCGGCGCATGAGCTCACGCCCAATCGAACCAACATAAACGAGGCCGTCACCCGACTCGACCGGCTGACGGGGGACGCCGAGCTCTAGGGCCGGCGGACCGGGGAGAACATAATGGCTTTCGACGGCGCGCCCCGCGTCTCGGCCGTTCTGGGCCCCACCAACACCGGCAAGACTCACTACGCCGTCGAGCGGATGCTCGCGCATCGCACCGGCGTCATCGGCCTACCGCTGCGCCTTCTCGCCCGCGAGGTCTACGACCGCATCGTCGCGCTGCGCGGCCCCTCGGTCGTCGCCCTCGTCACCGGCGAGGAGCGCATCGTGCCGCCCCGCGCCGCCTGGTGGGTCTCGACCGTCGAGGCGATGCCGACGGACATCGGCGCCGACTTCCTCGCCGTCGACGAGATCCAGCTCTGCGGCGACCCCGACCGCGGCCACATCTTCACCGACCGCCTGCTCAACGCCCGCGGCCTGCACGAGACGCTGTTCCTCGGCGCCGAGACCATGCGCGCCCGCATCGCCAGCCTCGTCCCCGGCCAGGCGATGCTGAAGCGCGAGCGCTTCTCCGAGCTCCGCTACACCGGCGCCCGCAAGATCAGCCGGATGCCGCCGCGCAGCGCCGTCGTCGGCTTCTCGGTCGAGGACGTCTACGCCATCGCCGAGCTGATCCGCCGGCAGAAGGGCGGCGCCGCCGTCGTCATGGGCGCGCTCAGCCCCCGCACCCGCAACGCCCAGGTCGCGCTCTACCAGAACGGCGACGTCGACTATCTCGTCGCCACCGACGCGATCGGCATGGGGCTGAACCTCGACATCAGCCACGTCGCCTTCTCCGGCCTGGTGAAATTCGACGGCCGCCGCCACCGCCACCTCGCCCCGAGCGAGCTCGCCCAGATCGCCGGCCGCGCCGGCCGCTACACCGCGGACGGCACCTTCGGCGTCACCGGCGAGGCCTCGCCGCTCGATCCCGAGGTGGTGGAGGCGATCGAGACCCACCGCTTCGCGCCGCTCTCGCGCCTGCAGTGGCGGAATTCCGCCCTCGACTTCGCGAGCCCGCGCCACCTGATCGCCAGCCTCGAGGTCGGCCCCGACCGCCCGGACCTCCAGCGCGCCCGCGAGGCCGACGACCTCGCGACCCTGAAGGAGCTCGCCCAGATGCCCGACCTCGGGGCGCCCATGGGCAGCGCCGCGGAGGTGAAGCGGCTCTGGGACGTCTGCCAGGTGCCGGACTTCCGCAAGGTGACGCTCTCCGAGCACGCGGCGCTCTGCCTGCGGATCTGGCGCTTCCTGCGCGAGGGCGGCATCCCGACCGACTGGCTCGCCCGGCAGATCGCCCGCATCGATCGAACCGACGGCGACATCGACGCGTTGTCGAAGCGCCTCGCCTACATCCGCACCTGGACCTACGTGGCGCAGCGCCCCGCCTGGATCGACGACGCCGCCCATTGGCGCGACGAGACCCGTGCGGTAGAAGACCGCCTGTCGGATGCGCTGCACGTGCAGCTGACCCAGCGATTTGTCGACCGCCGCACCAGCGTCCTGATGCGGCGGTTGAAGCAGAAGGAGAGCCTGGTGGCGACTGTCACGGAAAACGGCGAGGTCACGATCGACGACCAGTTCATCGGTCGGCTCGAGGGATTCCGCTTCCGCCTCGATCCCTCGGCCGATGCGGATCAGGCCCGCACCCTGCGGCAGGCGGGGCTTGCCG
>CAZYTQ010000227.1:0-3222 GCA_964650135.1 uncultured Anaerolineaceae bacterium | reverse complement strand
CCTGCTGCGCGCAGCTCGCTGATGAGGTCGTCCTGCGCCTCGCGTGACCCGCTCGCCGAGCGACAGTGGAGGATGAGCGGCAGCCCCGTCTCGCGCGCCAGCCCGAGATGCCAGCGCAGGTTCTCCAGCTGGGCCTCGCGGGGCGAGAAGCCGCGATCGTAGTCCAGCCCGGTCTCGCCGATGGCTCGCACCGCGGGGTCCGTGACCAGCTCCCGGATGCGTGCTCGGTCGGCGTCCGTGGCGTCGGCCGCGGCATGCGGATGGATCCCCACGGCGGCGTCGATGCCCAGGCGCCGAGCCAGCCCCACCCCCGCCTCCGAGCTCGACCGATGCCAGCCGGGCATCAGGGCGCGCTCGAGACCGACGGCACGTGCCTCGGCCAGCAGCCCATCGGCCTCATCCATGAGCCGATGCGCCTGGAGGTGGACATGGGCATCGATGAGTCGCATCCCGCGATGGTAGGGGGCGCCGCGCCATGGCCGACGACGAGGACGGCCGACGGTCGGGCACGGCCGCCGGGACGATGGTCCGGAGGCGTATCGGGCCGACCTGGTCCATCATCGACCGGTGCATCCTCGCTCCATGCGTCCCGGTCTCGTCATCGTGCTTGGCGCCAGCCTGCTGGCCCTGGCGGCCCCGGCCGTGCAGGCGCGCGACGCCGATCCCCGCGCGACCCCGACCGGGCGGGTCATCCTCGCCGACGGCATCGGTGTGGTGGCACCCGAGCCGGGCTACGGCGTGGTCGCCTCGGCGACGACGAGAGATGGCCGGCACCTGTCGCTGGTGGTCGAGACGGACGCCGACGGGACGACCCACGTGATCGATGGCTCCGCGCAGATGCCCAGCGACCCGCGGGCGCTGCCCCTGCCTCCTGTGCCGTTCCTGCCGCGCGCCATCCCCCCCATCGCCGAACACGAACCACCCACCGCCGAACGGCCGCCGGAAGCCACGGACACGCCCGATGACAGCGAGGCAGCCGCGGTCCGGGTCGCCGGCTCGGACCCCGCGTGCCAGGACAAGGCGCACACGCTCATCGGGTTTCGCTGGACCACGACCTGGTCGTGGCGCTTCCGGGCCAGCAGCACACCCGGCGAGCTCACTCGCGCGCGGGCGCTGGCGCACATCACGTCCGCCGTGCGCTCCATCACGGGCTCCCGCAACGACTGCGGGATGGCCGACCAGGTGAGCGCCCGTGCGAGCTACGCCGGTGTCACCACGAAGAAGCCGAACATCCAGGGCAACGGCACATGTCGCCAGCGGGACGGCACCAATGTCATCGGCTTCGGCAACCTGCCGCCGGGCATCCTGGGCCTCACCTGCACCACATACCAGGTGCTGCCCGGCCGTGACCGCGCCGTGGAGTCGGATGTGCTGCTCAACAAGCGATACGCCACCTGGAGCACGTCGCCTGCCAAGTGCTCGGGTCAACGGTTCGTGCTCCGCTCCATCGCCACCCACGAGCTCGGCCATGTGTTCGGCCTTGGGCATGTCTCCGAATCGAAGCATGGCCGGCTGACCATGAGCGAGGGCATCGGCTGGTGTGACGACACCGCGTTCACCCTTGGGCGGGGCGACATCCTGGGCCTTCGCAAGCTCTACTGACCTCGGCATCGAGGCCAGGAGACCGGGCCCATCCTCGTGGGCGCTAGGGAGCGTCGGCCTCGATCTCCAGACGCGGGAACAGCGGCTCGGGTGATGCCACGCGACCCGGGGACACACCACCGCCCCAGGCCCGCAGCGTGTCCACGGGGGGTCCGCCGTTGCCGTCGGGGCCGTACGGGTAGTCGTGACCCAGCTGGGCAAGCATCCGGGGCGCCGTGTCGGGCAGGAACGGCGCGACGGTGATGCCGATGACCCGGCACGCCTCCAGGAGCTCCCCCAGCACGTCCCGCAGCCGTGCGGCAGCCTCCGGGTCGCCGGCCTTGACGGCCTTGGCGAGGCCCCATGGCTGCTGCGCATCGACGTACCGGTTCGCGGCACCCACGAAGCGCCACAGCGCGGCGAGCGCCTCGTGGAGCATGCAGCCCTCCACACCCGAATCGAACGCCGCGAGGTGCTCCGGCCAGGCGATGCCCAGCTCGCCGCCCGACGCGGGCGCCGGCCGGTCGCCCTCGAGATAGCGACCCGTCATGGAGATGGTCCGGTTCACGAGGTTGCCGAGGTCGTTGGCGAGGTCCGCGTTGTAGCGCCGCAGGAAGCTGTCCCAGGACACGTCCGCGTCCCGGTCGAAGGCGACCTCGCGCAGCGTCGCGTATCGCGCGCCGTCCCGGCCGAGCGCCGCCACGACATCCACCGGATCGAGGAAGTTGCCCCGGCTCTTGCTCATCCGCTCGCCCTGGGCGAGCAGCCAGCCGTGGACCCATACGCGGCGCGGCAGCGGCAGCCCCGCGCTCATGAGCATGGCCGGCCAGATGATGGTGTGGAAGCGGTTGATGTCCTTGCCGATGACATGCAGGTCCGCGGGCCACCAACGCGCGAACGCGTCGGGGTCGTCGGGGAACCCCGCGCCCGTGATGTAGTTGATGAGCGCGTCGAACCAGACGTAGATGACACCGGCGGCCGGGTCCCATGAGCCATCCGGTCGCTGGGCGCTCGACCCGTCGGGCATGATCGGGAACGGGATGCCCCAGTGGAAGCCTTCGCGGCTGATGGAGATGTCCTCGAGACCCTGGCGGATGAAGCCCAGCATCTCGTTGCGCCGGTACTCCGGCTGCACCCACTCGGGATGCTCCTCGTAGTGGCGCAGCAAGCGGTCGCCGTACGCCGAGAGACGGAAGAACCAGTTGCGCTCGGTGAGCCACTCCAGCTCGACACCCGGGTGGTTGGGACAGTGGACCCCGGTCGCGTCCTCGATGAGGTCCGAGGTGTTCCGGAACCCCTCGTTGGGGCAGTACCAGCCCTCGTAGGTGCCCTGGTAGACGTCGCCGTTGGCATACGCCCGGCGGACCATCTCCTGCGACGCGCGGTGGTGGTCCGGGTCGGTGGTCCGGATGAAGCGGTCGGGCGTGACACCCAGGGCGTCCTCGGCGGTCTGGAACAGCGCGACCATGCCATCGACGAAGGCACGGGTGTCCTGGCCCAGCTCCTTCGCCCGCTCGTGGATGTTCACGGAGTGCTCGTCCGTGCCGGTCAGGAAGCGCGTCTCGTGGCCACGCATGCGGTGCCAGCGCGCGATGACGTCCGCGCCGACGACCTCGTACAGGGTGTGCAACCCCGGCTTGT
>CAZYTQ010000226.1:0-3230 GCA_964650135.1 uncultured Anaerolineaceae bacterium | reverse complement strand
CGAGCGACTCCCAGGGATGCCAGTCCGAGCCATCGAAGTAGCGGTCCCACAGCTGCCCGTCGGGAAACACCGCGAACACCTCCATCTGGCCCACGGCCCACGCGACCACGGCTGGTGGCGAGGCGAGCGTGCCTCCGAGGGAGGACTCGCGCGACCAGCCGGCCCGATCCCAGTGACGGGTCAGGAGCGACCCATCGGGGGCGCGCCAGAAGACATCGATGCGCCCGACACCCCACGAGACGGCCGCGACATCCCCCGCCTGGGCGCTGCTCGCGGGCTCCTGCGCGTCCGTGTCGCTCGTCCGGGCGCTGCTCACGGGATGCTGCGCGTCCGTGTCGCTCGTCCCCGTGATGTCATCGACGATGTCCGGGTCGGTGTCGTGGGTCATGCGCCGGGTACCTCGGCGAACGCGGTCGCATACGCCGCGAGACAGGCCTCGAGACGCGCGCCCGGCCCGGTGAGCGTCATCTCCAGCGCCGTCTCGGGCTGGTCATACAGGTAGCGCCGGGCGCGATCGCCATGACCCGTGTCGACGAGCAGCCGCAACGCTGGCTCGTTGAACAGCGGCCGCCCATCGCGCAGGAACGATGCCGCGGCCTCCGCCGGGGACGCGGCGGCCTCCAGCCAGGCCGGCACCCGCGCCGCGTTGGGTGAGTCGCGGAGCAGCACCTCCACCTCGATGGAGCCGACCGTGCCCTCGGTGGGCACGAACGCGGTCAGCTCGGGGCCACCGGCGTCCTTCACCAGATCCGGTGCCCCGAGCGCGGAGATGGCCAGGCTGCACTCGCCGGTGGCCAGCAGGCCGATCGCGTCACTCCGCTGGCGGACCACGCGGCGCACGTTGGGCGCCAGACGCGTCAGCCAGTCGGTCGCGAGCGCCAGCTCGGCGTCGGTCATGGCGAGCGGGTCCCGGGCGCCGATGGCACGGGCCGCGCACAGCACCAGCTCCATCCGCTGTGCCTCGACCACGACCCGTCGTCGGTGACGTCGCTCGAGCAGCACGTCCCACGATGCGGGTGAGCTGGCGACCCGCGTGGGGTCGAACACCACCTGGAGCGGTGACCAGCTCCAGGGATAGCCCAGCAGCCCGTCGCTGGTGGCCACGAGGTCCATCGTCCGGGCGACCGGGAAGAGGTCCCGGACCGCGTCGGACAGGCCCAGGGTCAGGGGGGCCAGGAGGTCGTCGGCACGGTAGCGCTCGACCCACCCTCCATCGGCCGTGACGAGGTCCGCGGACACGCTCCCGGCGACGATCGCCGCATGGGCGGACGCGTCGTCCACGAGCGGCGTGACCCGGACATCGATGCCCTGCTCGGCGGCGAGGGCCACGATGACACCGGGGTCCCAGTGGTCGGGCGAGGTCAGCAGCCGCAGGGGTCCCGGCGGGGGATGCGCGGTCGGGCCCGGCGTGGCGGCCGAGGGTTCCTCCGGGCCTGCCGTGACGGCCGGTGTCGGGTCGGGTGCCTGGGCCATCGCACGTGACCAGGGTGCCGCGGCAGCAAGCACACCCAGACCAGCGCGGAGCACCTGTCGCCGTCCGACCGCCCGCACGCTCCGCCCTCCGTATCCGGCCCGCTCGACGTCCCGGCCGACGAGCGTCACAGCCCCGACAGGGTACGTCGGACCCGGGCTGGGCGCCGTGGGCGTGCCGGACACGGATCGTGCCGATCCGGGCGTCGCGGTCCGAGCCAGCGCCGTCCGCGCAGCGGATCGCCGCCACAGCCAGCCGCGCCAGCCGCGCCTGCCGCTACAGCCAGCCGCGCCTGCGGAAGTACCCGAAGGTGCCCACGATGGTCAGGAGCATGATGACCGCGAGGACCCAGAAGTTGGCCGGATCGGACTCATCGCCGACCAGCGGCAGCAGCACGTTCATGCCCCAGATGCTCGCGATGAGGGTGGCCGGCAGCACCAGCACGCTCACCGCGTTGAGCACCTTGATGGCGTCGTTGAGGCGATGCGAGAGCACCGATTCGTTCGTCGCCTCGAGCGACTCGATGACCTCCTTGTGGTTCTCCAGGATGTCCCAGATGCGCTCCGCCGCGTCGGAGATGTCGTCGAAGTAGATCTCCATGTCCTCGGCGAGATAGCGCTGCTTGGTCTTCTCCAGGTCACCCAGCACGGTCCGCTGGGGCCGCACGATGCGCCGGAACGTGATGATCTCCTGCTTCAGGTCGTTGATGTCGCGCACGATCTCGGACGAGCGCTTCTCCTCGAAGATGTCGTCCTCCAGCTGGTCCAGCTTGAGACCCATCTTGCGAAGCATCGGGAACGACGCGTCCACGCACGCGTCCACGACCCGATAGAGCACGTATCCAGCGCCCTTGGAGAACAGCTGGGAGCGCAGGTCCTCGCGTTCCCCCACCCGCTCGAACAGCGCCTCGAGTGGCGGCAGCTCGGCGCTCGGCAGGGTCACCAGGTAGCCCTGGCCCACGAACAGGTCGAGCTCCACGGAGATCATCCGCTGGCGAGCCTTCTCATAGACCGGGAACTGCATCACCAGGAACAGGTAGTCGTCGTAGCGGTCCAGCTTGGGTCGCTGGTTGCGCGAGAACACGTCCTCGAGGTCCAGCGCGTGGAAGCCGAAGGTGGACTGGAGCCACTCCCCATCCGCGCCCGTGGGTCGGGGGATGTGGATCCAGCGCAGCCCCTCGCCCTCGATCTCGTCACGCCGCGCGACCGGGCTCGTCGGCTGCTGGGCAGGCGTGCGCGTCGACCGCAGCCGGACCGGCCGTGGCAACCTGGGACGGGAGAGCGGCAGCTCGGGCACGGTCCGGATGGTCTCCCTGCGCGATGGACGGCCTGCTTCCGGCGAGCCGTCCCGTCCGGGTCCATGGGCTGGCTCGCATGCAGCGCGATGGTAGTCTGCCGCGCACCATCCGACAGCCCGGACGAGCGCGCCCGGGCATGGCACGATGGTGGGCCTTCCCGACCGGCAGCCCGGACGGGGGGAGAGAGGCAGGGATGGCACGCTTCGGCACGATCCTGGTGGCCACGGACGGCAGCGATGACAGCGACGCCGCCGTGGAGGCGGCCCTGGATCTGGCACATGACACGAACGGACGATTGCTGGTGCTGTCGGTGGTCCCCGAGGGGTCCTCCGACGACGATGGCGACACGGGTCCCGGCGGGAGCCCCGATCGCGAGCCACCCGCACGCGAGGAGGACGAGGACGTCGTCCAGGCCCCACTCGACCGCGTGATCGACGACGTCGTTGGTCAGGTCGCTGGCCT
>CAZYTQ010000225.1:0-3247 GCA_964650135.1 uncultured Anaerolineaceae bacterium | reverse complement strand
AGCACGATGAGCATGCCCGTCGTGAGCGGCAGATCCGGGGGCGGGGCGCGGCGTGTCCCCGGTGTCCGCAGCACGGGCGGCAGGTAGCCGCCGCCATAGCCGTGGACCAGGTCATCCACGATGGTCATGCCCGCGCCCTCGATGATGGCACCGCCGATCGCCTCCAGGCGGGCAGGCGCCACGCCGGGCCGGACGGCTGCCAGCAGGGCCTCGAAGGTCGCGCCCGCGACGTCGTGGATGCGTCGGATGTCGGGTGACGGCTCGCCACCGAGCTGGATGGTGCGCAGGATCTGCGTGGTCACGCCGCCCATGCCCGCGGACAGCTCGAACGTGAGCGTGTCGCCGGCGACCGTGGCTCGTCGCCCGGGGACCTGGCGCGGTACCACGGCCTCGCCGCCGCTCGCGGGCGCGGACGCCACGAAGCAGATGCCGGGCTGTGCGCCAGCGGTCACCACGTGCGACACCAGGAGCGCCTGGAGCTCATCCTCGCGCATGCCCGGTCGCGCATCCGCGCGGAAGCCCTCGATGGCGCGGTCACATGCCGCCGCCGCCCACGCCACCCAACGCAGCTCCTCGTCGCCCTTGACCAGTCGGTGCCGCAGGAACGCCGAGCCGAGCTCGATGACCGGATGGCCGTCCAGGGCGGCCCGGAGCGGTCGTCCGGAGCGTTCGGTGAGCGGCCCCAGGAGACCGACGGCCTCGCCCGGCCCGAGGTGCTCGGTCAGCCAGGCCGCTGCGACATCCGCGAGGCCGGGCCCGGTGACCCCGATGGGGACCGTCGACCAGTCGGCCGCGCCGGCCGCGTGGTTGTCGAGCTGGAGCAGCAGCCGCGGCGGGACGGCCGGATCGACCGATGCGACGAGCAGCGACTCCCAGCGCACGGCCACGTTGGCGAGATGCTGGATCTCCGCGGTGCCCCCACCATGCCCCGCGACCACGACGGCGCGGGCACCGGCTTCCCGGGCGATGTCCCGGGTCGCCTGCCAGCGTCTGGCCTGCTCGGCCTCGCTGGGGCGCGGATACGGGTCCTTCGTCCAGGGGCCTCGGTCCACGGCGATGAGGCTCATGGCGTCACCAGGTAGGCATCCGCGTCGCGCGCGGGCTGGCGGCCGATCGACGCGCGGAGCGCATGGGCCGCGTCGAGGGCCCCAGGCCGGGGATCCACCGACGCGGGCCAGCCGGTGACCGGGTCGGCCATGGTGTCGAGGACGTCCAGGGCCACGTCGATCTCCAGCTCCAGGTCCTCCGCGAGCCAGCGGGCCGCGGTGTCACGCGACGCCGGATCCCGCAGCCAGGCGACCGCGGCCGCGAGCACCGTCCGGTAGCGGTCGAGGGGCTCATGACGGGCCCGCAGTCGGTCGCGACGCACGAGGGCCGCCGATGTCAGCAATCCCGCGGCGATGGCGGCGTGGTCCGCGAGCCCGTGCCCGCCGGCTCGCTCGGCGAGCGTCGACCAGGGGAGCGTGAGCATCGAGGCGTCGATCCGACCCTCGAGCAGCGCCCTGTATCGGCCGCGGGTCGCGCCCAGCGGCACCAGCTCCACGTCGCGGGTGCCCAGACCGGCGGTCGCGAGGAGACCCACCAGGACGGGCGCGAAGCCGCTGGTCGGCGCGTCGACACCCAGGCGAGCTCCCCGGAGGTCGGCGATGCGGCTCGCCTGGTGCGCGAGGAGCGTGATGGGGCCGTTGGAGCCGGCCAGCCACACCCCGATGGGCGTCTGCGCATCAGGCTCCACGCCGGGGGTCTCGTCGGCCGGCTCCGCGTCGCCCGGCGCGTCACCCGGCGCGTCGTCCACCCACGCGAAGACGTTGTCAGGTGCCGCATGGGCGACATCGATGCGCCCGGCCAGGAGGTCGTCCCGGAGCGCCGTCGAATCGGTCGTCCGGGTCGTCGTGAGGGCGAGGCCGTGCGCGCTCGTGAGGCCAAGGCGCTCGGCCACCAGCAACGGGAGCGCCGACACGCCTCCGAAGGTCGCCACCCGAACGTCGTCCGCGATGTGTCCCACCGTGCAGGGAGTGTATCCAATCTGACAGGTCCTGTTGCCATCCGATCGTCGGCGGAGTGCCGACCGGGTGCCGTCGACTGTGTCCCGATCGGTCCGGCATGGACTCCAGCCTGCCCTGATCGGGATACACTCGCGCGAGTCTCGAACGCCCCGTCCGGCGGACGCCCATGGCCGCCGGTCCGGTGTCTCGGGCCGGAGGTGGTGGATGCTCACGAACGACGGGTCCGGCTACGACGCGGAGCGGCTCGCGGTGCTCATCGAGGAGATGCGCCCTCGCCTGCAGACCGCCCAGGAGCTGGTCCTCGAGACCCTGCGCGAGGCGATCCTGGGGGGCGTGTTGCCACCTGGGACACGGCTGCGACAGGAGGAGCTCGCGACCGCGTTCGATACCAGCCGGATCCCGGTGCGCGAGGCCCTGCGGGTGCTGGAGTACGAAGGCCTCGTGAGCTCGGAGCCGCATCGCGGATTCACCGTCACGAGCCTCGACGCCGACGAGGTCGAGGAGATCTACGACCTGCGGACCGTGCTCGAGACGCACGCCGTCCGGCTGGCCGTGCCCCTCCTCACCGATGTCGATCTGGAAGCCCTGGGCGCGCTGTTCCAGGAGATCATGGACGCCCCGGACGACGACACTCGGCTCGCCGCCCGCGAGCACTTCTATCAGCGTCTGTACGCGGTCACCGCGCGGCCACGGCTCGTGGGTCTCATCAGCCGCCTCCGCCAGGAGGTCGCGCGGTCACTGCGCTGGATGCGCGTGCCCCACTCGCCGGAGCATCACCAGGCGTTCTGGGAGGCGGTCCAGCAGGGCGACGCCGATCTCGCCGCGGAGCAGCTGGCGAGCCACTACCGCAAGATCACCGCGCTCCTGCGCCGCTTTCTGCGCGAGGGGCGCCTGGCCGGCCGCGGCCGATAGCCAGCCGCGGACGGCAGCCCGCGGCGGTTCCGCCGTCAGCCGTCGGTCGACCTCCATGCCGGTCGGCCACCATCGCTGCCGCCGGGATGCGCGGCATCACAGCGTCTCGAGTGGGATGCCCATCGCGCGCGCCGCATCCTCGCAGGTGCTGGTCGTGGTCGCGAGGGATGGTCGCTGACGAGGCTGCCAGGAACTCGATCGACGCGAGTTCCAGGGCATCGAGCGTGCGCACCTGCACCAGGAACGGCTCCAGGGCACGACACCCAGTACGCACTCAGACGTCCGTGATGGCGACGTCGGTGCCGGCGCGACCGCTGCCCGTCCACTGC
>CAZYTQ010000224.1:0-3249 GCA_964650135.1 uncultured Anaerolineaceae bacterium | reverse complement strand
CACCTCCTCGGCACCCACCAGCTCGGTCGCGGGCGTGCCGCCGAACAGGTGATACAGCGCGAGCATGGAGTGGGTCTTGCCGCCGCCGAAGTTGGTCTGGAGCTGGACCACCGGGTCGCCGCCGGATCCCGCGAGCCGCTTGGCGCCGCCCGCGAGCAGGTCACGGAGCGAGTCGGTCAGGTACGTCCGGCGGAAGAACTCGACCGGGTCGCGGTACTCCGGCGATCCCTCGCCGATGTGGACCTGCCACAGGTCCGCGGCGAACTCCGCCTGCTGGTACTGGCCCGAGGCGACGTCGCGATGCGGCTGGACCACCTCGCGCCACGGCTTGAGGGTCCCGGTCGCCTGGCTGTCGATCGCCGTGCCCGCCTTGCGACGGTCGGTGCGCGCCTGCTCCTCGAAGCGGACGCGCAGCAGCTCCATCTTGGCCTTCTCGACCTCGTCGGTCTCGGGTGCCGAGATCGCGGCGAGCAGCCGGCTGGCCGAGTCGAGCGCTCGATACGTGTCGTCGCTGGTGAACGCTTCCTGGTGCGCCCACTTGTTGCGGAAGCCGCGCAGCTCCTGCACGAGGGATCGCTCCGCGGGGCCGAGCGTGAACCGGAAGACGTCGTTCCAGCCCTCCCACATGAGCTTGAGCTGGACCGCCACGTCCCACGACTGGAACGGTCTGGCCGATTCCAGGCGGTCGCTCGCGGCATATCGCTGCGCCTCATCCAGCGCTCGGGCGCCGAACCGGTCGCGCAGCTCTCGCTCGATGAATGGCGCAAGCCCGGCCTTGAGCAGCTCGAGCGCCTTGCCCACGCGTTCGTGGTTGGTGGTGGCCATCAGCGACCCTCCGCTCCTGCCTGCGCCAGCCACTCGGCGGGTGTGAGCGCGTCGATCTCGGGGCGGGCGCGCCCGATCAGCTCGGCATCCAGGGTGATGAGCTGGCAGTCGTTCTGCTGCGCGACCGCGGCATAGAACGCGTCCCCGGCACGAAGCCGCCGATCCGCGGCGAGTCCTGCGGCGTGCGACGTCGCGCGCATGTCGAGTGGGTGCAGCATGACGGTCGGGTTCCGCAGCAGGTAGCGACCCGTTCGCTGGGCGAGCGCTGAATCGCCGGTGCGCCGAACGATCGCCGAGACGACCTCCACGACCGCGATCGCCGGCTCATGCATCGTCCTGCCGGACCCCGTGACCAGGTCGAGGAGTCGCACGGCATCGCGATGCGCCTCCTCGTCATCCAGGACGGCCGCGACCAGGACCGACGCGTCGACTGTCAGCACTCAGCGCCGCTCGGAGAGGATGATCTCACTCAACGGGCGAGGATCGATCGAATGGCGCTGGATCTCCTTGCCCAGCTCCTGCCAACCCGCCAGCCACTCCGCGCCCGTGAGGGGCGGGTCCGCCGGGGCTCCTGGCATCTCGCGGTCGTCCAGCCAGCGCTCGTAGAGCTCGATGGTCACATCACGGACGGCGCGCCCGTCGAGGGCCGCACGGGCCTTCACCCGCCGATAGAGCGCGTCGGGGACGTCGATGGTTGCTTTCATGCTTCCTGTATAGCCGTATCGCGTGGACCGGTCAAGGCGCGGGCCAGCCGCGATCGTCGGTCAGCCGCCAGCCGGGCGCGCGGTGACGTGCCGGATCATCCGGTCCACCGCAGGCGCGGTGTTCACAGGCACGAGTCGCGTGTCCGCGTGGTCCCTGGGGAAGACCCGGAACAGCTCGTCCGCGAACGCCTGCCCGATCTCGTCGATCCCGTCGAAGTCGATCTCCACCTGGCGGAACCGGTCGAATCGATCGCTGATCCGCCGAGCCTGGGAGCGGGAGACCAGGAAGTCGCCCTGCTCCTGCGCGAGGCGGACCGGCACGATGGTCCGGTCGAAGGTGGCCTCCTCTGGGTCGGCGAACTCCTCGAAGACGGCCGATGTGGTGCGTTCGGTGTGGTTCGGAAGGTTCATGGTGATGCGTGTCCCCTGGATGACGTCGTCATGCGTGTCGAAGATGTCGGGCCGGCCGAGTTGATGCGCGAACCGGAGGTCACCCGACTGGATGTCGAAGGTGTCGAGCATGCGGGAGGTGAAGAAGATGCCCTCCCCCGAGTGGCGCTCGGGAGCAGTGGTGAGCTTGCCCTTGGCGAGCTCGAGGATGGCCTGCCGTGGCTCCGCGAGACCCAGCACCCGCTGGAGCTTGTGGAAGATCCCCTCGCCGTCGTCCTCGACGGTCACCGTGGCGTCATAGCCCGTCATCACGTACCCGACCCTGATCGCCGTGGCTCCGGCGTGGTCGATGGCGTTGTTCGTCATCTCCGTGACGCAGTACTGCCAGATACGCCGAGCCTTGGTGGGCAGGTGCGCGAGCGGCTCCGCGAACGTCCGCCGCCACACCTGGTCTTCCTCGAGACCCTCGGGTTGGTACACGTCGGACCCAGCCGCCACCTGTGCGAGCCGATACGAGCGACCCCGGGTCGCCCCGGTCGCGTCCAGGAGTCCCTCGGACACCAGGCGCTGCAGGTGGCCATTCGCGACCTGTCGGGACACGCCTAGCTCCCGCGCGAGCCGCGGGCCGATCCCGACGCCATCAAGGTCGTGCGTCAGCCGCAGGGCGAGGAGCTTTGCATGATCCGCGGGCGTATCCACCTACCGATTGTCAGCCGCCATCACATCAATTGTCAAGTACTACGCAGCACTTGACATGCTCGCGAGGCTACAACGAGAGTGATTGCTGCTCCGCAGCCGTCTCACTGACCTCCCGAGAGAGCCGGAGCGCTTCCGGGAAGCTCTGGACCAGCCCGTTGTACCAGCCGGCCTCCGTGGACCACTTCTTGCGATCCGCCAGGACGTAGAGGCGATACGCGAGCTCGCGGGCGATCTCCGCATCGGCACCCAGCTTGGCGATCAGGGCGGCTGCGGCGGCCTCACCGCGCTCCAGCACGCGGATCAGATGGTGGACCACCTCCCATGCGGGCCGGCGCGTGTCCGTCGCGGGGTCCCAGTCGGGTGGCAGCTCTGCCGGCGTCAGGAGGCGCACCATGCCACCGCGCGACGCCAGGATGCCCGCGTCGCGCATGCCGTCGACGCTCGTGACCTTGGCGCGGGCCAGGACGTCAGCGACCCCGTACGCTCCGGGTTCGAAGCCGTACTGCTCGAACCAGGCGAGCGCGAACCGGCTGTCCGCGTCGAAGTCGCCCTCCTGCTCGGCCAGCACGGTGTCCAAGGTCTGGTTGATGAGCGCCAGGGCATCGCGCACGGGCACGGCCTTGCCCTCCGC
>CAZYTQ010000223.1:0-3253 GCA_964650135.1 uncultured Anaerolineaceae bacterium | reverse complement strand
CCCCGCGCATGCCGCGTCGATCTCCGCGTTGGTAAACCGCCGAGGCGGATGCCCCGGGGGCGTCCAGGTATAACGCCGAAGACGCTCATGCAACTCCGGCGACTCCGGTCCGAGCCCCTCCTCGAGCGCCTGGTTGAAGAGACCGACCAGGATCTCCGTTTCCGTGAGTTCATCCTTGTTGGCCTTCAGCACCTGTTTCGAGCGCTCGGCCGCCCGCGGCTTGCGGCGCCCGCTGACGTGCGTCAGGCTCCCGAAGACGGCGCCGTCGGCGACGCTCCCCCAGAACCCCCGGCGGATTCCCAGCCCCTGCTCGATCGCGAAGTGGGCGAGATCGTGCGGAATGGAGGACATGTGGCCCACGCCCTTCACATGATATGTCACACCGTCCGAGCGGGTAATCACCGTTTCGTACCGGCGCTCGTCGAGGCGGGTGAGGCGCAGCCGCACGTTCGGTCTCCTTTCTCAAGTCACGGGTCAACCACGCGAAGCAATACCGCTACTCCGCTCCGATGTTCTCCTCGATCCGCCTCCGCAGCATCGGCTCCGACACCGCTCCGATCGACCGCGACACCTCGGCGCCGTCCCGGAAAAAGATGAGCGTGGGCATCCCGCGCACCCCGTAGCGCGTCACCGCTCCCGGGTTGGCGTCGGTATCCAGCTCCACCACCTCGAGGCGCCCCGTGAACTCCTCCGCGACCCGCGCCAGGATCGGGTCGAAGACGCGGCACGGCCCGCACCACACCGCGGTGAAGTCCACGGCGACGAGGCCGCTGGCCGTCCGCAGCCGATCGTCGATCGTCCGATCATCCACCTTCTCGAACCTGTTCATCCCCGTTTCCTCGATCCGTTGAAGACTCGCTCGTTGCCTCGACCTTTCGAACGCTACATGTTCAAGTCAACTTGAAGTCAAGCGAGGGGAGATGAGCGATCTGACGATCGGGGAGGTCGCGCGGCTGGCGGGGGTTCGGACCTCGGCGCTGCGCTACTACGAGGAGATCGGAATCCTGCCTGTGGCGCGGCGTGTGAACGGCCGACGGCGGTACGATCCCGTGGTGCCGCGGATGCTGGAGGTGATGCGTTTCGCCCAGGGCGCCGGCTTCTCGCTCGACGAGATCCGGACGCTCTTCCACGGATTTGGAGAGGAGACGCCGATGGGTGACCGGTGGCAGGCGCTGGCCCAGGCGAAGCTGAAGGAGATGGACGACCTCATCGCCCGCGCCCAACGGATGCGCCAGGCGATCCTGGCTGGGCTCGGGTGCGGGTGCGTGAGGTTGGAGGATTGTGTGGTCGGCGTCCCCTGTGGCTCATCGACACCGGAGGTCTGATGGCCGGCGGTCGCGCGGCGACGCGAGGCGAAGGGGTGAGGCTGGTAGAGTGCGTGCTCGCGGTGATATCATGTCGGCGTCAGGCGGTGCCACCTCTAACCACCTTCCTGTCTACAGGAAACCCGCATGATCAAGTATGCCGACCTCGGGCTCGACAAGAAACTGAACGAAATCGTCATGGCTGGCAGCCACGACGCAGGGATCACCGGCGGTGGGTCCAACATACAGACCCAGAACCTGGACATCGGTGGCCAGGCGGCGGTGGGCGTGCGTATTTTTGACCTTCGCGTCGCCGCGGCGAAGGTTCCCGGCACGCATGGACCGGGGAAGCAGGCGGAGTTGAGGGCCTTCCACGCAGACAAGAAGTTGATGAAGGATGAGACGAAGACCAGGTACATGCCCGACGTCGGCCGCACGGAGACAATTACGCGCACGAAGCTGCGAGGCGGATCGTTCGGCCTCGGTCTGACGGGGATGCTGCAGCAGGCGAAGTCGTTCGTCGAAGTGAACCCGTCGGAGTTCCTGATTCTCAAGTTCGACAAGTGCTCCAACTGGGAACTCATCGCAGAGGTTTGCGAGGACACTCTGGAAGGCAGGTTGTACCGGGGAAGGGGGAACCTGAACACGACCAGCCTTCGAGCGCTGGCGGGGTATGTCGTCTGCCTGTTCACTTCGTCCGGGCTCGCGGCGATTCCTCCAAGGTACAAGCAGCCTGGAGGCGGGATCCTCGGCATCAAGAACCTGTACGGCGGGGGAGGCTCCTACAACGCCAACTACCTTGGAATGCAGTATTTTGGCAAGGGTGGAACCTCGGTCGCGAAGCCATTCGGAAAGATCGGGCAGAACGAAAAGAAGCAGGGTAAGCTGATGAGCCTTGGCGCCGCCAGCGACCCGAACGTGATGGGCATGATGTATTGGACGACCACGGGCCTGAGCGAGAGCATCCGGAAGCGGAACGACGGGATGTGGAGTTCGAAGAACGTGGGGAGACTCAAGAGTCTCTGGAAGGGGGGTCTGTCGGAGGCGATCAACTCCCGGATCGCGAACAGCGTCGACCCGACGTCGCACTCGTCCGGGTCGATTCTCAAGACCTTCATGCCGAACTTCGTGATGATCGACTTCGCGGACGACCACAAATGCCGTCAGATCTTCGGTCTCAACCAGGTCGCATCCACGGAGCTCACCTGGGCGGCACAGGCCCTGGAGATCGATGTCCAGGAAACCCGGGCGCACTACGCGCGGCTGACGAGGAAGTGACGTCTGGCCCTACAATGCCCAGGTACGCCCTCCGCACCTCCGGATTCCCGAGCAGTTCATCCCGGCTTCCCTCCGCCGCGATCCGCCCGCTCTCCACGACGTGGCCCCGCCTCGCCACCTGGTCGATTCTCCAGACGTTTGAGTCGAACATTGTGAGGATCGACTTTACGGACGATAATAGGTGCCGCCGGGTTCGGACCCGGCGGGGATCCGATATCCGTCGCGCCTCCCCGATCTCCACCACGAAGAAGGAGTGTTGATGAAACGGAGAATCTCATCCTCGGTCGCGGCCCTGCTCGCCGGCGCCCTTCTCGTGACCGGCTGCGGAGGCAGCTCCACGGGTCCAGGTGACAATCTGAGTCAGGCCGAGGCGATGATCGTTTTCAGCGAGATCCTTTCCGCGGTCTTCTCGGTCGGGTTCGACCAGGGCGCGGCGGCGGACGGAATCGGCGCGTCGCTGACGACGATCACGGTCAATGAATCCGTACCGTGCAATGGCGGCGGTGTCATCGAGGTGTCCGGTTCACTCTCGGCCAACACGGACGACTTCGGCAATGGCACGTATGACTACACGTTCGTCGA
Organism: uncultured Anaerolineaceae bacterium; assembly: GCA_964650135.1. Lineage (GTDB taxonomy): Bacteria > Chloroflexota > Limnocylindria > Limnocylindrales > CSP1-4 > JAFMJV01. Next base: position 89 of record CAZYTQ010000223.1, on the reverse strand, counting down.
GAGACCCGTGAACTGTGTCGTGTCGACGGGTTCAGGCGCGAGCTACCGCGTGAACGGAAGCCCGAACATCCAGCTGAACGGATCCTACG
>CAZYTQ010000222.1:2640-3305 GCA_964650135.1 uncultured Anaerolineaceae bacterium | reverse complement strand
AGCTGGCCCGCAAGGGAAGCGCCACCGCCCGGCTCAAGAAACTCGTCGGGGCGGACTAGCTGGTACGAAGTACTACGTACTAAGTACTACGACTACGAGCCAAAGGGACGTTCGGCACTGGTGCCCTGAGGACGAGGAGCGGAGGATGTGGGGGTCGCCGAGGGGAGGCAACTCCTATGAAAACACGATCGATCGTCCTTGCCGTATTCGGGTGCATCTTCGCATTGGGCGCCGGTGCAATGATGCTTGCCGGCGGTGCCCTCACCTGGGCGTACTCGGGCCGCGGTGCGGACGGCTTCATCGAGACCCCCACGGTCCGCCTCGACACTGGCTCGTACGCCCTGGTGTCGCAGGAGGTCCATCTCGGCGCCCATCCCGGTGACTGGATCCCCTTCTCAGGCACGGTTCCGGTACGGGTGACCGTCGCCGGCGTCACCGGTGAGCCCGTCTTCGCCGGCATCGCCACCGACGACGACGTCGAGGCCTACCTCGGCGGCGTCGCCCACGCCCGCGTCGAGGAGATCATCTCCGGGGATGCAGCCAGCTACCGCACCTTCGACGGGAACGCCCCCGCCGAGGAACCCTGGGAAACGGGCTTCTGGGTGGCCAGCACCACCGGCTCCGGCACCCAGACATTGGAGTGGGAGGTCGAGGGCGGCACCTGG
>CAZYTQ010000222.1:0-2630 GCA_964650135.1 uncultured Anaerolineaceae bacterium | reverse complement strand
CCAGGTGTTGCCATTCGCGATGGCGGCACCTGGACCCTGGTGGTGATGAATGCCGACGCGTCCGCCGGTGTGACCGTCGACGCCTCGGCAGGCGTCAAGACGGCGATCTTGCTTCCCGTCGGGCTGGGCGTCCTTTTCGGCGGCGTCCTGCTCGGCCTGGTGGCCGTCGCCATGATTGTCGCCGGGTTGCGCTCACCGGCCCCGCCGGCGCCACCGCAACAGCCGGCCCCACCCCGTCAGCCGGTGTCGTCCGGCACGTCGACCTGACGTCCGGACGCAACGTGTGCCGCCCTCCCGGCGCCCCGACCGGGAGGGCGGCACCGCGAGACGGGTCGTGCCTGGGCTGGAGGTGAGGGACCGGTACGATGTGGCACATGGTTTCCGAGTTCGGGCAGTACCAACGGGACTTCTACCGGGCGGTGAGGGACGAGCCGCTCGACCTCGACGACCAACGCTACGTGCCCATCTACGAGAACCTGCCCGTCGACGAGGACCCCGTCAAGCTACTGGGCAGGCAGATCTTCCTGCAGCTCGAGCCGACATCTGCTCACCTCCTCTCCGGCTACCGGGGGAGTGGCAAGAGCACGGAACTGCGCCGATTGCGCTCCAAGCTGGAGGAGGCGGGCTACACAGTCGTAGCGGTCGACATGGACGACTACCTCAACATGACGGCGCCGGTCGACATCACCGACCTCCTCCTGGTGCTGGCCGGCGCCCTCGGCGAGACGGTCGCACGCGACGGCCTGGCCTCCCCCGCCGACCTCGGCGAGAGCTGGTGGGACCGACTCACCGGCTTCTTCACCCGGTCCAAGGTGCAGCTCGACGAGGTCACTGCCGGTATCGACATCGCCGGGTTCACCGCCGGCCTCAAGGCCAACATCCAGACCGACCCGTCTTTCCAACGCCGACTCCAGTCTGCTCTCGCCGGCCACCTCGGGGCACTGGCGAAAGAGGTGCGCGACTACGTCAAGCGGATCGCTGACGCCGTCAACGCCGCCCAGCAGTCCGAGGGCATCGTATTCCTCGTCGATTCGATAGAACACCTCACCGACACGGCGACCACCGGCACCCAGGTCCAGGAGTCGGTCCAGGTCGTGTTCGCCCAGCACGCCGAGCAGCTCCACCTGCCCGGCCTGCATACGATCTACACCATCCCCCCGCATCTGCAGATCCTCGAGCGCGGCCGCCTCTCCGACGGATTCGGCGGGGGCATCTCCACACTGACGGCCGTAAAGGTCGCCGACCGGGAAGGCCTGGTTCACGCAAGTGGCGTGGCCATGATGCGTGAGGTGCTGACTCGACGCATGCTGAAGTGGGACCGCCTCTTCGACGAGGTATCGCTCGGCCGGTTGATCGCCGCCTCGGGAGGGCACCTGCGGGACTACATGTTGCTGCTACGCGAGGCGATCACCCGCTCCACGTCCTTCGACGACGATCCCGCCGCTCTTGCCGACCAGGCGATCCGCCAAGTCCAGAGAGACTTCCGGCTCATCACCCGGCCGCAAGCGGAATGGCTCAAGCAGCTCGCCGACACCGGGCAGCCCCCGCAGGAGTCCGACGAGGATCTGACCCAGCTCGCCCGTTTCTCCGATCTCCACCTGGTGCTCGCCTACCGCAACCACGAGGAGTGGTACGGCGTCCACCCCCTGGCCCGCCCCGAGGTCGACCGCCTCGTCGAGCCCGGCGGCTAGACCAATGGCCGGCGAAGGCGGCGCCACCGGACGGGCGACGACGGCAGCGGCGGTGGCCTCGTTCGAAGCCGAATGGGAGCGACTTCGAGCCCATATCGACCTCGCCGACGGGTTCTGGCTGGCTTTCGTCTTCACACCCTCGGCGGCGTCCGCAGAGATGGCGTTGGTGCGCGCCAAAGTGACGTTGGCAACGCGTGGCCTCAGCCAGCGAGTGCTGCGCCCCAAGACCCCGAAGGATCTGTCGGGAGGGGCGGAGGCGATCGCCGCACCCCCTCTCGGTACCCACCTGTCCTGGGTGCTCGGCCTCGGCCCCGCAACTGCCGAGGAACGGAGGAAGGCAGGATGGCTCGATGCATGGCAGGACCTACTCGTCGGCCTCAACCGCCGCCGCGACGTTCTCCGCCGTGACCTCGGCGGAGGCTTGATCCTGGTCGGGCCACCAGAGCTGCGTGCGATCGCCCCATGGATCGCCACTGATCTGTGGTCGGTACGGTCGGTCGTTATAGACCTGCCCCATCCGCCGCTTGAACCCCCCGACGACCAGGGACGCTCTCCCGCCGTCGAACGGCTCATACCCGCGTGGAGTTCACTGCCGAGCGGTGGCGTCACCGATCCGACGCTAGCTCGCCGCTTCCGCAGCATCGCTCGTGCTCTCGACGAAGGCAAGGTAGAGAAGGCGGTTGCCGAGGCCCGAGCACTTCGGGAAGCATACGCCGTGCAGGTACACCCGGCGATCTCGCCGGTGGCCGGTCTCCTCCTGGTCAGAGCCCTGGTGCGGGAGGGCGCCGACCTCATCGGTGTGGGTCGGATGGAGGAGGCAACCACAGCCCTTCGGGAAGCCGTCGCCATCAGCCGCAACGAGACGCTTCCGTTCCTTCGTGACGTCGGCGACCGCGCCGGCGAAGCCGCCACCCTCAACAACATCGGCGCCGTATATGA
>CAZYTQ010000221.1:0-3405 GCA_964650135.1 uncultured Anaerolineaceae bacterium | reverse complement strand
CATTTTTTTGTTTTGACTAATCAATTAATTAATGAGTAATTAATGAGCAAATCAATGAAATTTTTTTTTTATTAATTAATCAATGTATTAATCAATGAAAATTTTTTTGATTAATCAATGTAAAAAAATTTGCAAAAAAGTGCTCCTGGGGATCCCCTGAGTAAAAAAAGTGAAAAATTTTTTTTTGCAAAAAGTGATGTAAAATGCACAATTGGGGGAAGGGGAGCACGTTTTATTGAAAAAAAAAAATTTCGATTTTTGCTACTCATGGGACCATGGGAGAGAGTTTTATCAATTTTTTTCTTTGATTAATTAATCAAAAGTTTGATTTAATCAAAGAGAAATTTTGATCAATTAATTAATCAATGAAAATTTCATTGATTAATCAAACAGTTTTTCATTAATTAATCAATGAAAAAAATCGTAAAAAACACTCTCCCCTTCCCCCTAAGTCACAAAAAACGAAATTTTTTCACTTGCGCAAAAAGGACACTTGAGTAGTAAAATGAGGCATCTGGACCCCTGGAGCCCTCATTTGAGTGTTTTGAAACATATTTTCAGACAGTCGAAAAATCTCAAAAAAAAATTTTTGGAATACCGATCTGAGTTCAGATCGGTATTCCATTTTTTTCAAAAGGCAAAAACTCTGTCAAAACGAAGCCGAACCGAACTCCAAAAAATATGGGGAGAGTCTCTGATTTTTTCTCTACATCCCTGTGGGAGAAAGAGGTACCCTCACCCTGTGAAGTTTTGAGAAAAAGAGGGTCAAAAATTTCAGATCAGAAAAAATCAATTTGAGTCCCAAAATCACAAATTTGAATGAGATTTTGAGTTTTTGATCAAAATTTTGAGATTTTGATCGAACTTTTGTCAAAAAAAATTTTTTTGGAATACCGATCTGAGTTAGATCGGTATTCAGATCGGTATTCATTTTTTTCAAAAGGGCAAAACTCCCTCAAAACAGAGTCAAACCAGCCTCAAAAAAATATGGCTGGATTCGCTGATTTTTTCTCTACAAGTTGAGTATCGGTTTGAGGTAGGTCACCGTAGGAACTTTGGAGAAAAGTGAGTTTGAAAAATGGCGAAATTTGAGATTTTGATCAAAAAATTTTGAGGGTTGCAACTCAAAATTTTTGATTTTTTGCAAGAGTACATTAGAGTAGTGAAATAGTGTGTCTGGGCCCCTGGGACCCTTATTTCAGTGTTTTGAAAAGAATTGAAGAAAATTGTACCCCAGTGTAAAACTCAAAAATTCTCAAAAATTCCCAAAAATACCGGCCAGGTGTTCAGATCGGTATTCATTTTCTTTGAAGGGGCAAAACTTCCCCAAAACGAAACCGAACCGAACTCCAATGCACATGCCTAGAGTCTCTGATTTTTTCCCTACAACCCTATAGGAACAAGGGGTGCCCTTACCGTAGGAAGTTTTGAGATAATGAGGGGTAAATTTTTGGCAAAATCGAAAATTAATTTTCCAGATCTCGCCATTTTTTAAAGTCATTTTTCTCAAAACTTAACATAGTAAGGGTACCCCAACCTGACATAGGGTTGTAGAGAAAAAATCAGCGAACCTAGCCATGTGAGCTTGAGGCTAGGTTGCTTTTGAAATTGAGGAGTTTTGGCCCTTTGAAAAAAATGAATACCGATCTGAAGTACTGATCAGTACTTTTGGGAATTTTTTTTTTGAGTTTTTTTGACGAAAAAAAATTCCTCAAAAGTACCGACCAGGTGTTCAGATCGGTATTCCATTTTCGTTTTTAGCCAAAAATGGCCTTAAAACTTAGTCACCTCAGCCTCAAAAAAATATGAGGAGATTCTCTGATTTTTTCTCTACAACCTTGGGTAAGGTTTGAGGTAGGTCGCCATAGAAAGTTTGGAGAAAAATGGATTTGAAAAATCGAGATTTTGGAAAATTTTGATCAAAATCTTGATTTTTTTTGCCGAGGACCTAATCAAAATTTTTGAAGGATTTTTAATTTTATTCACAAATACATTAGGATCGACCTTTTTCCCCAAAAGGCCCCCTGGGGACCTTTGTCGACCCTTTTGGCCCCATAGTTAAGCTTTTTATCGTCTTCCACTGGGGATTGACACGTCTCTTTGGCACTATAACTATCTTTTAGACTAGATGACCCTATTTCTATATATCTCCAAGATGGGGCCCAAATGATCACTAAAGGTAACCCTACAAAGGGTCCTATCCCCTATGAAGGGTATATAGAACTAACTAGCAGCCCATTAGAGGGGCTTTATGCCTCTTAAGAGGCCTTTTAGGTATTTTTTATCTAAATGACCCCTAAGAAGAGGGTAAACCTACTTTTTGTGGGACATAAGTCCCCTTAGATACTCCTAATATAGCCTAAAGGACCCTATTAAGGGTCTCTGGTGCCTTGTTAATGAGGCTTTCTCGGGGCCATAGGCCAATCTATGGGCATTTTTTGAATATTGACAGGGAAGGGTTTTGGCGGGCAAATACCCCTATATGTGGGTAGCCATGAGCTGGGGAAGACGAACGGTATAGGGTTTGGGGGTGGTCAAGGGTCTAAGTAGGGTAAGAGGTTCGATCGTAGAAAAAAAAGACTTTGTTTTTTTGGAAAATTAAAAATTCAGCAAATCTATCGACCCCAAAAAAAAGCATATATATAGGATATGATCCTGAAAAAAAATTTGAGCATTAATTGATGCAGCAAAATATTAATATGAATGATCTTCGGAACATTCGCCTAATAAAGTAGCTGATGTCAACTTTAATGTTTCAAATCTCCTAAAATGGCCACTCTACTAGTGCCGAACATGGGGTTTCAGCTTCACTACTATCCTATACTCTGCATGCAGGGCTTGATTGTGCAAACACCAAGCCAGTCTTGCTCCTGTTTTTAAGACTAACAGTCCACACTGTGATAGTGTGATGGCTATAGAAGCCCCAAAGCTTCTAGTGTTCATCGCGGATTGTTGTGTCAAGGTTGCTAAATGTGATAGTGAAATATACGATAGTATCAAATTCGAAAGGATTTGAGAAAGATTTTCATGTGATCTCATTCTAGAACAGGTCGTTCTCTGAACACGGGCTAGCAAATTAAAACCTTGTTAACCTAACCTGCTTTTAGAGGAACACATGGCCACAGACCAGTAGATTCAAAATGAGCTTGAGCTTAAATTCTCTAAGCTTTCATTTTTGGATAAACTTGTGTCTAGTTGGTTGTCTGGTAATAACATAAACACACATAGCTCTATTCATTTTGATAATTCAGAATGAATTTAGCCTATGCGTTGGTAATGTTAAAGAACCTAAATCTTATTATCTAGTATCTCACTTCTCTCAAGCAAGCTTAATCCCTTGTTTTGTGTTGAGGTGAGAGAAAGGATAGTAATCTGGTTGATCCTGCCAGTAGTCATATGCTTGTC
>CAZYTQ010000220.1:0-3418 GCA_964650135.1 uncultured Anaerolineaceae bacterium | reverse complement strand
CCGCCGTTCGATGTCTCGCTCAATCTGGATCCCCGGCTCGATATCGACTCGTCAACTCGCCCCCTTCACGCCCGTTTCCGTCGCCGGAAACGCGCCATGACAGCGGGGAGTGTATGATCCCGGCCCGCCGCGGAACAGTCGGGCCGTCTCTCTTGTACCCCGATATGGCAAAGCCGCGCCCACCAATTTCGGCGCCATGGTCACGCGACGGCCCGCGCCGAGACCCTTCCCCGCGCGCCGCGCAAGGACAATATTCCAGACGATCGATTCCACAACTCGTCCACCGAAGGCCATGGAGATCGACCCATGAGTTACTCCCGTCGCGAATTCGTTCGCGCGTCCGCCCTCGGTGCGGTCGCGGCCCTCTTCCCGCAATCCCTGCCCGGAATGACCAGGGCGAGGGCCGAGTTTACCCTGATCCGTCGCAACGTCGGGATCTTCACCGAACGAGGCGGAGTGGTCGGCTGGCTCGTCAACAACGATGGCGTGCTCGTCATCGACAGCCAGTTCGCCGACACCGCGCCGATCCTGCTGGAGGGGCTCCGTGAACGAACGACCCGAAGGATTGACGTTCTCGTCAACACGCACCACCATCCCGACCATACCGGCGGCAACGCGGTCATGCGCCCCAACGTCACCACGATCGTCGCCCACGAACGCGCCCTCGAGAACCAGCGCAACAGCGCCCGCCAGCGCGGCGCCGAGGACCCCGCGGCGTACGCCGACCTCACCTTCACCGACCTGTGGCGCGCCCAGATCGGCGACGAGGTCGTCACCGCGAAACACTACGGTCCCGCGCACACGGGTGGCGACATCGCCATCTTCTTCGAGAACGCCAACATCGTCCACCTCGGCGACCTCCTCAACAACCGCGGGTTCCCGAACGCGGACGCGCCGTCCGGCGCGTCGATCCACGGATGGATCCAGGTCCTCGAGACCATCGCGCCCGAGTTCGCGGCCGACACGACCTACATTTTCGGCCACAACGAAGCCGGCTTCCCACCCGTTGGCGGCCGCGATGACCTCTCTTATCAGCGCGACTACTTCAGCGCCGTGATCGACGCCGCGGGCCGCGCGCTTCGGGAAGGTCGCTCGCGCGAGCAGGCGGTCGCGATCGAGTCGCTCCCGGGCTACACCCACTTCGGCGGCACGGCTTCGCGCCTCGGCCTCGCGGTCGGCATCGCCTACGACGAGCTGTCGCGGGACCCGTAGTGGGCCGGGCCCGCGCGCCCGAAACGTCTTCCGAAAGAGCCGCAACCAGGTACCGGTTGCGGCTCTCTTGCATGCCCGGGCGGGATTCGAACCCGCACGGCTCGCGCCTTCGGACTCTACGTTGACCGAGTTTCTCAGCAAATGGAAATCGTCAGCCATCAACCCGCTCCATGCTATCACGACGTATCTCGGGAGCCACCCAGGTCCTGGAAACCTTGACGACGCGGGGTCGAGCCATTAGACGTTATATCAACGTTCTATATATAGTCGTCTGCCAAGTCAGGTCGAAGGAGGTGCGGCGTGAGGATTGGAAACGCGGTCATAGTTGTTGGAGTCCTGCTGTCCGTTACCTCGGCCGTGGGCAGGCTCGAGGCGCAGGAGACCGGTTGGGTGGACCGTTCGTCCCATCGAACGACCTACGTGATGGTGGACGAAGGAGTAGAGCTGGAGATTCTCGATTGGGGCGGAACAGGCCGACCGCTGGTGCTCCTTGCGGGCCTTGGGATGACCGCGCACGTATTCGACGCCTTCGCGCCAGACCTGACCCGCCACGGTCACGTCTACGGCGTCACCCGGCGGGGGTTTGGCGACTCGACCAAACCCGCCGAAGGCTACTCACCTGATCGTCTGGCCGATGACGTTCTGACCGTGATCGAGATCCTGGGTCTTGAAGGTCCAGTGGTCATCGGCCATTCAATCGCCGGTCAGGAGTTGAGCTCTCTTGGCACCCGCTACCCGATGCGTATCGCTGGTCTCGTCTACCTCGACGCGCTCGCCCGATACTCCTTCCTTCCTCCCGATGTGGAGGAGGAGATCGACGCTCTGCCGCCCCCTCCGGCATTTCCGCCTTCGCCACCGGAGCCGTCAGAGGCGGACCTCGAGAGCTTCTCGGCATTGCGCGCCTACTTTGGCGAATACCTCGGGTACGCGCCGCCGGAATCCGAACTGAGGAGGATGTTCTCGGTGGATGCCGACGGAGGCGTTGGGGAGTATCAAGTGAACCCTGATGTCGCGACGGCGATCTTGTCGGGCACCCAACGGCATGTCGGCGTCCAGGTTCCGTCGCTGGTGATTGTTCCGAGTCCCCACGGCCGGGCTCCCTGGACTTTCAAACAATTGAACTCTGACCAGTCAACCTTCGAACAGGCACGGCGCTGGGGCCAACGCCGTACAGAGGTCCTCGCAACCGGTTTCGAGCGCCACGTCGCGTCGGCACGCATCGTTCGAATCCCGGATGCGGACCACCACGTGTATGGATCGCATCCGGAAATCGTACTGCGCGAGATCCAGGGCTTTCTGACAGAGTTGGATTGATCATGGGCCGACCTCTCGAGATTCAGTCCGTTACCCGCATACTTCACGACATCCTCATACTCTCGACGCTGCGAGAGGGACCAAAGCACGGATATCAAATCGCTCTGGAGATCGAAGAGCGAAGCGGGGAGTATTTCGCGTTCAAGCACGGGACGTTGTATCCGATTCTACATCACCTCGAGAAGGAGGGGTATATCGATGGTGAGTGGGGCAGCGGGCGGGCGCCAAGGCGACGGAAGGAGTACCGACTCACGGGGGCGGGGGAGAAATACCTCGGAGAGCGGCAACGACAGTGGAATGAACTCAGCGGGCATCTATCCGATATCGTCGGTGCGGGCGGGACAGTTCAACGACGCACTTCGTCGGGTTAGCGCTGACCTGAACGTCCCCGAGCCGCTCAAATCGCGGATCATCGTCGAGATGGCCGCCGATCTGGAGGCGATGGCGAGACACTATCGAGCGCAGGGTATGTCTGAGGAGGTGGCGGTGGCGCGTGCGGAGGAGCGGCTGCTGGCCTCGCCCGCCGCCCTGCGTGCGCTGGTGAAGGTGCACACGACGGGATGGGAGCGGGTGGCGGCGCAGCTCGCGTGGAGCCTGCAGTCCGGATTTGACCTGGCGCTGGTCGGAGTGGGGATCTGCCCGCCAGTGGTCATAGCCGCGATGGCGGTGACAACGGAGCTACCGCGAGCCGTCTCAGACCCCGGATTTCAACTCGTCGCGCTGATCGCCGTCATTTTGACCATCGAGGCGATCCGCCTGGTGGGCCGCATCAGTCGTACTGGACGGGCTGGAGTCGATGGCTTCCGCGGCCTATCTCGGATCCTCGCCATTGGAGCGTTTGCCGTCCTGGTCGGAATGGGCTGGTTCGTGGCGTCCACCTACCGCCTTGCAA
>CAZYTQ010000219.1:0-3431 GCA_964650135.1 uncultured Anaerolineaceae bacterium | reverse complement strand
GAGCCACTTGACGCGGGTGAGGAGGTGCCAGAGGCCGTAGTAGGAGTAGCCGCCCTCCAGCGTGCTCGAGAGTGCCCATGCTTCACCGGCAAGGGACTCCACTCGCTGCGTTTCGTTCTTAGCCATCGCCAGCTGCATCAGGCTGTCAGCGATGCCAACTGACGTTGGCCCCCCTGGACGCGCCAGTTTCTTCGCTTGGTCCAAGTTTGCAGCGCATTCGTCGAACCGGCCGTTCGCCATCAGGACGTGGGCCAGGGTCGCCAGTGATGGGATCCGAAGGGCCACGGAGCCAGACCGCTCCGAACATTGCACTGCTCGTCGAGCTTGCTTCTGTGCCTCCTCCAACTCTGACGTCAAGATGGACAGTGCCGCAGTAGTCAGGGCCAGCCTTCCCTCCAGAACAATGTTGGGGTGCGCACTCAACAGCCCGCGTGCGACGCTCAGCTCAGATGGGACTGACGAGAATTGTCGACGCTTTGTGCGGACTTCGGCTTGAAGCAAGTGCGCGGAGACTAGCGACCACGCATCGCCCGCCCTAAACGCCAGCCTACGCATCCGAGGGATCTCTTCCGAGGCTTGCTCAATACCAATCCAATGGAGCACGGCATCCACATAGCTACACGCCAGACGTGCCTCAACGAGTGGGCTGCAATCTTCAGCAGCGATCTGGCGCGCCCGTTCCAAGGATCTCAGCGCATCCATCTGTGATCTGCCGTGCACAAGTATCGAACGGCCGATAACATCGAGACACAGGACGGTTGTGTCTGGATCGATATCCCTTCGGAGAAGGCTCTCCGCAGCCTTCTGGGCCTCGTACGGATTCCCTATTTGTGCCTGAAGCTGGATCTGCACACCCAGCAGCCGTGAGGGAAGCGACTGCTCCGACTTGAGCAGGGCCATCGCTTCTGACAACAGCCCCTGAGCGACGAGCGACTCTACGCGCTGCCCGAACGCCATGAAGGTCTCTTCGAGTGTCGACTAGTGGGTTCTTCGCGTCGACGGATCCGATCGATCGCCAATGAACGTTCGCAGCACCGCAGACACCTGTCGATCCGTGCCGTCGGTGAGCTCTTGGAGCGCTGTCCACTCAAAGTCGCTCTCGATGCCAAGCTCGTGAGCCTCGTCCTTCAGCCTGTCTACAACCCGTAGGACTTCGTCCTGGGATGTCCGCTGAAGCACGATCACTATGGCGCCGCCTTCAAGGCGGACGACGCTGTCACCAGACCTAACGATCGCGCGTGCTGCCAACTCGAATTCCCCGCCGCTGCCGTGCACTCTGACAGCGATCACGCCAATCGGAAAACAGGCTGCCGCACTTCGATGGTCGGCAGGCAGGAACTGGCTCAAGAGGCCGACATGCTCGACGATCGGACGAGTGGCGGGGTCGGCATTCGCGCAATCGAGTGGCGTTTGGCCAAGCGCCGTTGCGACAGCACGGAGTCTGCGATCTTCCGATTCGGTTAGGCCCGAAGGAGCCGACGAAAAAGCTACGAACACTGATGGTCCGGAGGGATTGAAGATCGGAAACGCCGAACATGTCTTGGCTCCAGGGCAGACTGAAGGATCCTGCCCTAACTCAAGTTCGATAGCAGCGTTGCTAACAACTGACCGCGTAGCCAAGGCCCACCCGACAACCCGTTCGCCAACCTCCGTTCGCCTGCCGAGATAGCGATGCGATACCTTCCCGGCAACGCTGATCACGTAGAGTTCGGTCGATTGCGGCGCAGCCACAAATAACGCACTCCCCAGGACAGTTGTCGTAGGTGCCACGAGGCCCAGAACCATCGGAGCCACGTCGGTTGCCCTCAGGGGTGAGGCAAGTGCTGGCACCTCGAAGTTGTCGTGCAAGACCGGTGGATCTTCAACTGGTGATGGCTGCGGCGCATTCAAGGATGCGATCTGCTGCAGCGTCAGCGAAACCGGCCCTAAGTCCTCGGCGGATCTCTCTAACTCCTCAAGCGTCTCGACGAAAGTGTCTACCACCAGCGGGTCATACATCGTGCCACGACGTTGCATGATGATGGAGATCGCCTGCTCGGTGTCTAGTCGAGGCCGATACGGACGGTCTGATGTCAGTGCGTCATAGCAGTCCACAACCGACAAGATACGCGCTCCAAGTGGAATATCCGTACCCTTCAGGAGGTCCGGATAGCCCGTTCCATCCCAATTCTCGTGGTGATGGCGGACGATGGGGATCACGGGATAGGGGAACTCTATCGCAGAGAGGATATCTGCGCCCAGACCCGCGTGTAGCTTCATTTTCTCGAACTCCGCAGCCGTGAGCTTCCCAGGCTTGTTGAGGATGTACTCCGGGATGGCGAGCTTGCCCATATCGTGTAGCAGAGCTGCCGCTTCTACAGCGCGTAGTAGTCGCTCGTCCTTGATGCCGAGAGAAGAGCTGAGACCTAAGGCGTATCGCTGGACGCGCCTGATGTGGCCGTGAGTGACTTGATCTTTGGCGTCGACCGCCATCGCCAGCGTTTCAATTGTTGAGAGGTGAAGCTTGTTGAGTTCTGTGAGATGTGTGTTGGCATCTTCTAGCCGCCCGAGGGTCGTGCGAAAGGTCAGATAGGAGATGGCAAGGAGCGGAACGATTAGTCCGATGACGGCTAGATCAATCGACTTTGCGTAGACGACTAAGAGAGCAGCGACGGATGCGCCGCCAAAATAGTTCAGTGATAGCCATAGGAATTGTTCACGCCAGATCTTGAGTCCAGACTGGCCGCGCTCGATGGCAAGCGCTGTAGCGATCATGCCGCTGTTGAGGAGGAAGCAGCACAGTGTGAAGAGGTACAGGGGGACAACGAAGTGTGTCAGCGAAGCATATTCGGGAGCCCGAACATCGATACCCGAGATCGCGAAGAACAGCTGTGATGCCAGCCAAATCGAAATCACCAGAACGCTGACGTTGAACGCCAGCCTGTGGATGGTTTTGAGGCCTGGCATGAGCCAGACCGACATGACCAAGGCATCCAACGCTGCGGTCACCGCGCCAACTGAGGGACCGAACCAAAGCGTTGCTGCGAAGACGAACGGCTCAGAAACCGATAGGCGAGCGACGAGTCCGGGAATCTTGACAGTGAAGGAGCCCGTCAAGATCGTGAGGGCTGCGAGAGCGAGCCAAGATGAGTCGGGGGGGTGCAAGAATAGGTCGATAAGTGCCCATACGAGTACCCCCGTGCCGACCCATGGGACCGCCGTTAAGTAAGCCTGACCGAGACGCGTTCGGCCCTGTCTGGACACCATACCGCTGGCTTGGCTTCACACCGGGGGTCCCCGGCCTTGTGGTGACTACTCACCCCAGATGATAAGCGGCTTCATCTTAACCTCCAAGTGCCTGTCAAACAAGAAGATGTGGAGCCTTGTTGCCCGTATCTAGAGGCTAGTTGCCCCAGATGATGGAGTTGCCCCAGATGATGGAGTTGCCCCAG
>CAZYTQ010000218.1:0-3532 GCA_964650135.1 uncultured Anaerolineaceae bacterium | reverse complement strand
GAGCCACTTGACGCGGGTGAGGAGGTGCCAGAGGCCGTAGTAGGAGTAGCCGCCCAACTGCGAGTTGGAGAGCTCTCGTGCCTCCTCCATGCGTTGGCTCGCCAACTCATCGCGTCCAAACGTCAGAGCGTGAAGCGCCATGCCGTCTCGAATGCCCAATTCAGCACCTCCTCCGGACCGACAGAGTCTGAGTGCTCGCTCAAACTCTCGTTCGGATTCGGTCTCCTGGCCCATCGCCATGAGCACATGCGCGAGGTTCGTGCGAGCGACAACTTCAAGCGAAGTTGACCCGCACCGTTTGCTTAGCGAGAGCGCTTCCTTCGCTAGCTGAAGTCCATTCGTCAAGTCCGAAGAAAGAGTGGCTATTGCAGCGCTCTTCATGGAGCGCTCGGTCTGTAGCAGAAGGTTGCTGTATCGAGTCAACATGCCTGCGGCGATGTCCAACTGCTCCTGGGCGCGCCGCAGCACTCCTCGTTTTGCCTCAAGCTCCGCCATCACGAGCCTGAACCGGACGATCAAATCCGGTTCTCCAGCCGCGGTAACGAGCCTTCTAGTCGGGGCGACCTCGGCCGAGGCAGCTTCAGGACTGACCCAAGTACCGAGGACACCAAGTCTCGCCACTTGAAGTCGGGCCGATAGCCGCAGGCTGTCAGCCTCCGATGCAAGCTTCGACGACCGATCAAGAGCGGCCAGGCCCTGCTCGAACCGAGAGACCCGAAGGTGTTGGTACCCAATGACGGCGAAACACCGCGCGAGGAAGTCCTTCCGAAGGTCACGCTTCTTCGCAAGCTCCTCCGCTCGAGCGAGGCTGAGATCGCTCGATGAAACGATGTCCAGCAACTCACACTCCGCGATGGCTTCGTCCGGCGCAAGCGACCGAAACCTGCGAATTTCCGCAATCTGAGTTAACGCGTCGCCGACACGGCCCTCTTGGGCCGAAGTCGCCCAATCGTCGGCTGTTGCCATAATCAGTGGACCGTTGGCTGCCTTGCGGGCCCGCTGGTGGGCCTGAGTCCGAGTTCGCTAGAAAGGAGGTCTCGAAGCGGCGGCTGGTCGAAGCTCTTGGCTACAGCCTCTACGAATGCCACAGCCGCCTTATCGAACGTTCCGCCGGGTACAGAGAAAAGAGTCAGAGCGCCATGAACGTTCGAATCGACTTGAATCGGCATTGACAGACAAACACGTCGATCCGAGAATGCGTTCTCCAATTCCAGCTGAGAATCTGCATTCAAGATGGGACGCGCGTTGGCGACTACCCATCCCGACACTCGATCGCCAACTGAAAGCCGGAGAGTTGTGACTCTTGAGGCATCGGGCCCGACGGCATCTGCCACAAAGATCTCATCTCGCGCAGAATCTTTGAGAAACAACGCCACGATCGAGGAGTGAAGCTCGTTCTGGACGGAGGCAAGAATTATCCGAAGAGCCGTCTCGAGGTCGCCATTGAGAATCCGCGAGGCTGGAGCGGCCGGATCGACCGGGAGCGGTCCACGGTCGCGACCCTGAACTGGGGGTTCAGCCTGGGTTGCTACACTGGACGCGTACGTCTCAGCGAGTGCGTCCTTAACTTGGATAAAAACATCAACGACGAGGGGGTCGTACATCGTTCCCCTCCTGGCCATTAGGATCGCAACAGCGTCCTCGTCCGATAGCCGGCCTCGATACGGGCGATCAGAGGTCAAAGCATCAAAACAATCGACTACAGATAGGATGCGAGCACCCATGGGGATCTGCGTTCCCTTGAGTCCGTCTGGATAGCCAGTGCCGTCCCAGTTCTCATGGTGGTGTCTCACGATTGGCACCACAGGGTACGGGAACTGAATCGAGGAAAGGATGTCGGCGCCTACTCCGGCGTGAAGCTTCATCCTCTCGAACTCCCCAGGTGTGAGCCTTCCCGGCTTGTTCAGGATGTGCTCTGGAATAACGAGCTTTCCCAAGTCATGCAGAAGTGCTGCTGCCTCGATCGCGCTCAACTGCCTTGGATCCGTCATGCCAATCGCTCTAGCCAGACCGAGGGTGTGTTGTTGGACACGCCGGATATGGCCGTGGGTCACTTGGTCCTTGGCGTCGATTGCCGTCGCTAGCGTTTCGATCGTCGAGAGGTGGAGTCTCTTCATCTCCTCGACGTGCTTATTAGCATCTTCCACACGCCCGAGCGAGGTTTTGTAGGTCAGGTACGAAATGACTACAAGAGGTACGATGATGCTGAAAGCAGTGACGTCGACGCTCGTCGTGTATGAGACCAGCAGAGCGGCCACTGACGCACCGCCGAAATAGTTCACCGACAGCCACAGAAAGTTCCGCCGCCAGATCGTGAATGGAGCCTGGCCCTTCTCGAAGGCCAGCGCTAGCGCCACCAGCGAGCTGTTCATTAGGAAGTAAAGGGCCGTCATCACAACCAACGGACCAAGAATCTCAGGGAGCGTGGCGGGTTGTTCTGAGAGTGGCCCGAGGCCTGACACGCGATTGAAGGCACTGCCAGCAATCCAAATCGACAGCGCTGCGGAGGCGAGATTAAAAAGGATGCGGAGCGCGGCCTGCGGCTTCCTCCTAGCAACGAGTGTTGCAACTAGAGTGTCAAGCGCAACGGTGACCGTGCCGGCACACGTGCCGAACAGAAGCACCGACGTGAAAACAAATGTCTCAGAAACCGAAATCCTGGCTGGGATACCAGGGACCTTTACAGTGAATGAACCACTGAGTAGGGTCAGTCCCGCCAGGAATATCCATTCGTAGCTAACGGGGTTGGCGTACAGACTACTGATGCAGTGGCCGATGACGATGAGGCCAGTAGCTATTACCGCCGCGACGTAGAGCTGGCCTCGAACCGGTAGGTTCATTCAGCGGTCCCTGTGCCCTTGGCCCACCTCCGCCAAGGGCACCAATCGCTATCCTACGATGAGATTGGGCTATTCGCCCCAAATGATCAGTCGGTTCATGATCTTAATTCCTTTAGGGGTTTCTCTGAGAGAAGCGACTCAATCCGCCCAGATGATGGTGTCGGCCCAAATGATGGTGTCCGCCCAGATGATGGTGTCCGCCCAGATGATCGTGTCGGCCCAGATAATCGTGGAGGCGTTCGCGCGGTCCCTGCCGGTTCGGCCGAGTGCCGTAGGAAGAATCCGGGGGGCCCAGTCGGTTCCCCACAACTGAGTGTGGGAATACCGCTGCGGAAAGACGCGTCCTCTGAGCGCACCACGGAGGTTCAGGCGTCCTGCTCCGGCTCCAACCAGCCCTGGCGCCGACATAAACTCCGCACTGCTCTTGAGGGCGATCTTCACCAGCAACGGGTTCAGTCTCGGCTGAGCCTCAAGCAGCAATGCCACCGCACCACTCACGACGGCCGCTGACATGCTCGTCCCACTCATAGCGAAGTAATCGTTGGCTCCTGGGCCGTCGATCATTCGTTCCGGGAACTGCGACATCAGAGCGCCTCCGCGAGCTGCTGTCGAGGCAACTCGGCTTCCCGGCGCAACCAGATCCGGCTTGACGATGTGATCCACCATCGTTGGCCCGCGCGAGCTCCACGGCG
>CAZYTQ010000217.1:0-3549 GCA_964650135.1 uncultured Anaerolineaceae bacterium | reverse complement strand
GATGACATCGCGCCCATCGTGGGTCGGACCCCGACGGCGGCTCGGCAGCTGGCCAGCCGGGCACGCCGGCGCGTCCGTGCGGCCCCGCAGCCGGACGCCGACCTGGACGACCAGTGGGTCGTGGTGGAGGCGTTCATCGCGGCCGCGCGTGCGGGCGATGTCCAGGGGATCATGGCGGTCCTCGATCCGGACGTGGCCCTTCGCTCGGACGGTGGTCCCGATCGTCCCGCGCTCGCCTCGAGCCTGCGGGGCGCGACCGCGGTGGCCGCGGAAGCGATGTCCTTCCGCCAGTTCGCGGCGACCTCGACGCGGGTGTTGGTCAACGGGGTGCCTGGCGGCATCGCCTGGACGCCGGATGGTCGGCCGTTCGCGCTCCTGGCGCTCGTGGTCCGCGGCGGTCGGATCGTGGAGATCGACGTGCTCGCCGATCCGGACCGGCTCGCCCGGATGGACCTCCCCGCGGCGGCGTCCTGAGCCGCGGCACCCCCGCCGTCGACGCCCCTGTCCACGACGGCGGGCGCCGGTCACATCCGCCGCGGGTCGCGGGTCTCTCGTGTGACACCCATCACACGCCGAAGGGAGCCTCTGATGAGCGAACCGATCGCCCACACACCCACGACCCCGGCCCATCACCTGCCGCGCATGGCCACGATGCTCAACCCCATCGCGAAGCGGCTGCTGTCCGCCGGCATGCCCATGGGCGCCAACGCGCTCGTGACCATCCGGGGCCGCGCGAGCGGCCAGCCACGCACCACGCCCCTGGCCATCATCGAGGTCGACGGCCGACGCTGGATCTGGTCACCCTGGGGCGAGGTCCAGTGGGTGCGCAACCTGCGGGCCGCCGGGGAGGCCACCATCACCGTGCGGCGCGAGAGCGAGGACGTGCGGGCGCTGGAGCTGGACCCGGCGCAACGCGCCTGGTTCTTCCGTGATGTCTTCGCGCCGTATGTCCGAGGTATCCGGTTCGGCGTGCGATTCATCCGCCTGCTCGACGGCGTGGACCTGGCCGACCCGCTCGCCGCCGCCGAGGGCCGCCCAGCGTTCGAGCTCCACCCGATGGATGGGTCGACCGACCGGTCCGATCGCCACCGGTAGGAGCCAAGTAAGTGGCGCGCGCTAGCATGTCGACCATGCGAACGTTGTTCGTGACCGACCCGCCTCCGGTCGTCGAGGACTGGCTCGAGCGCCGACGCGCCCTCGGCCAGGACCGCTTCGACGAGGTCTGGGAGGGCGAGTACCACGTGTCACCAGGTCCGAAGCGAGCACACGCCATCGTGGACGACGAGCTGGGATGGATCCTCCGGCCGCTGGCCGTGGGTGCGGGCCTGGTTGGCGCCACCGGCTGCAACATCGGCGGTCCCACGGACTTCCGCGTCCCGGACCGCGCGTACTTCCGGGATCGTGCTGACCTGACCTGGAACCCGACCGCGGCCATCGTCGTGGAGATCCTGTCGCCGGATGACGAAGCCCGGCGGAAGCTTGGCTTCTACTTCCGCGCCGGCGTCGAGGAGGTGCTGATCGTCGAACCGGACGAACGGACCGTCGAGTGGCTGGTGCGAGGCGACGATGCCTTCGAGCCTGTCGATGGCAGTGCGCTCCTGGGCATCACGGCCGCCGACCTGGGGACGGCCATCGACTGGCCCGTGTAGCACCACCGACCGCACGCCCGACCAACAGACGACGTGGCCGACCCACCGGCCGGACCGGCCGCCGTGACCGCCGGCGAACCCCCTCAGTCGTAGGCGAGGGCCGCGTCCCGCTGCGCCTCCGCGACGAGCGCCGGATCGTAGTCCGCGCGCTCGCCCGGCAGGTAGGTGACGGACCGGAGCGTGCCCTGGTAGGGGTACGAGCCATGCCGCTCGTACAGCTCCCAGTGCACCGGTCCAGCCCGGTCCCGCCCCACGTCGATGCCCGTGAAGGGCGCCATGCCCGTGAGCATCAGCACCGACGGCAGCGATGCCGCGGCCCATCCATCGACCGACAGGATGAGCTCCCATCGGAAGCCCGGCAGCCAGCGTGCCTCGAGCCGCACCAGGTGGACCCCCGGCGCCAGCGGTCCACCGTCGGCCAGCCGCAGCACGCCGTACTCGTTGTAGGCCAGCCGGAGCCGTCCGTCCTCAAGGTACACGGAGTAGCCGCCGCCCTGGTCGCCATGCGCCACGAGCACGCCATCGGCGCCCTCGGGATGCTCGAGGTCGATGTCGACCGTGAACGACCGCAGGTCGATGAGCCGGCTCGAGCGATAGCGCTCCAGGCGGGGCGTCCCGGGCAGGAGCCGCACGGGCCCCTCGAGCGCGCGCTCGGCGGGCCGCCGGATGGGCGCCAGGATGTGATCGTCGAGCGGGAACACGGTGTTCGCCCAGGCGGCATGCTCCCACGCGGCGGCCAGCTCGCGCAGCACCTCGGGATGATCCGCGGCGACGTCGTGGATCTCCGTCGGATCGGTCGCCACGTGGTAGAGCTGCCACTCACCGTCATCGAACGGGGTGCCCGGCCGATGGTCCGTCACGATCTTCCAGCCATCGCGATAGAAGCCGCGGCTGCCCCCGAACTCGGTGTACTGCTCGGGATGCGTGCTCGGTGAGCCGCCGTCGCGAAGCACGGACGCGAAGCTCGAGCCGTCGATGGACTTCGCAGGCAGGCCCTGTCGCTCGGTGGGCGCCCGGACGCCGGCCAGCTCCAGGAGCGTGGGCAGGATATCGGTCACGTACTGGTACTGCGGTCGGATGCCGGTGTCGCCGTCGGGTCGCCCGAGACCCGCGGGCCAACGCACCACGAAGGGCACCCGGACCCCGCCCGCGAAGGTCTCTGCCTTGAATCGTCGGAAGGGCGTGTTGGACACCATGCCCCAGCCGGCGGGGTAGTGGATCATCGTCCGTGGCCCGCCCAGCAGGTCGAGGTCGCGTTCGACATCGGGATCCCAGTCGGCGGGCAGCCCGGGCTGGAACTGGAACCGGCTGAAGTAGCTGCGGGTGCCCTCCGGCCCGCCTTCGGCGGTGCCGCCGTTGTCCGAGGTGAAGATGACGATGGTGTCGTCCAGCTCGTCCAGCGCCTCGAGGGTGGCGAGCACCCGCCCGAGGCTCTGGTCCACGTTGTCGACCATCGCCGCGTAGACCTCCATGAGGCGCGCATAGCGCTCCTGGGTCTCGGCGGACAGGGAGTCCCACGCCGGGACGCCACCCCGCCGGCCGTCCGACCGGTCGGGGAGGGGCGTTCCCTCGGGCATGATGCCGGTCTCGACCTGACGCGCGAGCCGTGCCTCGCGGATGCGGTCCCAGCCCTCGGCGTAGCGCCCGCGATGACGCTCGAGGTCCACCGGCTTGACACCCAGCGGCCCATGCATCGCGTGGTGGGCCATGTACAGCAGGAAGGGCTTGCGCGCATCGTTCGCCCGGAGCGCCGTGATCATCTCGATGGCCCGGTCGGTCAGGTCGTCGGTGAGGTAGTAGTCGTCCGGCAGGTCATCGTTGTCCACGGGCGAGTCATCGATGATCAGCCGGTTGGGGTGGAAGAAGCTGTTGCAGCCCTCGAGGGTGCCGTAGTAGCGGT
>CAZYTQ010000216.1:0-3564 GCA_964650135.1 uncultured Anaerolineaceae bacterium | reverse complement strand
ACCTCATCGCCCCCGAGCTCGCCACTCCCGATCGCGACCGCGGAAGTCTGGGATCCGGCAACAGGGGTGTCATCGCCGACCGGCTCGTTGCCAGCGGCCCGCTCCGGCCACACGGCCACGCTCCTGCTGGACGGCCGCGTGCTCATCGTGGGTGGCGACGTGCCGGGTGAGCCTGTCCTCGGCTCGGCCGTGGTGTGGGAACCGGTGACCGGCGTGTCCGCGCCGGCCGGGTCCCTGTCGAGCGCGCGGTACGGCCACACGGCCACGCTCCTGCTGGACGGCCGCGTGCTGGTCATCGGTGGGACAGCAGGCTCCGACACGACCGGGACCGTGGCCGAGGTGGAGGCCTGGGGTCCCGTGACCGGCGCGTTCGGGCCCGCGGGCACGCTCGCTCGTCCGCGCCAGGCGCACACCGCCACGCTCCTCCCCGATGGACGAGTGGTGGTCATCGGGGGTCGCGACACGGACGGGAGCGCGCTGTCATCCGTGGAGCTCTGGGACCATGTGACCGGGGCCGTCACCGACGCATCGGGCGATTGACGGCCCGCTGACCGGCCGCACCCCGGCGACGCATGGCCCGCCGGTCGGCCGCGTCCCGGAGATGCATGGCGCGCTGGACGAGCATCACGTCCCACGGCGGGTCCGTCGCGCGGTCGTGGCGGTCGCCATGGTCACGGGCGTCGTGACCATGGGCGCGATCGTCTGGATGACCGTCGCACCGGGGCGTGGTGGCGTCCCGGCGCTGGCTGCCATCGGCCTGCCGTACGCACTGCCGGTCGCAGCCATCATGGCGATGGCGGCATCCCTCGCATCGCGCCGATCGGCGGCGCTGTTGCTGGGTGGCGCCCTCGCCATCACGGTGCTGGTCGTGCCGCGCGTGACGGGTCTCGTGCCCCGCGATCGGCCCGCGGTCGCGAGCGACCTCGCCTCGGCGACGGTGGTCAGCTACAACACCTACGTCTTCGATCACGACCCGCCGGAGCGGCTCATCGGTTCGCTCGCCGCGCTGGCACCGGCCGTCATCGGGCTCCAGGAGGTGACACCTGAGCGGGGTGCGGCACTCGAGACCGACGCGACCCTGCGCCGGTCGTTCCCGTATCGCGAGATCCGAGCGGATCCCGGTCAGGGCGCCCTGGCCGTCCTCTCCAGCTGGCCGCTGGAGGCCAGGACGGAGGTCCCGGGCCTGTCGCTCATCGATGCCGTGGTCCGGATGCCCGATCGACCGCTGGCGGTCCTGACCGTCCACGCGCCCTTGCCGCTGGCCCTCGGTGGCATGCCGTTCTCGCCGGATCGGCGGGACGCGGCGCTCGAGGCGTTCCGGGACGCGGCCGACCGCAGGATGGAGGATGGCCTGCCGGTCGTGCTCATGGGCGACCTCAACACCACCGACCGGGAGGTGGCGTTCGACGCGCTCGCGGCTGGCTTCCAGGATGTCCATGCGGCGGTGGGCGAGGGCCTGGGTCACGGCTGGCGGCTGCGCTCCCGCGACATCGTGACGCCAGCGCTGCTGCGCATCGATCACATGCTCATCTCTGTGGACCTGGTGCCGCTGGAGAGTCGGCTGGACTGCGAGGCGAGCGCGAGCGATCACTGCCTGCTCCGGGGTCGTATCGGCTGGCCGGTCGTCGGACCGGTATCATCGAGCGGTCCATCCCAGCCATAGGAAGCCCGACGCCATGGTCACCGAAGCGATCGCCCCCTCCCAGCCAGTCGCCGCCACGCGACCCCTGACCGTCGCGGTCGTGGGCGCCACCGGCCTGGTCGGGCGGACCATGGTCGCCGTGCTCGGTGAGCGCGGCTTCCCGGTGGGTGAGCTGCGACCCCTCGCGTCGCGCGCGGAGGGTCGGACGGTCGCGTTCGGCGGCCGTGAGTGGCCGGTCCAGGTGGCCGCGCCGGACGCCTTCGAGGGCGTGGACGTGGCCATCTTCTCGGCGGGTGGCGAGACCTCGCGCGTGCTGGCACCCGAGGCCGCGAAGCGCGGCGCGGTGGTCATCGACAACTCGTCCCAGTGGCGCATGGACCCGAGCGTGCCGCTCGTCGTGTCCCAGGTGAACCCTGATGACCTGGCGCTCCACGAGGGCATCATCGCGAACCCCAACTGCTCCACGATGCAACTGGTGCCCCTGCTCATGGCGCTCCGTGACTCGGTCGGCCTGGAGCGGGTCATCGTGGACACCTACCAGTCCGTGAGTGGCACGGGCGGCAAGGCCGTCGCGGAGCTCGAGCAGCAGACGCGTGCCTGGGCCGCCGGTCAGCCCATCGAGGCGAGCGTCTATCCGCACCAGATCGCGTTCAACGTGCTGCCCCATATCGACGTGTTCCGTGAGGACGGCTACTCCAAGGAGGAGTGGAAGGTGCTCGCGGAGAGCCGCAAGATCCTGCACCTGCCGGAGCTGCGGGTGTCGTGCACGGCGGTGCGCGTGCCGGTCGTCTCGGCGCACTCGGAGGCCGTCCACGTGGAGACGCGGGAGCCCATCGTCCCGCAACGCGCGCGCGAGCTGTTCGCGGCCGTGCCCGGTGTGGTCGTGGTGGATGACCCGACCACGAACCGGTATCCGCTGGCCATCGATGCCGCCGGTTCGGACGACATCTATGTCGGACGGGTGCGCGCGGACACCTCCATGGACGATGGACGCGGCCTGGTGTTCTGGTGTGTCTCGGACAACATCCGCAAGGGTGCCGCGACCAACGCGGTCCAGCTCGCAGAGATCGTGG
The DNA here is from genome assembly GCA_964650135.1 of uncultured Anaerolineaceae bacterium. Classification (GTDB taxonomy): domain Bacteria; phylum Chloroflexota; class Limnocylindria; order Limnocylindrales; family CSP1-4; genus JAFMJV01. The sequence continues at coordinate 849 of CAZYTQ010000216.1, read as the reverse complement.
TGGAGCGCGGCTGGCTGCTGCCGGCATCCCGGCGGGCCGCGGCGGCCGGGTGACACGCCCCATCCAGGCGGGCCACGGCCGGGTGGCATACCGCCCGACGGCAGCGCTCGGGACAGCCACGCTGTCGTGTCCTCCGCGTCCCGCGTGACCTCCGACGAGCGCAGCGTCGTCCTTGCGGGCATCGCCGCCGAGGTCAGCACATGTCAGCGATGTCGCCTTGCCCAGACACGCACTCGTGCCGTGCCGGGGGAGGGGAGCCCTGACACAGAGGTGGTGTTCGTGGGCGAGGGCCCGGGCCAGAACGAGGACCAGCAGGGCCGGCCGTTCGTGGGCGCCGCGGGGCGCTTCCTGGACGAGCTCATCCGGACCGTCGGCTGGCGCCGAGAGGACGTGTTCATCACGAATGTCGTGAAATGCCGGCCCCCCGGCAACCGCGACCCCGAGCCCGACGAGATGGCAGCCTGCGCCCCGTATCTGCGGCGACAGCTGGAGGTGCTCGACCCCGCGCTGGTCGTGACGCTGGGCCGCTTCTCGCTGGGCACCTTCATGCCCGGTGCGCGGATCAGCCAGGTCCATGGCACCGCGCGGCCCGTCGATGCCGGCACAGGCGCGCGTGCTGCTCGCGCGTTCGCGATGTACCATCCAGCGGCAGCGCTCCGGGCCACGGCGCTCAAGGAGACGATGCGCGACGACATGTCGCGCATCCCCCAGGCGCTCATCGACGCCCGTGCCGCCCGCCCGGACCCCGCTCCCGCGGCCGAGCCCGCTCCCGCGGTCGAGCCCGCTCCCGCGGCCGAGCCCGCTCCCGCGGCCGAGCCCGCTCCCGCGGCCGAGCCCGCTCCCGCGGCC
>CAZYTQ010000215.1:0-3665 GCA_964650135.1 uncultured Anaerolineaceae bacterium | reverse complement strand
CGGGAACTCCCGATCCGCGAGAGCGCCCACGTCCGTCCTGGTCATGGCCGTGGCGATGGCGCGGTCGTCGTCGTCCTCGCGCGGTGTCCCCGCCCAGGGCGCCCTGCCCATGCGCACCACGTCGTGGACCCGGAACGGGAAGGAGATCTCGATACGCTGGAGGAGCACCGACCGGCGCATCGCGAGGTCACGCACGCTCCAGGCGCTCACCGGTCGACCGTCGAGGGCGGTGTGGCCCGTGGCTGGCAGCAGGTCCCCTGCCAGGGCCCCCAGCAGCGTCGACTTCCCGGCCCCGTTGGGGCCTACCAGGATGACCAGCTCGCCGTGGCGTACCTCCAGGTCCACGTCATCGACGATCGGCCGGCCACCCCGCACGACCGTGACGCCGCGTGCCTCCAGCGCCAGCCGCCCTGTCTCGAGCGGGGCAGGGAGATGCCCGGGACCCAGGCTCCGCCAGCGGCCCGCGACGCGGTCGAGCATCAGGCCCACCCTCCGGCGCGCTCGCGTGTGCGTCGCACCAGCCAGAAGAAGAACGGCCCGCCCACGAGCGCGGTCAGCACGCCGAGGGGCATCTCCTGGTTCGGGATGGCGGTGCGGGCGATGAGGTCACCGACCACGACCACGATGGCGCCGCCGAGCGCGCTCGCCGGGATGAGGATGCGGTGCGATGGGCCCGTCACGATGCGCACGAGGTGCGGGATGACGAGACCCACGAAGCCGATGACACCCGTGAACGCCACGCCCGCGCCGACGAGTGCCGCGATGACCGTGATGAGCACGAGTCGCAGCCGCTCGACGTCCACCCCCAGGTGGCGTGCGGCACGCTCGCCGAGGGCCAGCAGGTCCAGCCTGGGCGCGTACCAGATGGCCACGACGAGCCCGACGACCACGAAGGGGATGACCGCGACGACCGCCTCCCAGGTCGCTCGACTGAGGCTGCCGAGGTTCCAGAACGCGATGGTGCGTAGGGCATCGTCATCCGACACGAAGGTGAGCAGGCCGATGGCCGCACCCGCGAACGCGTTGACCGCGATGCCCACCAGCACGAGTGTCACGACCTCGGTCCGGCCACCCGACCGCGCCAGCGCATACACCAGGAGCGTCGCCACGAAGCCCCCCACGAAGGCAGCGATGGGCACCGTGAAGCCACCTGCCGCGGTGACCCCGAACACGATGATGAGGAAGGCGCCCACCGCCGCACCCGAGGAGACGCCGATGACGCTCGGCTCCGCGAGGGGATTGCCGAACACCCCCTGCATCAGCGCACCGGCGGTGCCAAGGGCCATGCCCACGAGGGCACCCAGGATCACCCGCGGGAAGCGGACCTCCCAGAGCGCGGCGTCCCCACGCGGCGCGCTGGGCATGGGCAGGACGCCGTCGAGCCCGATGCGATGAAGCACCGAACCCAGCACCTCGTCGAGCGGGATCCGGAACTGGCCGACACCCGCCGCGACGAGGCACGCCACGGCCAGGCAGACCGCGAGCACCCCGACCACGAGGCCGCCCCGACGGGTCATGCGGCCTCAGTCGCAGGGCTGATAGACGGCCCGGGCGAGCGCACGGATGGAGGCACCGGTGCGGGTGCCGAAGTTGAGCAGGACCCCGTCATCCATGTCGACGATACGCCCCAGCTCGCCGGCAGGGGTCTGGGCGATCCCCGGGATCTCCAGCACACCCTGCACACCGCCCACCGACGCGAGGCTGTCCGTGAGCACCAGGATCACGTCCGGAGCGGCGGTGATGAGGGCCTCGCTGGTGATGGGCTTGAAGCCCGCGATGCCCAGGTCGGTCCCCGCGTCGATGGCACCGATGGCGCGGATCATGGCATCGGGACCCGCGCCGGCACCCGTCATGAGCGAGATGCCTGCCGAGCCGCGCAGATACAGGAACGCGATCCGCGGCGGTGTGCCCGGCACCACGACGGCAGCTTCCGCGTCCGAGATCTGCTGCTGGGTGCGCTCGATGAGCCTCTCACCCGCCTCCGCGACCCCGAGCGCCGTGGCGATCTGGGCGATGTGGCTCTCCACGCCGTCGAGCGTCTGCGCCGCGTCCACCATGACCACCGGGATGCCCGAGGCTCGCAGCTGCTCGAACACCTCGCGCGGCCCGATGCTGTCGTCAGCGAGGATCACCGTCGGGTCGAGCTGGAGGATCGCCTCTGCTGACAGGTCGTGTCCGTTCACGGTGACGAGCGGCAGGTCCGCGGCCGCCGCGAAGGTCGTGGACGTGTCGCGGCCCACGACCCGGTCACCCAGGCCGAGGCTGAACACGATCTCCGCGATGGAGCCATACAGGTTGACGGGCAGGATCCGACTCGCGTCCGTGACGGTGACCTCGCGACCATCCGCCGAGTGGACGGTCGCCGGCAGGATCGGGGTGGGTCCCGGCGTGAGCGGATCGATGGCATCGTGGTCGACGACCGCCGTCGATGGGCCACAGCCCGACCAGCCTGGTGTCGGCGGCGATCCCGGCGCGGTTCCCGTGGGCGCCATGCTCGGCGCCTCGCCGGCGAACGTGATGGGCACGAACACGTCCTGGGTCCGGTCCATGCTGCGGGTGTGGTCGGCGCGTGTCACGACCCCGCAGGTCACGGCCCGGCAATCGATGTCCTCGTCGAGCGCCGCCTCGACCGTCAGCTGCACCTGGAAGGTCCCCCCCGGGCCATACGGCGTGGTCAGCCCCGTCGCGTACGGGGGTGGGTCGGAGCTGATCCAGACCGTGCTGCCACCCGACGCGGTCAGGTCGATGCCGCCTGCGCAGGGCGTCGGCAGCTCCCCGGGGGGTGGGATCACGCAGAAGGCGACATAGATGCCCTTGGTCTCGTCATAGCCGCTCCCGTCGACCGTGAGCACGGCACCCGCCGGATCCAGTCCCTGTGTCTCGGACACCGTGAGCGTCTGGCCGCCCTCGCCCGTCACGATCGACCGTGCCGCCGTGGGCAGGGTGACCGCGAGCGAGCCGAACAGGGTCAGCACCAGACCCAGCACGGCCGCGACGAGGCGCGGGTCCTTGCCGGGTCGGGGCGCGGCGGGGTGAGGTGGGGGGATCCAGGACATCGAGCCGATGATGGTCAGGTCGGGTCGACGACGCTCGCGAGCCCCTCGAACATCGCGCCGCTCATCCGGAAGCCGAGCCCGACCTCCGCGAGGATGCGCTGTCGCTCATCCTCGGACCAGGGCGCAGCGTCGAGCAGCCCACGGTAGTGGTCCTTGAAGGCCCGGCCGCTGGGGATGTCGTCGAAGCGATAGAAGCGGACACCAGCGTCCGTCAGGCCATAGGTCCGCTGCGCCGCCTTGCCCACGACCTTGCCACCGGAGAGGTCACCGAGATAGCGGAGGTAGTGGTGAGCCAGAAAGCCCGCCGGCCACTCCCGGGCCAGGGTCGCGATGCGCTCAGCGTGGGCTGCGGTCGCGGGCAGGACGTCGATGCGCGCACGCCAACCGGGGCCGACGAGCTCCTCGAGGTCGGTCGCGAGGGCCGCGCCACGGTCCAGCCGGGGATCGAGGAACGGGCCCACGACCGGGTTCTGGCGAAGCCGCACCGCTCCGTCCTCGAGCGCCTGGTAGAGGAACCAGAGCTGACCGGTGAAGGTGGCGAACGCGGCCCGCGGCAGGCGACCACCGATGAGATCCGCCACGAACGTGGAGCGCGCGGTGCGCTCGTGG
>CAZYTQ010000214.1:1295-3694 GCA_964650135.1 uncultured Anaerolineaceae bacterium | reverse complement strand
TCGCGCGTCGCGAGGAGCGCGCGGTTGCGCGGGCCGAGGTCGCCGACGATGGCGGCGAAGCCGCTCCAGAAGGCCTCGGGCCCGACGCCGGTGCCCGGCAACGCCTCCGCCTCGACGAAGTCCGCCAGCACCTCCGCCACCGCCAGCCCCGAGCGTGTCACGCGCTGCATGTCCCTCGACCCTCCCGTGCCCATGCCTCCCGCTAGAAAGCCCAAGCACCCGCGCGCGTCAACGCCGCCCGGCCCCACCCCGAATTGACGCATGGGCGCACAAGTGGTAGGTTTTATCCATTGAACTTGGGCTTTTATTCCGACTGCGGTTTCGCCAGAGCTTCGGACCTTGCGTCCGCCAAGGGGGTTAGATGCGCTTCGCCGCCCTGCCTGCCGCCCTCTTTCTCGCCTTTCTCGTCGTCCTGCCGGTGCCGGGCGCGCGGGCGCAGAGCGTCCTCAGCCCGGGCTTTGCGGCCACTGAACCGGAGCTGACGCCTTCCGAGCGTGCAGGGCGCGAGATCTGGATGTTCGCCACCGCCTTCAACGACCGCTTCTTCACCTACACCTACCCCCAGCGCCTCGGCGGGGCGATCGACTGGTACGCCATCCTCGGCGCGGAATACCGCGACGACCTCTTCGAGGCCTGGGGCGCGATCCCCGACCCCGATTGCTGCCTGCCCGGCGATCCGGATTGCCCGGCGCGCTCGGGCTCCCAGACCTACGGCTTTCCCTGGTGCCCCGGAGACGACGCGCTCCTGTCCTTCGTCGGTCGCGAGGGCTACCGCGACCCGGCATGCGATTTCGCCGATGCGCCCTTCGACACCACGACGCCGCACGGCGCCCTCGACCAGCGGCAGAGCAGCTGCGACCTCCGCTTCGGCACCTCGACCGGTGCCCTCGGCCTGCGCAAGTTCCCCAACCCGCGCTTCGACCCGGCGGCATGGGAGGGGATCGGCGGCTGGCAGGGCTACGCCGCCTACCTGTCCGGCGACCCGTCCAGCCCCGACAGCCGCCTCAACCGGCTTTGGGACGGCTCGGTGGAGCCGCCGTTCCGCATCGGCATGGCCTGTGGCGCCTGCCACATTGCCTACGATCCGCTCGATTCCCCGGCGGACCCCAAGCACCCCGCCTGGGAGAACATCGACGCCCTGGTGGGCAACCAGTACAGCCGCATCTCCGAGCTTCTCGGCAGCGGCCTCTCGCCCCACAGGCTCGAGTGGCAGCTGATCGCCCGCTCCCGCCCCGGCATCGTCGACACCTCGGCGCTGCCGATGGACTTCGTCTCAAACCCGGGCACGATGAACGCCATCATCAACTTCGCCCGCCGGCCGCTGCACGAGAACGATGTGCTGAAGTGGCGCCAGGCGGCCGCCTGCCCGCAGGGCGCCGACCCGCAGGCCTGCTGGTGCGAGCCGGGGCGGGAGGGCAAGTGCTGGGAGCGCAGCGCCCGGACCGAGATGGTGCCCGCGATCCTCAAGGGCGGCGAGGACTCGATCGGCTACAACGAGGCGATCCAGCGGGTCTACTTCAACATCGGCTCCTGCGCCGAGCAGTGCTGGATCAACCACCTGACCGACCTGCGCGCCGCCGACCCGGAGCAGCGCAACTACGGCCAGACGCCCTTCGACGTCGGGCAGTGCCGCCGCGACTGCGCGTCGTTCCGGGCCATCGAGGACCGGCTCGACGACATCCGCCACTTCTTCCTTTCCGCGCGCCCGACCGATCTCTGGCGGGCCCGCGGCCTCGCCACGCCGCGCGACCTCGAGGCGCAGCTCGACGCGGAATTCTACCCAGGCGCCGTCGAGCACGGCCGCCAGGTCTTCCTCGAAACCTGTGCGCGCTGCCACTCCAGCCAGCCCGGGACGCCGACGGCGGCCGGCCTGACGGCGACCGATCCCGCCGACCCGACCCTTCGGCTCGACTGGCTCGGCAACGACGAGGTCCGGCCAGCCTCGGAGATCGGCACCTATCCAGGGCGGTCGCTGCATTCCAACCACATGGCCGGCCGGGTGTGGGCCGAGTACGCCTCGCTCACCGAGCAGTCGCGCCCGGCCGACCCGCTCCGGGCCGAAGTGCTCAAGGGCGGCGGCCGCGGCTTCTACCGCAACATCTCCCTGCTCAGCGCCTGGGCGCATGCGCCCTTCATGCACAACAACGCCGTGGGACCCGAAATCTGCGGCAAGCCGTCGCGGAGCGAGGTCGACTTCTACGCCTCCCCCTACGTGGACGCGCAGGGCAAGCCGCTCGCTGACCCGCCCGACTGCCGCGCCTTCGACCCGAGCGTCGAGGGCCGCTACACGCTCTACAAGGCGTCGATGCAGGAGCTTCTCGACCCCGAGAGCCGGGTCCCGAAAATGTTCGTGCTCGACCGCGACATCGTCGTCGACATCGCCCCGACGGTCTCCCTCC
>CAZYTQ010000214.1:0-1285 GCA_964650135.1 uncultured Anaerolineaceae bacterium | reverse complement strand
GCGCTACAAGGACATGATCCAGGATCTCGTGCTCGTCGCCCGCGACCCGGACAAGTTCGACGCCAAGTATGCCACGCTCCTGACCGAAGCCCAGCGCGAGGACCTGCGCCAGGGGCTCCTCGCCATCCGTTCGCAGCTGATCGGGACGGCGACGATCAGCGGCATCGAGCTGGTGCTGAACCGCGAGGAGGCCGTGGTCGGTCGGGTGCAGGACCTGACCTTGCAGGTCGGCAACGACTTCGTGCAGCGCTACTATTCCAACCTGCTCGAACACCAGGAGAACGCAGGCCACCGCTTCGGGGAGGGCCTGAGCGAGCGCGACAAGCAGGCGCTCATCGCCTTCGTGGCAACCCTGTGACGCGGAGGCCGGGCCCGTGACCGGACGCCTGCTCGGCCTGCTCGTCGGCATCGTCGTGGTGCTCGCGCTCGGCTACGCCGCGCTCTGGGGCATCCGGCTGCTCGGCTTCGGTTCATTGCTCGCGGTCTCGAACGAACGGGTGGAGCCGGTACGCCCGGACATCCCCTTCGCCCCGCTCTCCGACACCGCGCTCAGCGACCCCGACAATCCCACCAAGATCTTCCGGGTGGACCTGGCGAAGGTCGAGCATGACTTCCCCCTCAGCCGGCAGGACCTCGCCGGCCTCACCCAGGCCAATGTCCTCGCCCTGAACCAGGAGGAGGTGGACCAGCTCTATGCCCGCCTCACCGCCGGGCCGATCCCGGACGGCCCGTACCTCGGCGATCTCTTCTTCTCGCGCGGCGAGACGCTGCGGCCCAGGCTCGAGGAGGTCCTCGGCGGCCTGGAGGGCCGCGTGGCGGCCGAAAAGATCGAGGCGGCGGAAGCCGCCGGCCGGGCGCTGTGGAAGGGCAAGATGTTCTACCGCGACAAGCGCGAGCTCAGGAACCTCATCGACGATTTCCACGCCCTCGAAGGACTCATCGACGACCCGGACGCCCTGCAAAAGACCTCCGTCCCCCGCGAGGGATGGCTGAAGCACATCCTGCCCGCGACCGAGGTCTGGCTGGCCTTCCCGGCCAAGCTCCACTGCGGGCAGAGCCTCCTGGACGGGCGCCGGGAGTCGATCATCATCGACTATGCCTACAACGACGACATCGCCGGCTACCAGGAACGCCCCGACGCGCTGGTCGGCCGCAACGGCCTGCGCATCCGCGACGAGATCCGCATGATCCGCCCCGGATTCTACCTGGGTCGCGCCTACGCCAACAAGATCTTCCTGCTGAACTTCATGCTCTACAACGCCGAGGTGGCTGGCGCCGGCAGCGA
>CAZYTQ010000213.1:0-3706 GCA_964650135.1 uncultured Anaerolineaceae bacterium | reverse complement strand
GGTCAGCCATGTGCCGCGTCACCACGAGCTCGGAGCGTCGCCCCACGCTCGGACGGGTCGCCGATCGGCCCACCAGTCGGGCAGGTGTCATGGAAGCCGCCCAAGCGGTCCGTCTCGTGCCCCACCAGTCGGATCGATCGGCATGGAAGTCGCACTGTGGGGCGGGCTTCGCCGCATGGTCGGACGGCAGCGCGTCGCCGCGCCTCACCGGCTCAGCCGGCGGCCCACCGTGCGAGCCGGCCGATCCCCTCCTCGATGGCGGCATCGCTCGTGGCGAAGCTGAACCGCGCGTAGCCCGGTGCACCGAACGCCTCGCCGGGCACGATGGCGACCTTCGCCTGGTCCAGCACCACGTCAGCGAGCTCCAGCGAGGTCGTCGGGGTCACCCCGCCGGCGGACCGGCCGAGCAACCCTGTCACGTTCGGGAAGCAATAGAACGCACCCTGCGGCTCCAGGCACGCGATCCCCGGGATGGCCGTCAGCAGTCGATGCATCAGGGCCCCGCGTCGGGCGTAGGCCTCGCGCATCCGGGCGACATCCTCGAGACCACCGGACACCGCCGCCTGGGCGGCGCGCTGGGACACGTTCGAGATGTTCGAGGTGGCGTGGCTCTGGAAGTTCGCCGCCGCCTGCATGATGTCCCTGGGCCCGATCATCCAGCCGATCCGCCAGCCGGTCATGGCATACGTCTTGGCGACACCGTTGATGATCACGGTCTGGTCGACGAGCGGGGGGACCTGCGCCGCGATCGAGGTGAAGACGGCATCGCCATACACGAGATGCTCGTAGATCTCGTCGGTGACGACCCACACCCCGTTCGCGAGCGCCCACTCCCCGATGACGCGAACCTCGTCAGGCGTGTACACGGCACCCGTCGGGTTCGATGGGCTGACGAACAGGAGCACCTTCGTGCGTTCGGTCTTCGCCGCGTCGAGCTGCTCGATGGTGACCTTGAACCCGGCGGTGTCAGGACAGTCGATGACCACGGACACCCCGCCCGCGAGCGCGACCGCCTCCGGGTACGTCGTCCAGTACGGCGCTGGCAGGAGCACCTCGTCACCGGGGTCCAGGAGTGCCGCGAACGCGGTGAACACGGCGTGCTTGCCGCCGTTCGTGACCAGCACCTGGGACGCGTCGACCGGGACCTTCGAGTCCCGCAGCGTCTTGGCCGCGATCGCCGCGCGCAGCTCGGGCAGTCCGGTCGCCGGGGTGTACTTGTGGTTGCGGGGATCACGACAGGCCTCGACCGCGACCTCGACGATCCAGTCGGGCGTGGGGAAGTCAGGCTCTCCGGCGCCGAAGCCGATGACCGCCTCACCCGCAGCCTGGAGGGCCTTGGCCTTGGCGTCGACGGCGAGCGTCGCGGAGGGAGCGATGGCAGCGAGGCGCGCGGATGTCCTGTTCACGGGTGTCACTGTGCCAGAGCCGCGCGCGGCACGTCAGACGCCGCGTCCTTCGAGAGGCAGCACGCGGATGCCCTCGCTGCGTGCCGCGTCCCAGAGTCGCTGGTCCCAGGTCACGACGACCAGGTCGTCCCCGCCGATGGCGAGCGCTGCCGCCAGATGGATCGCATCGAAACCGCGCATGGCATGGCGCTCCGCGAGGTCGCCGGCCTGCCGAGCCAGCTCATCGGTGACCTCGACCACCGAAAGCCGGGGCCAGCGGATCTCGTCGAGCGATGTGCGGATCGCCGCGGCTCGTGCGTCATCGACGCGTCCGCCTCGTCGGAGAGCCGCCATGGCCGCTCGCGTCTCCGGGTAGGTGATCCGGCAGGTCCACGACGCGTCCGCAGTCTCCAGGGCGCCGACGCTTTCGGACGAGCCCACCTCATCCACGAACCACTTGATGATCGCGGACGTGTCGAGATAGCACCTCACTTCCGCTCGCGCATCTGGACCACGATCTCGGCAGCGGTCGGCCCGGGGGTCAGCTTGATGGTCGGCCGCGGGACCGGACGCAGCGGCGGCTTCGACGCTGGTGTGATCGCACCCGACGCGACCATGCGCGCATGGCGCTCGTCCCATGACTCGAGGGGCACGAGCTTCACGACCGGCTTCCCTCGGTCGGTGACGATGACCTGCTGGCCTGTCTCGCGGACCTCCTCGATATACCGGCTCAGGCCATCACGAAGCTCCTTGATGCCCACCTCTGTCGCCACTTCACACCTCCGCAAGTCGCCACTTCGAGCACCGAGCATACACCTGACCCCAACGGTGTCCGACCCGTCAGGCCCGCGAGGCGGTCGCCGGCACCAGCCCGCGATACGACCGCTGGAAGCCGGCCTCCAGCAGGAGCGGATGGTGCGGCGAGACCAGGGCCGGCTCGCCGTCGATGCGCTCGATCCGGACCCGCCGATGCCCACCATCCGGCCCTGGACGGGCGAGCGCGCGGAGCGCGATCGACGCCACATCACCATCGCCGAAGCGAGGGAACGTCCGCATGGCGCGACCACTCCGTTCCACGTAGACCACGGGCGCCCCATCCACGAGCACGACGACCGCGCCGGCCGTACGCGGATACGTCGCTGTCCCCTCCCCCGCCTGGGGCCACGGCAGCGCCGCGCCATAGGGGTTGGCGGGATCGGTCGCCGCGAGCACGAGCGCGCCACCCGGGCCGTGATCGTCGTCACCGGGAGCCGGACGTGCCGCGCGCAGTCGATCGAGCGCGGCCGGGAGCGCGAACTGCGCGCCACCCAGCCCCTCCACGAAATACCCACGGCGGACACGGCCCCGGTCCTCCAGCTCGCGCAGGATGGGATAGACCGCGGCGAAGCCACCGGGCACATCCTCGGCCGCCACGGCATCCCGGGTGAGCACCCCATGGCGCTCGAGGAGCGTGAGCGTCCGGGCATGTCGCCGCTCCGTCTCGGACGGTGGCACACCGCCCGCCAGGGCCACGGCCGTCGTCACGGCCTCCTCGACCAAGGACCACCTCCCGGCACCCTCCGGCGGACCCACCCGCCCAGTGGCGCCCATGCGCGGTCGTGCCGCCGCCGAGCGGTCGCGGCCGGCGCGTGGCCAGCGCAGGGCGCGCAGCGGCAGGAACGTGTCGTTGGTCACGACACCCGACCACACGAGGTCCCAGAGCGTGTCGAGGAGCTCGCGCTGGGAGGGCGCACGTGCGCCACGCTCGCCGGCGGCCCGAAGCACCGCGGCGAGGAGCTCCCGATAGAACGACGCTCCGCGCGCCCGGAGCTGGCCGAGGAGCGTCTCTCGCACCCAGGCGTCCCCGTCCGTCGACGACCCGGGGACAGCGGTGTCACCAGACCCGACCGCGGCCAGTGCCACCCGGTCTGCCCGCCAGAGGCACACTCGCCCGTCATCCCGGGCCAGCGCGCCCGCACCGACCCAGACGACCTCCCCCGACGCGAGCAGCTCGTCCATGAGCCGTGGCTGATAGGCCCGGACGCGTGCCGGCAGGATGTCCCGCTCCAGGACGCTCGCCACGAGTGGCGACCCTTCCAGCTGGCCGATGACCTCCAGCAGCCGGTCGGTGCCCGGTGCCGTGGAGCCGACCCCCTGCCAGGCGGGCAGGAAGCGACCCAGCACCTGCGGCTCGACCGGCTCGATCTCCCGCCGCAACCGGGCCAGCGAGCGACGACGTAGCATCCGGAGGACCTCGGGATCGCACCACTCCCGCTCCACGCCACCCGGCCGGAACTCGCCGCGCACCACGACACCGGCCGCCATGAGCGCCTCCAGCGCGG
>CAZYTQ010000212.1:0-3736 GCA_964650135.1 uncultured Anaerolineaceae bacterium | reverse complement strand
CGTCGCCTTGGTGAGCCGTTACCCCACCAACTAGCTAATCGGACGCAGGCCCCTCCCGAAGCGCCTTGCGGCTTTACTCGCACGAATGAACGTGCGACCACATGCGGTATTAGCCACCCTTTCGGGCGGTTGTTCCCCACTTCGGGGCAGGTCACCTACGCGTTACTCAGCCGTCCGCCACTAACGGTTCGAGCAAGCCCGTACCGTCCGTTCGACTTGCATGTCTCATGCACGCCGCCAGCGTTTATCCTGAGCCAGGATCAAACTCTCCGAATGGAAAAGGTCCAGCCTTGCGGCCAGGCCTTCGATCTCGGGTGTTTGGCCCCGCTCGTAGTTACTTAGGATCGTCTGCCACTCTTCACTTGTTAAGGTGCAGCCTTCGACCGGGGCAGGCGTGCCACGGGCGAGCGACACATTGTCGCACGAGGCGACGCTGCTGTCAACGACCGGGGCCGTGTCCGCGCCCTGCGGGTCGATGTGGGACCCGAGGCGCCGGTGGCCGGACCGCGGGGTCCGGCGCAACGAGGTGGAACACTAGCGCCCCCACGGAAGGCTGTCAAACGGCCCGCCCCGCGGTCCGAGCCCGCTCAGATGATGCCGGTCTCGACGAGCAGGATGAAGGCCGCGGACGAGATCCAGCAGGCCAGGAACAGGACCGCCGAGCCGGCCTCTCCGACCGGTCCGGTAAGGATCCAGTACAGAGCCATCGCGAGGACCAGGGCGATGACCGGCTTGACCAGGCGCAGCAGCGCCTCGTTGACGAGGTAGCTCATCGCTCGCGTGCGACCTCCAGCTCACGGCGGCCCTGGAGCGCGCGCACCAGGGTCACCTCATCGGCGTACTCGAGGTCGCCACCGACCGGGATGCCACGTGCGATCCGCGTGACGCTGCCCACGTGGCCCGTGAGCCGCTCCGCGAGGTACATCGCGGTGGCCTCCCCCTCCAGCGTGGGGTTGGTGGCGAGCACCACCTCCGCGTACGGGCTGCCCAGGCGCTCCTGCTCGGTCACACGGACCAGCAGCTCCCGGATGCGCAGCCGCTCGGGCCCGACGCCGTCCATCGGTGAGATCGCTCCATGGAGCACGTGGTAGCGGCCCCGGAAGGCACCCGAGCGCTCGAGCGCCAGCACGTCGAGCGGTTCCTCCACCACGCACAGCCGCGACACGTCACGGGCCGGGTCGAGGCAGATGGGGCACTCCGGCCCGGTGCTGATGTTGAAGCACACGTCGCAGAACACGACCTCGTCGCGCACCGCCACGAGCGCCGCAGCCAGCTGGCGGGCCTCCGCCTCGGGGGCGCGCAGCAGGTGATAGGTCAGCCGCTGGGCGGTCTTGGGGCCGATGCCAGGCAGCCGGGACAGTGCCTCGATGAGGCGCGCGACAGGTTCGACGATGGCGGTCACGGACGAGGCGTGTGCTCCGCGGCGGTGTCGATGGATGGACCATGCAGCGCCATCACATGCCCGGGATGCGCAGGCCCCCGGTGACCCGCCCGACCTTCTGCTCGGCCACGGTCCTGGCCTGCTCGAGCGCCTCGCGGACGGCAGCGAGCACCAGGTCCTGGAGCATCTCGACGTCGTCCGGGTCCACGACACCGGGGTCGATGGTCACCGAGAGCAGCTCCTGCTTGCCGGTCACCACCGCGGTGACCGCACCGCCGCCGGCCGAGCCTTCCACATGGAGCTCCTGGAGCTCCCTGTCCACGCGGGCCATGTCGGCCTGCATCTGCTGCGCCATCTTCGCGAGATTGCCGAGGCCCATGGATCCTCCTGCTGGGTGGCCGGCATGATCGCCTAGCCGATCTCCTCGATGCGGGCGAGATCGCCCCCGAACACCTGGATGGCGTGGGCCACCATGTCGACATCGTCGTCGGATACGCCGGCCGGATCGCCGAGCTCGATGTTGGTGCCCACGCAGCGTACCCCGACCGGACGCCCCAGCACCTGCCGGAGCCCGTCCTCGAACTGTTGCCGCCGCTGCTCCGCCTTCTCGCGCAGGAACGGCTGGTCCTCCGGGAACCCCAGGATGACGACGCCGTCGCGTACCTCGACGGGTCGGCAGCTCGCCACCAGCGGCCGGTTCGCGGGGTTGCGGCCGATCGCCGCGACGACCTCGGGCCAGCGAGCCCGGAGGTCGGCGAGCACGTCACCATCGGGCCCTGGTGGGCCGGACTTCGCGGCGGGTATCGATGCCGCGGTCGCTGACCCAGTGGTGGGCATCGATGCCGCGCCGGCTGCTCCGGCGGTGGGCCGATCGGGCGCGGGTGCGGCCGCTCGCTCGGGCACCGGGGACGCAGGACGGTCGGGCGGGGATGTCGGACGCTCCGGCTCGGATCGTCGTGCCATCGGTGGTCGCTCGGGGGTGGGCACGGCGACCGAGGACGCGGTGGCGACCGGCCCCGGGAGTGCCGGCGCGGCCGCGCGTGCGACCGGGGTCGCTGGGGCAGCGGCTGCGGCAGCGCCCAGGAGCGCCAGCTCCAGCTGCCAGCGATAGCCACCCAGGCCGCTGCGACTGGCATCGATGCCCGTCAGTCGGCGGGCCGCCGCCGCGAGGACGACGATGGAGGCACCGCCCGGCTCGGTCATGGCCGCCAGCAGCCGCTCCCGGAGACGTGTCACGACCTGGTCGGCGAACGCCACCAGGTCCCGACCCTCGCCATCGAGGTCGTCGAGGATGCGGATGCCCGACAGGACGTCACCCGTGGCGAGCGCATCGATGTAGCCATCGACCGCGCCCTCCTGGGCCAGGCCAAGGAGGTCCTCCACGAGTCGGGCGTCGATGGTCTCGTCGGCCATCGCGAGCACCTGGTCGAGCAGCGATTCCGCGTCGCGCATGCCGCCCCCCGCGAGCCGGGCGATGAGCGTGAGGGCGTCGGGTGTGGCGATCCGCCCCTCGGCGACGAGGATGCGCGTGAGCTTGCCCTCGATCTCGTCGGGTGCCAGCGGCCGGAAGGTGAAGCGCTGGAGACGCGACACGACGGCCGGTCGGATCTGGCTGGGGTCGGTGGTGCAGAACACGAACAGCACCCCGTCGGGTGGCTCCTCGAGCGTCTTGAGCAGCACGTCCCAGCCATCCTTGATGCGCTGGACCTCGTCGATGATGAACACCTTGCGGCGCAGGTCCGACGCCGCGGTGTACACACGCGGCACCAGCTCGCGCATGTCATCGACGCGGTTGTTGGACGCCGCGTCCAGCTCGATGACATCGAGCGCGCGGCCCTCCCGGATGGCCACGCACGACGGGCACGCGTCGCACGGCTCGCCGTCCTGGAGGTCGGTGCAGTTGACCGCCTTGGCGAGGATGCGAGCCGTGGAGGTCTTGCCGGTGCCACGGGGTCCCACGAACAGCAGGCCGTGACCCAGCCGCCCCATCCGGACCGCGTTGCGCAACGTCTCCACGACCGCTCGCTGGCCGACCATCTGGGAGAAGGTCTGCGCGCGGAAGCGGCGATAGATCGCCTGGTGGACGCCACCCGCTGGCAGGGTCTGGGTCGAGGGTTCGGGCACGCTGGGCATCCTGTGCAGGATAGCCGCCTTCCCTGCCGGACCACCCGACCGCGGGATGCCACCCGACGGTGGAGAGGAGGGATCGCCGTGCACCCTCTGTCGACCGAGACGCCCGTGGGCCCATCCGGATCGAACGGCTCGGACCAGGCCGATCCGCGGCACCCGGCGAGCAGCGCTTAACGCTGCTTCCTTCCGGACCTGACGTGGTTCACGCGTCGCCGCTGCGCGGGA
>CAZYTQ010000211.1:0-3818 GCA_964650135.1 uncultured Anaerolineaceae bacterium | reverse complement strand
CGCCCAGTAGAAGCCCGTGAAGCTGTGCTGCTCGATGGAGAGACCAGCGTCCAGCACCAGCGCGCGGAGGTCATCCCTTCCGAAGATGTGTATGTGGTTGGGCTTTTGGAAGTGCCCCGGGGGCGCGATCGCCTTCTGAACGCGCTCGCCCGTCGGGTCGGGGACGCTGATCAGGTACTGCGCCCCCGGCTTTCCGACGCGAACCATTTCGCGCATCGCCGACGCCGGGTCGTCCAGGTGCTCCAGCACGTCGATCGATACGACCTTCGTGGCGACCGAGTCGGGCAGGGACAGCGCGTTCGCGTCACAGACGAGAGGCAGGTGCCGCTCGCCCGCGAGTTCGGGGAAGAGGTGCATCGCGCCTTCGACCTTCTCTCGCAGAAGGTCCAGGAAGATGACCCCGGCGCCCTGTCGCGCGCAGAAGCCCGCCGCGCCTCCTTCGCCGCACCCGACTTCCAGGACCCGGTCCTCGGCCGTGACCTTGAACCCCGCGAACAACTCGCCCGATCCCCTCTGGAACCAGCCACTCTGGAAGGCGTCCTCGAGCCCGCAATACCGCGGTTCCAGGCTCACTTCGACCTGACTCACCGGCGCGTCCGCAACTACCGCTCGCCCCCTCGGCCGGACGCGTTCGGTGAGATCGGCGGCGCGCTCAGCCAGACGCGCGCGCCGAGCCCCGGACGCACTCGCGTTCCCGTACGAATTCGCCTGACTCCGCCGGAGCGCGAGCAGCCGCCTCAACCGCCCGGTGGCGATGGTCAGTGAGCAATGCGCGCCAAGCTTTTCGATCGCCGCGTTCGCCATGTCTCGATAGCGCTCCGGTCGCAGCTTCGCCACCCGATAGCTCTCATTGAAGGCCCGCGCCAGCGTCTCCGGATTGATCCGATGGCGAAGTGTCCGGAAGACCTGTCGCGGATCGTGCGGCCAGACCGATGGCTCGATCGAGGATTCCACCAGGAACGCGTTGGACTCGTCGACGTAGTCCGCCAGCGCCGTATGCGTGGGCGCGACCGCGGGTCTCCCGGCGGACATGAACTCCATGAGCGGAAGACATTGCCCCTCCCCGCGGGAGGCGTTGACAGCGTAGTCCGTCACCCGGATCAGTTGTTCGTACTCTACGGGCGCAAGGAACCCGTACTGGATCAGAACCCGGCAACGAAACGGGGAACTCTTGTAAAGCTCTCCCAGCGCGTACTGACACCCTTCCCAGGGGTCACTGTGCACCAGCTTCAGGATCAGGGTCGCGTCCTCCGCGTCTCGCATCGCCTGGCAGAATACGCCAATCACGTCGAACCAGTTCTTCCTGTCGTCGAACGGGTTGTAGACGCATGTGTAGACGACGTCGTCGAGTCGGACTTCCGCGTATGGGGCGGCCGCGGGGAATGGCGGATGCTCCGATAGTTCGCCCATCGGACCTGGAGCGAAGACGGAGAGATCGAGCGTACGGCTGTCCAGCACCGGGCCGCGGATGGGGAGAGTACCGGGTCCGTCAGCGTCGTGCTTTCCCTTCTCCGAACGAAGCCGGTCGAACCTGTCCCAGAGCGGGGCGGGAATGCACTCCACGGGAAAGTCGGCGCGCATCGCGCGCTGCACCGCGTCGGCCGAGGAACGGGAGTGAGTGATCGCCCAACCCAGGCGACCGAGCGGCCGGGTCCAGTCGGATTCCGCCCCGCCGGCGGTCACCTCGTCGGGAATATCCGCGAACTCCCAGGCGAACACCGGAATCGTGGGACAGGCGAGGCCGAGCGGAGTCTTGTGCGGCGGCGTGAAGGAGAGAAACACGCAGGAGATGCCTCGCGCGATGCAGATTGCGTGAAGTTCATCCACCTCCCCCTCCGGGTCATCCACGCGAATCACCTCGCCCAATTCCTCCAGCGCCGGTAGAAACTCGTTCAGCACGAAGTGGTAGCTGTATTCGGATGACCCCAGGCGCCGCTCGATCTCGGCGGAACCGGCGCCCGAGTAAACGAGGATGACCTGGTCGGGCGACCGCTCCTCCAACCGCGCGAAGAGTCGCTTCCGCGGGGTATCATCGTCCCGATCTCCCGGCGCCGTCATCGAGCGGCCGTCGCTTGCTCAACGAACGCCGCGAGCTTCCCCTCGACCACGACGTCCGACGAATAGCGCTCCATCGCATCCAGCGCTTTCCGTCCCATGGCCCGATACGCTTCGGGCGCCTTGGTGGCCACCTCATAGCTCTCGCGATACGCCTCCAGCAACGATTCCCAATCGATGCGATACCAGGCGGACCGATAGAGATGGCGGGGATCGTGGGGCCAGGCGTTATGAATCCGCCAGCACCGGACCGGAAAGCCGTTTTCTTCCGTCAGGTAGTCGAGCATGGCCGTGTTCCTGGGCGCGATGCCCGGCCTTCCGCGGGACATGAACTCCATCAGCGGGATGCACAGTCCCTCGCTCCTGGACGCATTGGCGTAGTACGTCGTCGCGGACACCAGCGCGGCGTAGGCGGCCTCGTCGAGATGGGCGTGGATGATGACGATTCGACACTGAAAGGGCGTGAGCTGCCGGAGCCTCCCGCGCAGATCATTGAGGTACGCGAAGATGTCATGATGCGTCATCTTGAGAACCAGTACTGCGTCCGGAACGTCGTGGAACGCCCAGACGAACGCCGACAGGATGTCCTCCCAGTTCTTTCTTCCATCGAGGGGATTCAGGACCGACGTATAGATCACGCCTTCGAGATGAAGCTTCGAGACAGGGCGCGTCGTTTCAGGTCGCGTATGGACGGGCGCCGGGACTTCGTCGTCCGCGCGCCTGATCTGGATGGACGTGAACCCGATTCCCATACTTCTCGGGTCCCGATAACCCCGAATCGGGGTCAGATCGAGGTTGGAGAATCGAATCACGTTCTCGGGTGAGCGCGGATGGAGCTCCAGTTCCAGCGACTCCCTGCTCTGGCCTAGCAGGACCGTCGTCTCGCTCTCGCCCATGGCCATCCTCAGGGGCCGGCCGATGTTGGCGCCGAACGCGCATGCCTCGAGACGAACGTGGACGCGCCCTGTCACGGCGCAGGGAAGCGTGATCGAAGGTTCCGCCGTGCGGGTCCAGGTGCCCCAGTTCTCACTTTCGTAGAAACCGTCGAGCAGCGCTCGGCCGCGGACGCCGGACCTGAATTCCAACCGGATCGGGTCGCCGGGCCACAACTTCGCGGGCAGGTTGGGCATGGCCACGTCCGCCTCGCAGAGTTCGAGGCCGTCCAGCACGATCCCCTGGATTTCCAGCTCGGCGCAGCCACGGACGGGGCCGGCATCGCCCACCTCCTGGAGCGCCGCGAACCGGTCCCACACGGGAACGGGAATGGCGACCACGGGAAAGTCCTTGCCCATCGCCTCTCTCACCAGCTTCGCCGCCAGTTCGGACAGCGCGATGGCGCGGCCGTGCTTGCGAAAGACGTAGCGCCAGTCCGTACGAGGGTCGTCCCCCCACTGCTCATCCGGGATCGACTCGAATTCCCACGCCAGGACGGACGTCGTGGGGCAACGCAGACTCACGGGGCACCGGTGCGGCGGAGCGAAACAGATGAAGAGGACGCGTTCGCCCTGAACCGACAACGCGTCGTAGAGGGGATCCACCTCGCGCTCCGGATCCTCGACGACATGAACCGCGCCGATATGCTCCAGGACCCGGCGAAACCCCTGCATGACGAAGTAGTAGCTGTAGTCGGATTCGCCCAGCCGATGCGCAAGACGGTCCGCCGGCGTCGGTTGGTACAGGATGAAGTTCATCGGCCGGGCGCCGCCCTCCCGCTCCTTCGAGTCGTTCAACGCCAATCCCTCAAGTATGGACATGACGGTACA
>CAZYTQ010000210.1:0-3832 GCA_964650135.1 uncultured Anaerolineaceae bacterium | reverse complement strand
TCGAGCTCATCGACCTCGCCAAGCGCTACGATCCGGTCGTGGCGCTCGATGGCGCCACGTTCACGGCCCGCGCCCGGCCGCATCCTGGGATCCCTGGGACCCGACGGGGCGGGCAAGACGACCGCGATGCGCTGCATCTTCCCGGTGTCCGCGCCGTTCGTGGTGCCGCTGCGGGCGGCGTTCCACGCCATCGGACCCATCGAGATCGTGCTGTCCATGGCGGTCACGCTCGCCGGGATCTGGGTGCTGTTCACGACCGGCGCCCGGATCCATGCCGGGGCCGTGCTCCAGTCCGCGTCCCGGATGCGCATCCGGGACGCCTGGCGCGCCGCCGGGGAGTAGCCAGCCCCGAGGGTGGGCCGTGCCACGGGATCGACGACGTCAGGTGGGACAGCGTCATCGTGGTGCGTGCCGTCCGGCGATGGCGGCGGCGCACCCTCCGTCGGGTCACGGCAGGAGCACCAGGGACGGGACGTGCGTCGGCCGTACCGTCGCGAAGTGTCGATGGTCGAGCGTCACGACCTTGGGTTCATCGAGCCGCTCGGCGAGTGCGATGACACTGGCATCGACGATCCCCAGACGGAGGTCCCGGTACCGGTCCTGGAGCACATGCGCGCGGCCGAGGTCCTCGTGCGTCGGTGACTCGACCCGATAGACGCCCGCCAGCAGGTCGTCCAGGAAGTCGAGCCACGCATGCGCGGGAAGTCGTTCCCCGCACCAGTGGTCGAGCTCCGCGAGGACGAGCGCCGGGACGACGAGATCCTCGTTCGCCGTCGTGATCAGGTCGGCACACTGACCGTGGTCCGGATCCGCGGCGTCCAGTGCCGCGAGCAGCGGCCCGGTGTCCAGGATGAGTGCCACTCAGCGTGGCGACCGAGCCACCGGGTCGCTCGCGATGTCACGAGCTGCCAGACCGTCCGTGGACCGAGCCACCCCGACCCGTGGTCGACGACGCGTCCGGACGGCCGCTGCCTTCTCCTCGACGGCCTCCCGCAGCACCATGCCGAGGGAGATCCCCCGACGCCCCGCTTCAGCCTCCAGGGTCCGCAGGCTCTCCTCGGTGGCAGTGACGGTGGTCCGCCTCGTCTGCATCATGATGCGAGATGCCAGCACGACACGGATGCGCGATGGTGCGCCTATCCCGGATCACGCGAGGCTCGCCTCCGTGCC
The DNA here is from genome assembly GCA_964650135.1 of uncultured Anaerolineaceae bacterium. Classification (GTDB taxonomy): domain Bacteria; phylum Chloroflexota; class Limnocylindria; order Limnocylindrales; family CSP1-4; genus JAFMJV01. Next base: position 2,662 of record CAZYTQ010000210.1, on the reverse strand, counting down.
GCGGCGTCGGAGGACGGACAGTCGCCGGCCGTCCCAGCCCACCTCGGCCGGCCGTGGTCGGCCGTTGTAGGTCATCGACATCGCCGAGCCATAGGCGCCCGCCACGCCGATGGCGACCAGGTCGTCCCGCACGAGGGACGGCAGGTCGGCCATGCCCAGTCGGTCGGTCGACTCGCAGATCGGGCCGTCGATCCGGGCGAGTGACACGGGACCGTCCGCCGGGACCGGGCGGCCATGTGACGTCAGCGCCACGATGGGGTGCTCCGCGCCGTAGAGCGCCGGCCGGATGAGCTCCGTCATGCCCGTGTCCACGACGATGAGCCGCGACGGGCCGTCGGGACCGGCACGCTCCCGGACGTGGAGCACCCGGCCGACCAACCAGCCGCACGCGGCCACGATGGCGCGACCCGGCTCGACCGCGAGTCGTGCCGGTCGTGCGTCGGTAGGGAGTGCCGCCACCTCGTCCGCGGCCGCCTCCGCGAACCGCCTCGGCTCCGGCACGGAGCCATCCACGCCGTACGTCACCGGGAACCCCGAGCCGATATCGAGGGTGTCGAAGTCCGGCAGCGCCGCCCGCTGGAGCGACAGCAGCCGAAGTCCCACCCGGAACGCCGAGCGCCAGGCATCCACGGCGCCCAGCTGCGAGCCCACGTGGAGGTGGAGTCCGCGCCAGCGCAATGCGCCGTCCGGTCCGCCGCCGGCCTCGATGATCGCGGGCAGCTCATCCGCGAGCACACCGAACTTGGAGTCCACGGCGCCCACCGCGAGACCGCCGAGGGTCTCCGGCTGGACACCCGGGTTGAGCCGGACCAGGACATCCACGGTCACACCCGCGAGCCGCGCGAAGGCCGCCAGCTGCGCGGCCTCGTCCGCCGACTCCAGGCTCACCCAGAGCAGCGGGTCCGGTGTCTCCGCTGCCTCGACCGCCAGCCAGAGCTCGTGGTCCGTCTTGCCGATGCCCTCGAGCGCGATCGACGCGTTCCGGAAGCCGGCCCGCCGGGCGAGGTCGAGCTCACCAGCGGAGACCGCGGTCGCGCCGAAGCCGAGACCCGGCAGCCGCCCCGTGAGCTTCGGCAGGGGGTTCGCCTTGAGCGCGTAGAGCCGCAGCCACGGGTCCGGGAAGGCACTGGTCAGCGCGGCAGCATCGGCCTCGAGACGTGGCAGGTCATACAGGTACAGGGGCGTGCCGTGCTTCCGCGCGGAACGGCGACAGACCTCGGCGATGGCGGCATCCACGGACGGGCATGGTACGCGGTGGCCGATGCGCCCCGGGCCACGCTCGACACGCCCGGTACCATCGGCCGAGGATGACGGACGCACGTCGATGGAGTGCCGCGTCCCGGCGACCCTGGACGTGGTTGCTGGCGGTCGCGATCGTGAGCGCGCTCGCCGCCACTCTGGCCGGTGCCAGCAGCGCGCCGGCCGTGCGTGCCCAGGACGCGTGCATCGCGGACGCGGAACCCAACGACGACCCACGCTGGACCGCCCCGACGCGGGGTCCGGTCTGCATCGCGGGCACGCTCCCGCTCGGTGACCAGGACCTGTTCGCATGGGAGGTCACGTCCGCTGACGCGACGACGCGCTGGACGTTCGACCTGATCGGTCTCGAGGACGCGGTCACGGGACTGCGGGTCGTGGCCGTCACCTCGCCGCTCGGCATCGAGCCGTTGACCGTCGACCCACGCTCCGTGGTGGAGATCGGCAGCACCGAGCACGATCGGGAGGCGGTCCCACGGACGAACGCCCTCCTGGCGCCGGGACGCTATCTCCTGGGCGTGTTCCGGAGCGGGCCCAGCGGGGCGGTCGAGGATCCCGCGATCGACTACCGCGTCACGGTGACCGCGGGCGACCCGCTGCCACCGCCCGCGGAGCGGGATCCCACCTCCGGCGCCGAGGCCCCGGTCCGCGGCTCGTTCGAGTCGACCGGCGAGCTGTCCGCCATCGCGGATGCCTATCGCTGGCGTGCCCCGGACGATGGCAGCCCCTGGAGCCTGTCGCTCGAGGTGCCCGTGGGCGTCCAGGCGCAGCTGGGTCTGGCATCGAGCGACGGCGCACGATCGATGACCGAGGTCGTGTCGGATGGATGGGCCACGCTCCGGGACCTGGCGCCGGACCAGGATGGCTACCGCATCACCGTCAGCGGGTTCCCGGCGGAGCCGCTGCCCTACATCCTGCGCGCCGCGCCGGAACCACCCGGGGTCACCGGCGATCCGGAGCCCAACGACCTCCCGCACTGGGCGATCCCGCTCGACCCGGACCGTCCGATCGCCTCGGGGCGGCTGGCACGGAGGGGCGACATCGATGCCTGGGCACTGACGGTCGACGAGGTGATGGCGACGCGGCTGCTCGAGGTCCGGCTCATCGCGCCCCGAGCAGGTCGGCTCGAGCTGTGTCTCCATGCACCCGACCCCGAAGCGCCGGGGACGCACGTACGGCTCCAGTGTCAGGCGGGACCCGGTGGCGCGGCCCTCCGATCCCTGTGGCTCCCGGCGGGTGACCACGTCCTGACGGTGGGAGGGGACGCCGATCCGGACCTCGGGTACGTGCTGCGGGTCGACACGACCAGCGCACCCGCCTCCGACCACGAGACGGAGCCCAACGACGGACCGGCCTTCGCCACGCCGTTCGACGCGAGCGGGACCATGCGTGGTCGGGCCGATCA
>CAZYTQ010000209.1:0-3867 GCA_964650135.1 uncultured Anaerolineaceae bacterium | reverse complement strand
CTGTCGGTCACGCTGGGGCTGATGGGCTTCATCAACCTCGCGCACGGCGCCTTCGCCATGCTGGGCGGCTACGTCACCGTTTTCGCCATGCGAGAGGGCGGCCTGCCGTTTCTCGCCGCGCTGCCGCTCGCCTTCCTCGCGGCGGCCCTTTTCAGCGTCGTCATCGAGCGCACCCTCTTCCGCCGGCTCTACGGGTCCGCCGAGCTCAACCAGGTGCTCTTCACCATCGGCCTCGTCTTTGTCGCAGCCGCTGCCGCCACCTTCTTCTTCGGCACCGGCCAGCAGCCGATCCAGCTGCCTGGCTTCCTGCGCGGTTCCATCGAGATCGCCGGCCAGCGCTTCGGCATCTACCGCATGTTCCTGATCGCGATGGCGCTCGCCATCACCGCGCTGCTTACCTTCGGGCTGGAGCGCACCCGATTCGGCGCCCGCGTCCGCGCGGCGGTGGACAACCAGCGCGTCGCCCGCGGCCTCGGCCTCGACGTCGAGCGCATCTTCGCCCTGACCTTCGCCATCGGCAGCGGCCTCGCCGGCCTCGGCGGCGCGCTCGCCATCGAGATCACCGGCCTCGATCCCTCGTTCGGCTTCCACTACCTCGTCTACGTGCTGATCGTGGTCGCCGTTGGCGGGCTCGGCTCGATCGCCGGCTCCTTCGCTGCCGCCGCCATCCTCGGTGTCGGCGACGTGGCGGGGAAGTACTTCGTGCCCGAGCTCGGCGCCTTCCTCATCTATTTGCTGCTGGTCGCCATCCTGCTGGTGCGGCCGCAGGGTCTGTTCGGCAAGCGCTGATGGCCGAGGCGCGCACCCCCGAGGCCTGGCTCGGCCGGCAGGCCCGCTGGTCTGCCTGGGAGGTTGCATTCTGGCTGGCAACGCTGCTGCCCTTCTTCCTCTTCCCCACCTACCTCACGCTGGCGAGCCAGATCGCCATCGCCGCCCTCTTCGCGCTCTCGGTCGACCTCGTCCTCGGCTACGCCGGCATCGTCACCCTCGGCCACGCCATGTTCTTCGGCCTCGGCGCCTATGCCGCGGGGCTGATGAGCCGGGCAGGCTGGGGCGAGCCCCTGACCGGCCTCGCGGCGGCGGCCGCCTTCGCCGGGCTCGTGGGCTTCGTCGCCAGCTTCCTGATCGTGCGCGTGCAGCATCTCGCGCTCATCATGATCACGCTCGGGCTCGGCCTGCTCACCTACGAGCTCGCCAATGCCATGAGCTGGCTCACCGGCGGCACCGACGGCCTGCAGGGGGTCGACACCTGGCCGGTGCTCGGCGCCTTCCGCTTCGACCTCTGGGGCTACACCGCCTACGGTTACGCGCTGGCGGCGCTCTTTCTCGGCTTTGCCTTCAGCCGCCGGCTGGTGCATTCCTCGTTCGGCCTGGCGCTGCGCGGCATTCGCGAGAACGTGCGCCGGATGCCGGCCATCGGCTCCGACCACCGCGCCCATCTCAGGACGATCTACGCCATCTCCGCCGCGATGGCCGGGGCGGCCGGCGCGCTGCTCACCCAGACCACCGACACCGTCTCGCTCGACACGCTGAGCTTCCAGCGTTCGGCGGATGTCGTCGTCATGCTGATCCTCGGCGGGACCGGCCGGCTCTATGGCGCCATCCTCGGGGCGTTGATCTTCATGCTCGCCCGCGACCAGCTCGCCGGCCTGAACCCGCAATACTGGTACTTCTGGATCGGCCTCCTGCTGATGGTGGTCGTCCTCATGATGCCCAGGGGCATCATCGGCGGACTCGCCCGCCTCGCGGGGCGGCGCCATGAAGTCTGATATAGCCTCCGACCGAACGGCCCGGTCCTTGCGGGCCCGCGTTAACGATTCAATCCCGAGGCTTGCTTGGTACACGCACGGTGCATGCTCGGTACATGCATTGTACCTCGTACTAATGCCCGTTAACCTTTGCCTTTTCCGCACGGCCGAGCCATTCGGCCGGCGACTGCATGACGCATCGTCCCCCCGCCCGCCGGACCGTCCCACCCCCTTCCATCTTCCCGGCCGGAACACTCCATTCTGCAAAATCCGCCGGCCATATCAAGCGCTTGCCCATCCTGGCACGCGTGCTCAGCCATGACCGAGCCCGCGCTCCGCACCCTCTCCCTCTCCCGCCGCTTCGGCGCCCTCGAGGTCACCCGCGACGTCTCGATCACCCTCCCCGCCGGTGCTCGCCACGCGCTGATCGGCCCGAACGGCGCCGGCAAGACCACACTCATCAACCTCATCACCGGCCACCTCCCCCCCGACGCCGGCCGCATCCTCCTCGGCTCCGAGGACATCACCCGCGCCCCCGCCGCCCGGCGCGTCCGCCAGGGCCTCGCCCGCACCTTCCAGATCAATACGCTCTTCCCCGACCTCGCGCCCATCGAGGCGGTCACCCTCGCCATCGCCGAGCGCGAGCGCATCGCGGGCCAGTTCTGGCGCCCCCTTTCCGCCCACGCCGCCGCCATCGACGAGGCCGTCGCCATCCTTGCCCGGCTGCAGCTCGCCGACGCGGCCACCCGACCGACCCGCACTCTCGCCTACGGCCAGCAACGTCTCCTGGAGATCGCGCTCGCCCTCGCCACCCGCCCGCGCGTCCTCCTCCTCGACGAGCCCGCCGCCGGCGTCCCCAGGGACGAGAGCGCGGCGCTCTTCGCCGTCCTGGCCGCCCTGCCGTCCGACATCGCCGTCCTCTTCATCGAGCACGACATGGACATCGTCTTCAGCTTCGCCACCCGCATCATCGTCCTCGTCGGCGGCGCCGTCCTTCTCGAGGCCGATCCCGCCACCGTCCGGACCGACCCCCGCGTGCGCGAGGTTTACCTCGGCCAGGCCGCCCATGCCTGAGCCCCTCCTCGAACTTGAGGATGTCAAGGCCGGCTACGGCGATGCCGTCGTCCTCGACGGCATCTCCCTCGCGCTCCCCGAGCAGGGCAGCCTCGCGCTTCTTGGCCGCAACGGCGTCGGAAAGACGACGCTCCTGCTCGCGATCATGGGCTTCATCCCCCTCTCCCGCGGCTCCATCCGCTTCCGCGGACGCGACATCTCCCGTCTGCCGCCGCACGCCCGCGCGTGCCTCGGCCTCGGCTGGGTCCCGCAGGAGCGCGACATCTTCCCCTCGCTCACCGTCGAGGAGAACCTCACGGTCACGGCCCGTCCCGGTCGCTGGGACCTTGCCGCCATCCATGCCCTCTTCCCGCGCCTGCGCGAGCGCCGGGCCAACATGGGGAACCAGCTTTCCGGCGGCGAGCAGCAGATGCTGGCGATCGCCCGTACCCTGGCCACCAACCCGTCCCTCCTCCTCCTTGACGAACCGCTTGAGGGCCTCGCCCCCATCATCGTCGACGAGCTGACCGCCGCCGTCGCCCGAATGACCGGGATGGGGGGCATGGGCCTGATCCTGGTCGAGCAGCACGCGCTGGTCGCCCTCGGCCTGACCCGCGAGGCGATCATTCTCGAGCGCGGACGCATTGCTCACCGCGCTGTCTCCGCCGACCTCCTCGACGACCGCGAGGGCCTCGACCGCCACGTCGGGCTGAAGCTTGCGCTGGACATCGGCCGCACGGGCTGAAAGATGCCGGCGCGGGCATGAGAGGCGCCGATGGCCAACTTTCTCTATCACGGCGATCTGCCGGCCGGACTCGATCTCGGCCCGGTGGTGGCCATCGACACCGAGACCATGGGTCTCAATCCCGCGCGCGACCGGCTCTGCCTGGTGCAGCTCTCCTCGGGCGACGGGGACGCCCACCTGGTGCAGATCCCGGCCGGCGCCACCGAGGCGCCGAACCTCGCGGCGATGCTCGCCGACCCGGGCACGCTCAAGCTCTTCCACTTCGGCCGCTTCGACATCGCGGTGCTGCTCAACCGCTTCGGGGTGCTGGCGGCGCCAGTC
>CAZYTQ010000208.1:3209-3882 GCA_964650135.1 uncultured Anaerolineaceae bacterium | reverse complement strand
TCGAGCGCTCGCATCAGGGTCGCCTCGGTGAATCGGCCCGGCGGCGCGGTGAAGTGCTGGGTGGGCGTGACGTCGTGGACGGTCGTCACGTCGCCCTGGGCGAGCGGCGGCAGCGCGATCTCCGCCTCGTCCTCCTCGGGGTCGTCGTCGCGGCCCTCCGTGTAGACCCGGCTGAAGCCATCGAACAGGGTCCGAGTGGCGGATGCGCGCAACCCGTATCGCCCCGCGTCGAGCTCCACGGATGTGGTCTCGAGCCGCTTCTCCGTCATCTGGCTCGCCAGGGCGCGCTGCCAGATCAGCCGATACAGGCGCATCTCCTCGGGCTTGAGCCAGCGTGCGATCGACTCGGGGTCGCGTCGGAAGCTCGTCGGTCGGATGGCCTCGTGGGCCTCCTGGGCGCCCTTGGCCTTCGTCTTGTACACGCGACCCTTGGGCATCGTGTACTCGGCGCCATAGCGCTCACCGATGACCTCGCGGGCCTCGCCCATCGCGACACCGGCCATGGCGGTGGAATCGGTCCGCATGTAGGTCGTCAGGCCGACCTGCTCGCCATCGACCTCCACGCCCTCGTACAGGCGCTGGGCGATGGACATCGTGCGCTTGGGGCTGAAGCCGAGCTTGCGGCTCGCTTCCTGCTGGAGGGTGCTGGTGGTGAAGGGCGCGGCGGGTGATC
>CAZYTQ010000208.1:0-3199 GCA_964650135.1 uncultured Anaerolineaceae bacterium | reverse complement strand
GGGTGATCGCTTCTGGCGCTTGACATCGATGGCCCGCACGACCGGCTGCTCGTCGCGCAGCGTCTGCTCGTGCTCCGCTGCGGATGCCTCGTCCGTGATGACCTGCGGCGCATCCGCGTCACCGGTCCGGGCGCCGTCGATGCGCACGAGGTCCGCGGAGAACGGTGCTCCCTCCCGGCTGTGGAGCAGCGCCTGGAGCGTCCAGTACTCGCGCGTGGTGAACGCCTCGATCTCGCGTTCGCGCTCCACCACGAGACGGACCGCGACGGATTGCACGCGACCCGCCGAGAGACCGCTGCGGACCTTGCGGGCGAGCAGCGGCGAGAGCGTGTAGCCGACCATCCGGTCGACGACGCGCCGCGCCTGCTGGGCATCGACCAGGTGCATGTCGATCTGGCGCGGGTTGGCGAACGCCTCCCGGATGGCGGGCTCGGTGATCTCCGAGAAGGTCACCCGGCGCTGCTTGGCGGATGGGATGTCCGCCGCCTCCGCCACGTGCCACGCGATGGCCTCGCCCTCCCGGTCGAGGTCGGTGGCCAGGAACACCGTGTCCGCACGCATCGCGGCCTTGCGGATGGCCGCGACCTCGCGCTCGCGGTCCTTGCTGATGACATAGTCGGGGGCGAAGTCATGCTCGACGTCCACGCCCAGCTTGCCCTTGCCCGGGTTCTCCGGGAGGTCACGCACGTGCCCCTTGGACGCGAGGACCGTATGGTCGTCGCCGAGGTATCGCTCGATCGTCTTGGCCTTGGCGGGAGACTCGACGATCACCAGGTTCCTGCTCATCGGCCGGGAGTGTAGCACCGGGTCTGGACGGCTCCGGACAGCGTCCCCTTCGGGGACGGATCACCGCCAGATGCGCGCGCGAGCGCGCGTGGCACACCGACGCGAGGACCGGACGAGACGACGCAGGGACGCATCGGGATACATGGGACCGCGGGCATCGCCCCGAGCCACGTGTCCGTCAGACCTCGCGGATGCGCTGGAGCAGCTCCTCCTGGGCGTCCAGCTCCTCCTCGTCGGGCGCGTTGGGGTCCACGATGCGCCCCGCCGGCAGGGCGAGGACCGAGGCCGCCTCCACCGAGGCGAGCGGCAGCTCCACGAACCGGATGAGGTGGAACGGGAACAGGAACCACGAGTCGGTGTGGTCGATGTAGATGGGCTTCTTGCCGTCGATGGTGCGCAGGTTGGTGCACATGATCCCGCCATCGGATGGGTCGGGCATCTCGCGCACGTCGCACAGCAGCGGCTGCTCGCCGGACAGGTGGAGGACGACATCGCGGATCACGGCCGCAGGATATGCGCCGCGACCCCCATCCCGACCCGGTACGGAGGTCAGGGTGCGGTGCCTTCATGTGGCATCCCGGGGGGTGGCGATGACGGGCTGGTCCTGTCCCCCGGCCGGGACCTCCCCCGTGGGGGCGCTCTCATGGGACGCCTCCTGCCGACGCGTCCCGGCAGCGACCCGGCCACGCACCAGTGGTCCGGCCGGTACCTGGAGCGGGCCGAGCGCATCGGCCCATCCCCGGAGCTGGAGCAACGTGAGGGCGCCCGCCACGACCGCCGGGGGATGGCCGGTGGCCTTCACGAGGTCATCGATGCTGACCGGCCCGGCACACAGGCGTCGGGCCACACCGGCCTCCACGGGACCCAGGAGGGCGATCGCCTCCCCTGCCGCGAGGGGTGGCGGTCGCCGGGTCTGACGGGATACCGCATGACCCTCGTCCGTGCCGCTGCCCAGGCCGTCACCGGATGCGAGGTCCACCAGCAGCTCGTCGATGCCCGCGACCACACGCGTCGGCGTCTCCCGCAGCAGCGCCAGACAGCCCGCGACGCTCCCATCCCCGGGCCGTCCCGGCATCGCGAACACCGCGCGGCCCTGCTCGAGTGCGAGACGTGCGGTGATGAGCGCACCGCTCCGAGCAGGCGCCTCGACCACCACGACCGCGTGCGCCAGGCCGCTCACGATCCGGTTGCGACGCGGGAAGGTCCCACGCGTGGGCACGGTGTCGGGGGGATGCTCACCGACGATCACACCCTGCCCGGCGATGCGGGCGGCCAGTGCCCGGTGCGCGCGTGGGATCCCTGCCGCCACGCCACCGCCGATGACCGCCACCGTGCGGCCATCGGCGTCGAGCGCTCCACTGTGGGCGATGCCATCGATACCGACCGCGAGACCGCTCACGACCGTCACCCCGGCCTCGGCCAGCGCAAGCCCGAGACGCATCGCCAGCAGGCGGCCTGTGGGCGACGGGCGCCGCGTCCCCACCACGGCGACGAGAGCGCCTTCGGACAGGTCCTCGACACGACCGCGTCCGAACAGCACGGGCGGTGGGTCATCGATGCGCCGGAGGGCGGCGGGATAGACCGGGTCCCACGGGACGATGGCCCACATGCCCAACGCGTCCAGGCGAGCGTGGATGGCCTCCGGTGTCGCGGCGGCGGCGATGATGCCGGGCGCCAGTGCCGTTCGGACCGGGACGGCTGCGGCGGTGCGCACCTCGCGCGCGAACCGCTGCGCGTCGGCGCCTCGGGCCGCTGCCAGGACCGCGGCCGCGCTGCCGAGATGCGCCACCAGCCGGGCCAGCAGGATGCCACCGATGCCATCGACCGCGGCAAGGGTGATCCATGCAGCCCGCTCGGACCCTGCCGCATCGCCATCCCGACGCCCGGATGGTGCGACCGCGGGCGGCGCGTCCGGATCGGGGGCGCGGTCGGGGCCGTTCACGCGGCCGTCAGGAGTCGCGCCCCGTCCTCGCGGAGACGCACGGCGGCGAGCACGTCGGTCGTGGCCACGTCAGCGCGGCCCTCGAGGTCCGCGATCGTGCGCGCCACACGCAGCGCCCGATGGATGCCGCGGGCCGTCATGCCGACGGATGTCGCGAGATCGGTCATGACCCGCTGGGCACCGGCGCCCAGCCGACAGGCGTCCAGGAGGGCAGCACCCATCAGATGCGCGTTGGGGGTCCCGGACCGCGCCACGGCCACCGCGCGCGCAGCGGCGATGCGCGCCGCCACGACCGCGGACCCCTCACCCGGAGGGCCCTCCAGCAGCTCCTCCGGGGTGACACGAGGCAGGCTCACCCGCAGGTCGATGCGGTCGAGCAGCGGACCACTCACCCGACGGACGTAACGTGCCGGCTCCGTCGCCGGGCAACGGCACACGGGCGCGGCCGATCCGTACCAGCCACAGCGGCAC
>CAZYTQ010000207.1:815-3937 GCA_964650135.1 uncultured Anaerolineaceae bacterium | reverse complement strand
TCACGGACCGCGCAGGAGACCGGGTCACGTTCGACGAAGCCGAACATGGGTGACGAGGGCGTCGTCCGGGCACGCGATCGACTCGCAGGTATCGGCACCTGTCCACCGGGCCGTGATCGGATCGCGCGAGCCTGCCTGCCCGGTATGCACCCGGGATGCACCGGGGGACTCCACTCAGGCTGGGTCCCGCAGCGCGGCGTAGGCCTCCGCGAGCCTCGGCAGCGTCCAGGACGCGTTCAGGCCCGATGGGTTCGGCAGCACCCAGACCTCGGCGCCGGCCATCAGCGTCGCCTGTGGCCCGATCGCCGTCTTCGACAAGCCGAACGCGACGCGATACGTGGTGATGCCCAGGAAGGCGACCCGCGCTGGCCGGTCGCGCGCCACCTTCGTGCGCAGCACCCGGGCGCCCTCGCGCAGCTCGTCCGGCGTCAGCTCCGCGGCGGTCGCGGTCGTCCGTGGCGTCAGGTTGGTGATGCCCATGCCGTGGCGCAGCAGCTCGTCCTGCTCGGATGGGTCCAGGACCCGGTCCACCAGCCCGGCGAGGGCGATGGCCTTCCAGAAGCGGTTGCCGGGCCGTGCGAAGTGGAAGCCCGTGGCGCCGGACCAGAGCCCCGGGTTGATGCCCACGAACAGGACGCCCAGATCGGGTGCGATGACATCGGGGATCGTCCGGTCGACCGCCGCCGCGAGGTCAGCCTTGCTGGGACGGGCGGCGGACGTCACGGTCGTGCCAGGCGACCAAGCAGCGCCTCCTTGATCAGGGGTCGCGAGCCGAACACGAGCAGGAACGCAGCCTCCCGCAGCAGCCGTTCCGGGTGCCCGGGTCGGAGCACCGACCGCGCACCCGAGTGGACCGCCAGCCCACCGGCCGCCCGCAGCGCGAGGTCGGACGCCCATGCCCGAGCGGCGGGGACCCCGGCATCACCGGCCATGAGGAGCGCCGACCGACAGGCGGCGAGCTCCGCATCGACCCACGTCGGCGGCCCGATGAGCCGTCGACACCGCTCCACCACGCCGAGTGCCAGGAACCCGTTCGTGGCGCCACCGGATGCCTGTGACCGGCTCCAGTCCTCCAGTGGCTGGGTCCGGACCAGCCGGTCGGCCGGCACCTCGTGGTCGGTGAATCGGAGCGTCACCGTGCGACTCGCCCGGACGGACACCAGGTCGAGCGGCGTGGCCTCCAGCGTGGGCCCGGCCACGGCATCGACGAGCAGGAAGTGGACGGTCGCGGTGTCATCCACGGCCGCCACGAGCAGCACGTCCACCATGTCCCAGCCCGTGACCCAGGGGCTCTCACCATCCAGGACGTAGCCCGTGTCCGTGCGCCGCACGCGGGTCTGGGCCGGCCCACCGCGTGCCCCCGCGAGCGCGATGCCGCCACGCACGTCACCCCGCGCGAGCGGCGCCAGCCACCGATCGCGGACCTCCCGTCGGTCGCTCCCGGCGACCCCGCGCACGGCTCCGTTGTGCTGGATCCAGACGAACGTGGTGGCCAGGCAGCCACTCGCCAGGGTCAGGACGAGTTCGCTCGCGGTCTCTCGGTCCGTCGTCTCCAGCCCGCCAAGGTCCGGTGGTGCGGCGACCGCCATGAGCCCCTCGGCCGCGAGCAGGTCCAGGTGGCTGGCCGGGATCTGGTCCGCGGCATCCACCGAGAGCGCCGCCGGGTACAGCACCTCGTCCGCGATACGGGTGGCTCGCTGCCGCAGGAGCACCGGGGTCGGTCGCTCGTCCGTCATGGGCACGATGTCGCTTGGTCGTTCATGCGCACATGGTCCGACACGGCGCGACACGGCGTGAACCGCCGCGCGGCATAGCGTCATGCTGGTAAGACGGTAGACTGCCTCATGACCACCGCACGTCGCAAGGTGACCCTGTACGTGGACGAAGATGTCCTGCGCGCCGCACGTGTCCGTGCCGCACGGACCGACCGTCGCGACTCGGACATCGTGGAGGATGCACTTCGTTCCTATCTGGGCTTCGACGTGGTGGAGCGGGTGTGGGCACACAGCGATCTCGACGAAGAGGAGGCGATGCGTCTTGCCGTCGAGGAGACACGCGCGGTCCGAGCCGATCGCGCTGTGAAGGCACGTGTGCATGCCTCGCGCCGTCCTTGACACCAACGTCCTCGTCTCGGCGCTGATCACCCCGGCTGGCGCCAGTGCTGGACTGTTGCGGGAGCTCCGGGCGGGTGCGTTCGAGCTGGTCGTCTCTCCGGCGTTGTTGGCCGAGTTGCGCGCTGTGCTCCACCGCCCGCGGTTCCGCCGGTACGTCGATCCCGCAGACGCCGATGCCTACGTCGAGGCGATCGGCCGCGACAGCATCCTGGTGGATGACCCCACGCCCTCCGGTCGAATGGAGATCGGCGATCCAGCCGATGCGTTCCTCATCGACCTCGCCCGGGCGGCCCGCGTCGATGCCCTCGTGTCCGGTGATACCCGAGTCCTTGAGCTTCGTGATCGACTGCCGATCAAGAGCCCCGGGGAGTTCCTCGACTCGCTCGACTGACGGGGAGGCGCTCCCGGCTGAGGGCGACCCTGAGTCCGTCAGAGCGCGAGGCGCATGAACACGCGGGTCGACCAGTCGAAGCCGGCGGCTTCCTGAGCTTCGGCACGCACCTGCATCGTCGGCGTCCACGCGTCGCGGGGCACCGGCTGGAAGCCGTGGCGCGCATACCAGGGCCCGTTCCACGGCACGTCCGATTGCGTGTCGAGGAGCATCGACCGGTCACCTGCCGCGCGCCCACGCTCGATCGCGTCGAGCAGCAACGCGGTGCCGATGCCCTGGCGGGTCAGCTCCGGCAGCACGCTCACCTGCGCCAAGAACAGCTCCCCGTCCAGACGCGAGACCAGCAGCCAGCCGACCACACGCCCATCCAGCTCCGCGACCCGGATGCGCCCCTCCGCGATGGCCTGCGCCGCGTCCTCGTCGCTGATCGTGCCCGCGCCCACGAACTCCAGGTGGCCCACGGCCGCGAACAGCGCATCGCCCGCCGCCTCGATGGGCGCAAGCAGTGGGAGGTCGGCGAGCGTGGCATGCCTGATGCGCAACACGCGTTGAGTATGGCGAATAATCCTACCAAACGGGCCTCGTATTAGCTCGATTGGTGGAACCCTCTTGCCATG
>CAZYTQ010000207.1:0-805 GCA_964650135.1 uncultured Anaerolineaceae bacterium | reverse complement strand
CTCGGCTCCCAGCCACGTCGTCTGGGGGTGGCCTTGGCGCGCGTCGACACAGGGAGAGGACGTGAAGCGACCTATCGGGACCAGGTGCCCGAACTGCTCTGCGCCTTGGCAGCGACGACCCGGATCGCATCGATCACCGCCTCGAGTGCCATGGAGGGGGTGGATGTCGATCCACAGCGGGTCACGCGCCTCGTTGCCCCGGGTGGCGAGCCAGGCAGGCTCCGGAACCGCAACGAGCGGGAGTTCGCTGGCTAGCGGGACGCCATGGACGAGATCATCCAGGCCCCAGAGCACGAGCCGTTCAGCGTGCCCTACGTCCTGCACCTGCATCGGCTCCTGTTCGGGCACACAGACGGTCGCGGCGGGCGGCTGAAGTCGGACCAGAACCTCATCGTCAGTCATGCCGGAGGGCATCGGCAAACGCTCTTCACCCCACCCAGCCCGAAGGAGACCGAGACCCTCCTGCCCGAGCTGTTCGACCGGTATCGGCTCGCTGTGGTCGAGCAGGCGGCCCATCCCATCCTGCTGCTGGGTCTGTTGATCCTCGACTTCCTGGCCATCCACCCCGTCGCCGATGGGAATGGCAGAGTCGCCCGGCTGATGACCGTCCACGGGCTCCTCAGGGAGGGCTATCAGGTCGCGCGCTACGTCAGCATCGAACAGCGGATGTATGACACCCGCGACGGCTACTACGCCGCGCTGATGGCGTCCAAGCGTGGATGGCACGAGGGGATGCACGACCCCTGGCCCTGGCTCACGTACCTCGTGGAGATCCTCGCCGAGGCGTACGAGATGCTCGAGGAGC
>CAZYTQ010000206.1:0-4010 GCA_964650135.1 uncultured Anaerolineaceae bacterium | reverse complement strand
CGTTCGCCGGGCCTGTCGATGAAGAGGGGGAGGGGCTCCGTTTCGAGTATTTCTCAAGCGAGTCACCGACATCGTTGCCGACTCCCGTGAGCAACGCGGCCGTTCGGGCCTCTGTGGACAGGATCACGGTGATCGTCACGTCCGTCAGTCGTCACGCGCGCTCTGACCTCGCCCAGTCCAGGACGGACACGATCATCGTTCCTCTCCGCAACCGCGTATGACCGGGCGTTTGACGGCTCGGATTCGGGATTTGGGCGAGCATGGAGTCGCGTTGCCGATGGCACTATTTGGTCTCCTCGCCCTGTCGGTGCTGGTTACCTCCGCCTTGTTGACCGCGTCGACCGAGCTGGCGCTGAGTCGCGCGCAACAGGAAGCAACCCGAGCGTTGTACGAGGCCGACGGGGCGCTGGAGCGGTTCGTCGCGGATCGGGCATCGCGCGACGCTGAGGAGATGGGGCTGGACGGGCAGCTGGCGGCTGGAGAACACATCCATTCCGGACCTGACGGCTCTGCCTTCAGGCTTTCCGTAGCCGAGTTGAACGAGGGTGGTCTTTCCGAGTCGAACGGGGTCATCGAGCGACGCGATGTGTTCGCGATTATCGCCACCCCGGGGGATGGGTGGGGTCGAAGCGTAGGGGCCCTCGTCGAAGCGGCCCGAACGATTGAGTGGTCGGCGTTCGATATCGACGCGGCCACGACGTTTGGCGTGAACACGATGATCGAACCCGGCGCGACGATCAGCACCAGGTCGCCCGGGGACGCGCCATGCGACAGCGTCGTGGCCGCATCCGCGATTCGCTCCTCGAACGGCGTGTCGCTGGTGGTGGGTTCAGGCGCCAACGTAAATGGCGCCATCGTCACGGATTCGGTCTCATCCACCAATCTGTTCCGTCGAGCACTTGGCGGACGGTCCATCGATGAGCTCGCGGGCCATGCCGACATCCGATACGGTCCTCGATTCGGGGAGCCCGCGTATAGTGGTCTGGCGAGCCAGTGGGCCGGCGACGCAAAGCACCGATGGGGATGTCCCGCGTCGCTCGTGCTCAACTGTCTGGCGGGCCAGGGGGAGTACATGCCGGTTGTCGCGATCGACGCGGGTGGAGGGACCGTCGACATCTCTGGAGAGCATGGTCAGGGCGTGATCATCGTGCTTGGGGGGAACCTGCATCTCCGCGGCGGATTCGCCTTCGGCGGTTTGGTGGTCGTGGAGGGTGCGGTGACGACGAGCGGTTCGGTCGTTATCGAAGGCGCCATCCTCGCAATGGGGGACAGCGTTTCAACCCTCTCGCGGACCAGTCTGATATCAGGCGCCAACTCCGTCATCCGCTTCAGCGAGTGTCGGATTCGCGAGGCCGAGCGATCCCTGGCGCTCCGGGCGCTCGATGCGGCCCCTCGCGGAATCGCCTCGCCGACGTTCGGCTGGTTCGAGGTCGTGCGATGAACCGCCTTGGTGGGTGGTTGGCAAATGCGTCGACCGCGGCCGGTAGAGGACCAGGTGGCGACCGATGAGCTTCATTCGCGGCAAGCAGCGGACTCTCGGGATCGATATCGGCAGCGCATTCATCAAGGCAGCGGTGATCGATCATTCGGGCGCCGAGCCGCGGCTCGTCCGGATCGCGTCGGCGCCGCTCGCGTCGGACGCAATCGTGGATGGCGAGGTCGTGAATCCCAAGACCGTCGTCGAGGCGCTCCGGTTGATCGCGGAGTCGCTGGAGATTCGCTTCAGAAGGGTCGTCACCGGTGTCGGCGGCCGGGACGTGATCGTCAAGAAGGTGTCGATCGATCGAATGCGTGAAGCGGACGCGAGAGAGGTGATCGCGTGGGACGCCGAGCAATACATCCCCTTCGATCCGGGTGACGTCCAGCTGGACATTCAGATTCTGGATCCGGGAGGCGACGGTGCGGAGATGGACATCCTGCTCGTCGCGGCGCGGAAGGACCTCGTGGAGCGACGGTCGGCATTGCTGGTGGAGGCCGGCCTGCCGCCAAGCGTCGTGGACGTCGATGCGTTCGCGCTCTCGAACGCGTTTGAGTACGGGAACCCGGCGTCCTCGAACGGCAGGGACGTCCTGGTGGACATCGGGAGTGAGACTACGACAATCGTGGTTCGTGAGGCGGGTTCACCAGTCGCGATACGCGACGTCCCTTTCGGCTCGAGGCATCTCAGGGAGGATCTGACGTGCCTTTGCGGAATGTCGGAGTCCGAGATCAACAGGCTGCTGGCCGGGGAGGTCGGCGCGAGCGCGGCGGCGGACGAGCTGTTGCGGACGCGGGCGGACGACCTCGCGACGGCGGTCGAGCGGGCGACCGCGTTCCTCGATTCCGGGCCGGATGCAACCTCGACGATCGGGACCGCATGCCTGTCAGGCGGCGGTGCGCGGCTTCCCCGAGTGCAGGAAGCGATCGCCCGGCGATTGCGAGTACGGACGGAGATCGCAAACCCCTTGCAGAGATTGGAGGTGACGCCCGAGGTAGCGGGTGACATCCCCAGCGATGGCGTGGGCATGTGGATGGTCGCCGTGGGCCTGGCCCTACGGTCTCGCCACTGACTGGTTCCGGATACTTCAAACATGCTGATCGAAATCAATCTGGTGCCCCGACACGGGGGGGCACCGCCCCGGAAGGGAAGGCCGAAGCCATGGACCAGGTCGTCGCGAGTCCCGGGAAAATCCCCGGTCGTTGCTTCCACGGCGGTGGTCGCCGTGGCGGTCGCCTGGATCGCCCACTCGCTCTGGTTCCTCGAGGCGCGGGCTCGAGAGGTCGAGTCCGCGATCGGCCGGGAAGTGGCGGACTCCCTGACGCTGGAGGCCGCGTTGTCGGAGTACCGCTCTCTGGAGGCCCGGCGGGACGCGATCGCGCGCCGCGTCGAAATCATCCGAAACATCGACGGCCGGCGATACGTCTGGCCGCGGCTGTTGAGCGAGATCAGCGATGCCATGCCCGCCCATGCGTGGGTCCTCGAGATCGCCGCGGCCGAGCCGCCAGACACCACGGACCCGGGACCCGGATTTCTCATGCAGGGAAGGGCAGGGTCGACGGACGCATTGACCAGGCTGATGAAGAGTCTCGAGAACTCGGACTACATCCACGGAGTGACTCTGATCGCGGCGGAGCAGGAAAGGCTCGACGAATGGGTCGTTCAGCGATTCAGCCTCCGGGCGGCATACCACGAGCCGGATGCATCCGCGATCACTCCAGACGCGCTCGCCGGAGTCAATTGAGCATGGAGTTGACCGAGTGGATTCCGCGCTCCCGGAAAGGGCGGTACCTGGCGGGGGCCGCGCTCCTTGTGATCGGCGTCGCGTACGCGGGGGGCCACTATCTCCACCAATCGCGCGGGGACGTCACCTCGCTCGAAGCGCGTCTCGGGTCATTGCGCGCACAGAACGCGGTTGCTCGATCGCTCGTCGGGAGCGGGGCGCCCGGGATGGCCGAGGACAGTCTCGCCCGATATCGCGAGGGGCTGGTCGCGGTGGAGCGACTCGTCCCGCCATCCGAGGAACTGCCGGAACTCCTTGACGCGATCGCGACCGAAGCCCGGGCCTCGGCGGTCGACCTGAACTACCTGCAGCCGATTGACGTGGTGCCTGAAGGGGACTATGTCCGCCGCGTCTACGCGGTTGGCATCCTCGGTCGCTACCACGACATCGGCCGGTTTCTGACGAGCATTGCTTCCCTTCCGCGAATCCTGACACCCGCCGACCTGGCGCTGGTACCCAGCGGCGAGGTAGACGCCGCGGGGACCCCGGTGCTCCACGCGCGGTTGGTCATCGAAACCTATGTGACCTCCAACCCGACCTCGAATGCCCTCCCGAATCCCTAGTTTCGTGAAGTGCTTCGCGCTTGTCGCGATCACTGTTGGCGAGGCGCCCGCCCCATGCCAGGTACCAACCGAAGCCGCTGCCGTCGATGTCCGGCAGCGCTTCCACTACGAGAGCGCTGGACGCGTGGATCCGTTCCGCCCTCCGGTCGACGAAGGTGGAATCACGGGTCGCTTCGGGGACCTGGAG
>CAZYTQ010000205.1:0-4097 GCA_964650135.1 uncultured Anaerolineaceae bacterium | reverse complement strand
GTGAGGTCACCCCTTGCGCCGCGCGACGGATCGGTCTAGGCTCCTCGGGAACGAAAGGAGGTGATGTGCAGTGAGTGACAGTAGCCAGCGCTGCACCACCTCGGAGGCGGCCCGCTAGTCGGTTCCCCCTTCGGGTGGTGAAGCCAGCCACGAAGCGCCGGTCCACTGTGGGCCGGCGTTCGTGCGTCCGGACCATCGCGCGGTTCCCCCGACCGCGGATCCACCGTCCCGTCCCTTGACCGTCGGCACGGTCGCGTCCCCAGGGAGTCGAGTCGTCATGGGCGAGACCATCGCCGTCAACCGCAAGGCCCGCCACGAATACACCATCGAGGACACCCTCGAGGCCGGACTCGTCCTGCGCGGCACGGAGATCAAGAGCATCCGCGCCGGCAAGGTCAACCTCCAGGATGCGCACGCGCGTATCGAGCGTGGGGAAGCCTGGCTCGTGGGCGTCAACATCGCGCCCTGGACCAGTGGCAGCCGCTGGAACCACGAGGCCCGCCGCGACCGGAAGCTGCTGCTCCATCGGGTCCAGATCGACCAGCTCCTGGGTCGCGTCAAGTCCAAGGGTCTGACCCTGGTGCCCCTGTCGCTGTACATCGACGACCGCGGTCGGGCCAAGGTGCAGCTGGCCCTGGCACGCGGCAAGCAGCTCCACGATCGGCGGCACGACATCGCCGAGCGTGATGCCCGGCGCGACATGCAGCGCGAGCTGGCGGACGTCCAGCGGGGCCGCTGAGCACCGCTGCCCACGGAAGCATCCATGGACCGAACGGGTGTTCGGGTGATATAGTCGATGTCTTGGGGATGCGTGGTCTCGACAGGGTCGGATCCCCGGGAAGCGCGAGCCGAGGTGCCGTCTGGCCTCGTAAAAAGGCGGCAAAACGAAGTAACTGGCAACCGCCAGCCTGCTCTCGCCCTCGCTGCCTGAGGCAGTAAGGTGAGCGTGGAAGCAGCCTCATCCCCGCGGGCTGTGGAAGCGTCATTCAGCGGGGATGCGTCCCTGGTCAGCGTCACGTAACCAGGGATCAAGCCCGCAAGGGGGCGTGACTGGGGTCCGCCGCACGGTGCCAGTGCCGGATGACGGATCCGACGACAAATCGCTGGACACGCTCGTAGTTGGTTCCCGGCTGAAGGTTCTGGACGGGGAGTTCGACTCTCCCCCATCTCCACCAGATACACGCACGTCGACCGTGGCCGTCGGTCCGCCCTGACCCCGTGCCACCCGTTCTGCGCCAGGCGCGAGGTCGACCGGTCCGGGGGAGGCTGGACGCGGCACGTATCATCGTCGTGAGCGGGCTCCAGGGATGCGCGGTTCGACCGTGCTGACTCGGACGCCGGGCCCGTTCCGCAGGGACGGCCGGACGTGTGACAGGGGGATCGACCGATACGACGCCTGCTCCTCGTGATCGCCCTGCTCATGGTCGGTGGCCCTTCGGTCGCCGTCGAGGCGGCTGGCGGTCGGGATTACATCGTCCGGTTCACGGACGGAGCCGTCATGCGGGATGGGGCCCGCACCAGGGACGCTCGGCCACGGAGCGGGACACGCCCCTGGCGCGTCGACCGCACGAAGCTCGATCGACGTGTCCGGTCCGCTCGCTCCCAGGGCATCCGCCCGACACACGTCTTCCGCCATGCCGTCGGCGGCTTCTCCGCGCGCTTGACCGCCGCGCAGGTGCGCCGCCTGGAGGCCGACCCGGCGGTGGCATCGGTCGAGATCGACTCGGAGATCTCCATCGCGGACAACGTCGTGGAGGCATCGACGGTGACCGTGACGAGCGTCTCGCCGCAACGCGTCACCGCGGGACTCAAGCGCATCGGGGCGAACAAGCAGCCACTCGCGCACATCGGCGCCGGCACCAACACGAACGTCGACATCGCGGTCATCGACACGGGCATCGCGCCACATCCCGACCTGCGCATCGCGGGCGGCATCGATTGCACCATCAAGGGCGACGGGACCTACAAGGACCGCCAAGGTCACGGGACCCATGTCGCGGGCATCCTCGGTGCCAGGGACAACGGGGTCGGCGTCGTGGGCGTGGTGCCGGGTGCTCGGCTGTGGGCCATCAAGAGCCTGGGTGACGATGGCAAGGGCCTGACGTCGGAGCTGGTGTGCGGGCTCGACTGGCTCGTGGGCCAGCAGCTGCTG
The DNA here is from genome assembly GCA_964650135.1 of uncultured Anaerolineaceae bacterium. Lineage (GTDB taxonomy): Bacteria > Chloroflexota > Limnocylindria > Limnocylindrales > CSP1-4 > JAFMJV01. Next base: position 1,945 of record CAZYTQ010000205.1, on the reverse strand, counting down.
GAAGGCGGCCCGCGGTTCACCGTCGCGAACATGAGCATCGCGGGACCGCTCGACTTCCCCAACAGCCCCTGCGCGGTGGGCACCGAGGACACGACGCACCTGCTGATGTGCGCGGGCATGGCCGCCGGCATCACCTTCGCGGTCGCAGCCGCCAACGACAGCCGACGGCTCGTGGACCTGCAGCCCGCCGTCTACAAGGAGCCCATCACCGTGGGCGCCATGGTCGACTACGACGGCAAGCCGGGCGGCAAGGGCCGCCAGGCGGACGTCTGCCCGTGGTACTCGTCGGACGCCGACGACACGTTCGCCAACTTCTCCAACTGGGGGGCGGCGGTGGACATCATCGCCCCCGGCAAGTGCGTCCTGTCGACCTACACCGGGAAGCGCTACGCCTGGATGAGCGGCACATCCATGGCCACCCCGTACGTGGCGGGTGCGGTCGCCCTGTATCGGATGCGGTACCCGGACGCGACACCCGCGCAGGTCAAGCGGGCCCTCATCGCCGGTGGGACCCTGGACTGGCGCACCTCCACCTCCCCCGACGGGCGCAAGTACCGCCTGGTCCAGGTGCGCACGTTCACGCCACCGCCCGTCAAGGTCGCGGTGCCCACGGTCCGGGGCATGACGCCCGCCAGGGCGCGAGAGGCCATCCGGGCGGTCGGGCTCACGGTGCAGGGACCGGTGTTGAAGGTCAGCCACGCCTCCGTCCCCGAGGGTCGTGTCGTCAACACCAAGCCGAGCCCCATGCTCGATGGCAAGCCGCGGAAGCTGCTCCGGGGGACGGCGGTCCAGATCAAGGTGTCCACCGGCCCCGCAGGGCAGCCGAACCCGGCATCGGCCAAGGTCGCGGTGCCCAAGGTGCGAGGCATGACGACCGCGAAGGCGCGGGAGGCCATCCGGGCCGCCGGGCTCAAGGTGCAGAGCACGGCCCTCAAGGTGCGCAAGGCCACGGTGCGGAAAGGCCTCGCCGTCAACACCAAGCCGAGCCACATGCTGGACGGCAAGGTCCGCAAGCTGGCCAGGGGCACGACCATCCAGCTCAAGGTGTCGACCGGCCCGTAGGTCCCGGCGCCGACCCATGTTCCCGAGACCGATCCCTGTCGCGGGAGCGGATACGGGCTCAGGTCAACGCGTCGCTGTGGTCGCCTGGCCTCGTGCGCAGTCGCTGGATGAACACCCGCTCCTCGCGTGCCTCGAACCACGCCTGCTGAGCAGCGTGGGCGGGATCATCGATGAGGTTCCGCAGTAGGCACGGGTCGTGGGTCGAGGGCTTCCAGCACACGCCGGTGCCCGTCCGGTACAGGCCCCGCCAGCCATCGGCGGCCTCGAGATACCGCCAGCCTGCGCCGATCGGTGCATCGTAGGTGGAGCGCAGGCCACGCCAAGTGCGTTCGGCCGTCGGTCCGGGCTGGTCCTCGAGCAGCACCGAACGCCCCAAGTCGACCGGCTGGTCACGCAGCAGCGGCGCGAACGACCTGCCATCGGACGCTGCCGGGCTGGTGGCGGCGAGATCGGCGATGGTGGCGCGCCAGTCGATGTTCGTGACATAGGTCGGCTCGGAGCGCTTGGTGGTCCCACGGGCCTTGGGCCACGTGGCATACAGCGGCACATGGGTGCTCCAGGGATTGGTCTTGCCGAACGCGCGATGGTCGCCCCAGGCCATGCCGTTGTCGCTCGTGAAGACGAGCACCGTGTTCTGGTAGCGCTTCGTCTCCTTGAGTGCCTTCACGACCGCGCCCACCAGGTCGTCGACACCCAGCATCGTCGCAGAGGGCTCTTAGGTCCAATCCCTCGGGTGGCCGTCCGATGGTCGTCGTGGGTGACCTCCGTGCGGTCGCCATGTCCCCCTCGGGCGCCTGCATGTAGGCAGGAGAGGACCACCTGCCGATGGCGCGGCAGCGCGATGAACCGCGGTACTTGGGGGGCGCCACGTACTGGAAGCGGC
>CAZYTQ010000204.1:0-4207 GCA_964650135.1 uncultured Anaerolineaceae bacterium | reverse complement strand
CGATGTCGGTTGTGTCGGCGTGCCCGGTTTCGTGGCCGATGTCACCCGTGAGCATCGCCACCCACTGGACATCCGGCAGCGGCTGGTGGAACGCCCGCGCGAGGGCCGACTCCAGGTGGCCCTGCCGCAGCCCGATGCGCAGCTCGCCTGTGAGCACCTTGACCACGCCGCGTGCCATGACCGGGTCACAGCGGACGAGCAGGTCATGGAGCAGCTCCGCCTTCGCAGCGCTGCCACGTGCCGCAGCGACCGCCTCGAACGTCTGCTGGACAGCCGCGAGCATCGGTGGTTCGCCCACGGCCACGTGACCCGTCGATGCGAGCATGTCCTCGACCGCGGTGCCGATGTCCGACGAGCGATCGTAGGCCGCACCGAGACTCATGGGCGCGGCGCCAGAGCGGGTCACGGCCACATCCGCGAGCCGGGTGGTCACATCCGCGATGGCCCGCCAACCGAGCCCGACCGTCCGTCCATCGGCTCCCGGGAAGGGCCGACCGGACAGGAACGTCACGGCCACGGGCAGCTCCGCGTCGGGAAGCTGGGTCAGGTAGTCCGCCACCGCGGCCACCTTCGCCGAGGTGCTCCGGGTGGCCGCGACGGTGTCCGCCAGCTCGCTCCAGGCACGCATGCGCACAGGGTACCCATCGGTCCGCCAGGGATCGTCAGGAACCGGCCCTGAAGTGGCATCCTGTGGGCGCATGCGCCGCCTCGCCAGTGAACCCCACGACTGGAACCCGCCCCGGATCGAGGGTCGGCTCGTGGAGCTGCGCCGGCACGTCCCCGCGAATCTCGCGACGGTGCTGCGCTGGTACGCGGACCCGGAGATCGCACGACTGACTCGCTACTCGCTGCGCGCCATGCCCCCGGACGAGGTGGAGCGGTTCTTCCAGAACCGTCTGCTGTCCACCGGCTCGGTCGCATATGGCATCCACCAGCGTGCCACCGGTCGACTCATCGGTCTGACGACGTTCAGCGCACTCGATCCGGACAACGGCTCGGTGCTGTTCCACATCACCATCGGTGAGCACGACGCGTGGGGTCGCGGCTTTGGCACGGAGGCGGCACGACTCATGCTCTGGCTGGCCTTCGAGCGGATCGGCCTGCACCGTGTGGGCCTGTCGGTGTTCGCATTCAACGAACGCGCGGTCCGGAGCTATCGCAAGGTGGGCTTCCAGGTGGAAGGACGGCTGCGCGAGGCGATCCAGCGCGATGACGGCTACTGGGACGAGCTCCAGATGGGCATCCTGCGCAGCGAGTGGCCCGGGCTCGAGGCCACATGGGCGATGGCCGGAGCCGGACTTGTCACGGAGGGGGACCCATGACCAGCAGCCGATCGGGTGCCGAGGAGGCACGCGCCGAGGTGCGGGCCATCATGACGCGCCAGGGCCACGCGGTCGACAATGCCCGCGACGCGGTCGTGCGGCTGGAGGCCGCATTCGGGTCGGGGGACCTGGTCCGGACACCGTTCCTCGATCAGGCCCTGCGTGACCTGGGTGTCTCGCTCGAGCAGGACTCGGGCCAGAAGCTGGGCGGCAAGAGCGCCGAGGCGTCGCGCTTCATCCTGCGCGCCATCGACAGGGCTCTCGACGAGGCCTGAGGGACGCGCGTCGTACACTCGGGCCATGCCCCTCTTCGGACGACCACGGGTCTCGCAGACGCAGCAGGACCGCTTGCCTCCCGGCCAGTACCTGACCACCAAGTGGCCCGTGCTCCACTACGGATCCGTGCCCGGCACCGATCTCACGACATGGGTCTTCCGCGTGTGGGGAGAGGCCGACGCCCCGTTCTCCTTCACCTGGGAGGAGTTCCGGCAGATGCCCCGGACGCGTCTCACGACCGACATCCACTGCGTCACGCGCTGGACTCGCCTCGATGCCACGTTCGAGGGGGTGCCCATCCGGCACATCCTCGAACGGGCCGCGGTGCGCCCGTCAGCACGCTTCGTGGTGGCACACGCGGAGCAGGGATACACCTCCAACATGCCCATCGAGGTCCTGGACGACGATGACGTCCTGCTGGCCGATGTCGCGGATGGCGAGCCACTGACGCCCGAGCATGGATATCCGCTCCGCCTCGTGGTCCCCAAGAAGTACTTCTGGAAGAGCGCCAAGTGGATCCGTGGCCTGGAGCTCCTCGACCATGACCAGCTGGGATTCTGGGAGCGATACGGCTATCACAACGACGCGGATCCCTGGCGAGAGGAACGCTTCGCGGACGGCTGAGCCATCCGACCGCGTGGGGAATCACGACGGCGGCGCTCACGCGCCGCCGTCCGGTGTGTCGACCGTGACCCCGAGGTCCGGTCAGTGGCTGCAGCCACCCGGCATGCCCGCCGACTCGGCGGTCCGGAAGCTGCTGCCACAGCCACAGCCCGAGACCGCGTTGGGGTTGTTCACCGTGAAGCCAGCGCCCATCAGCGTGTCCAGGTAGTCGATCTCAGAGCCCGTCAGATACTGCGTGCTCTGCTGGTCGACATAGACCTTGATGCCGCGACTCTCGACGGTGACGTCCTCGGGACCGGGCTGGTCCTCGAGCATCATGCCGTAGCGGAAGCCCGAGCAGCCGCCGCTGTAGACATAGACACGCAGCCCCGTGTTGGCATCGGTCTCGCCGGCGGTCAGCTCGGTCAGCTTCGCTGCGGCAGCCTCGCTGAGCACGACGAGCGGCGGTGCTTCGATGTTCGCGAGACGCTGCGGCTGCGGGATCTCGCTGGTGGTCTCGATCATGTGTGCGATGTCCTCCCGGGACGGGTCTGGTGCCGTGGCATCGCCTTACGGCGTCTGCCGACCGCCATCGTATGCCGAGGACCGTGTTTCGGCAAGCGTCACAGGAGCTGGCCGAGCAGCACCAGGAAGCCGATCACCAGCACCACGATCACCAACGCGACCAGCGCGGTGAGGACGACGGTGGTCGCCCGGGACGCACGCGCCGCGGTCGGGGCCTTGTCCGTGCCGCTAGGAGACCCCACCAGCGCCCACAGCTCGCCCTCCGATGCTTCGGGCTCGGCACTCCCCGTGAGTGGCGGCCGGGGCTCCAGTGGACCTGGGGCGGACGGGCCGGTGACGATGGGTGCGGCGATGCCCAGCGCGGCCAGTCGCGCAGCGGTCGCATCCTGCGCCTCCTGCTCGACATCGGCGGGAACGCGTTCGGCGCCACCACCATCGAAGCCCAGGTCCGTGGTCTCGGCGATGGCGGCCTGGACCGCATCCGCCTCGGCGCTCGCCGCATCGAGCTCGGTCACGGGGACAGCCGCGACCGGCACGAGCGCGCCAGGCGATGGCTGGCCGTCGAGCGCGGTGTCGGCGGGATCCGCCGGCTCGAGCGTGGGCGGGATGCCGTCGACCACCGGAGAGACGTCCTCGGTCGTGGCAGGCGGCATCATGATCCAGGCGCTGGCGTCCTCGGCCGGGGTCGGCCAGGCCGGCGCGACCGGCTCGTCATCGGCGACGCTGGGGGGCCACCCGGTGGCACCGGCGACCTCCGTGGGTCGGTCCTCCACGAGCGATGCGGTCGCCCATGCAGCGTGATCGGATGTCTCATCGTCGGCCGTGCCGAAGGCGGTCGTCTCCGCAGGACCATCGATGGGGGCGAGCCAGATCAGCTCGTCCTCGGCAGCAGGCTGGTCCACCGGGGATCCAGGGGGCTGGACACGGGACGCATCCGGGGAGGCACCGTCCACGGCCCGCGATCCGTGGGCATCGCTCGCGGGCTCGAGCCCGCGTCGGTCCGGGGCATCGGTCGGGGTGGCTGCCTCCACCACCTCGTGCTCCGGGACGCCCTGGGAGATGACCCCGGCGGTGTCCCGGGGGCCCGCAGCTTCGGTCGCGATGGACGCCGCGAGCGCGACCTCGGTGGTCGCCGGTGCGGCAAGCCGCTCACGTCGGGCGCCGATCAGCGCAGCGAGGGGATGCTGGGGCGTGGGCGGCAGCCCGGCAGCGAGCGTGGTCGGTGGTACGGCGACGCGCGTCAGCGCCCCGGGTGCCATGTCGATCACGGACGCACGGTCGACCGTCGTGCTGACCTGGCTCGGCGGTGGCGTCATGCGCGGCCACACCGGCGGCGGCATGCGGCGCGGGCTGGCGGTGGCGGTCCCCATCGGGGTGCCACCGTCGGCGTCCGGGTGAAGGTCGATATCGGGTGGCGATGTGACCACGGGCGGGGTCGTGGCCCGTGGCTCCGCGGGCGGGGTCGTGGCCCGTGGCTCCGC
>CAZYTQ010000203.1:0-4275 GCA_964650135.1 uncultured Anaerolineaceae bacterium | reverse complement strand
CGGTCGCTCCGAGGATGCCGCCGACCACGTGCCGTGGATCGAGCCGGTGGATCGCGCCGATCGAGAGCGGCCCCAGCGCCAGGCGCTCCCCTGCGGCCATCCCCGGCTCGATCCACGGCACGTGGTCGGCGGCATCCTCGGAGCGACCGGCGTCCGGTGTCCGGGCGGTGACCAGGACGCCCACCGCCAGCTCGGCGACCCGCCGCGTCAGGAACCGAACGGGTGCGAGGGAAGCCTGGTCGAGCCACGGGATGTCGTCGACGGCGACGAGGACCGGACCCCGTGTGGCGAGCTGACGTACGAGCGTCAGTGATGCGATCGCGATGGCGCCCGCCTCGGCGGGGGCGCCGGACCGGTCGTCGGTCGGTCCGTCGTCGGTCCGTCGGTCATCGGTCGGCCCACCGCGATAGAGCGCCGCGTCGAGCGCGTCCCGCTGTGGCGTGGGCAGCGCCCCGAGCTCGTGGTCCGCCACGCCCCGAAACAGGTCGTGCAGACCCGCGTATGCCAGGTCCGCCTCCGCCTGGGCCGGCCGTGCGTCGAGGACGCGCATCCCCCGGCGTCGGGCATCGTCCACGGCGCGCTCCCACAGGACGGTCTTGCCCATGCCCGCCGGACCCTCGATGACGAGATGGCGCCCGTGGCCCGCCGCCACGTCGTCGAGACAGGCCGCGATCGCCGACCACTCGGCGTCACGACCCACGAGCACCCCATCCACGGCAGGCTCCAGGTGCGCGGTGGCACCGGTGCTTCCGGGCGTCCGCATGCCCCAAGCATGCCGGGCGGACACAAGGTCCGGGTGATGCGGCGGTGGTCGTGGCCGTGGCCGGGTGAGCTCCCGGTCGCCGTCACCCGGCGTGGCGGACCGGTGGAGCACCTGCCGCGCTCCCTGCCGATCGGACAGAGGGCACCCACCCGAGGCAGATCGGAGCATCGCGGGCCGCGGGGTGGCTACCGGGCGGGCCGACCCGTGGTGCACCTGCCGGCCGAGCCCGGCCGCTGCGGATCCTGACGATCCGCCCCACCGGTGACCGCACAGCGGGATCGGAGCGACGCCACCGAGCGTGGCGCGGTGCCGGCGAGGCACGACCGACACGATGGCCATCCGCTATCCGCCGACCGGTCGGTCGGGATGGCAGGATCGGGAGCGCCGAGCGGCGCCGTGGGCCGCGGAGGCCGGCACGGTCACGGGGGGCGACAGGGCCGCGGGGAGCCCGCGCTCGCTGTCACCGACGTCGGCAGACGTCATCGACACCCGGATGCGATGGCTATCCGCCGGATCTCAGACGTGCCACACTCCGGTCATGGCTGACAGTTACACCCAGTCCCTCCTGGCCGATGGGGAGACGATCAAGTTCGAAGCGCGCCAGCATTGGGTGGCGCTCATCCGGTTCGCGATCCAGCCCATCGTGCTGCTGATCGTCGCGCTGGTGTGCCTGGCGATCGGCATCTGGCTGACCCCGGATGGCACGGGGCTGTTCAACGACATCGTGCGCTGGACCGATACGCTGCTGGGGCTGGCCACGGCCGGGTTGTTCATCCTCGCGGTCGTCTGGCTGCCCGTGCAGGCCTATCGCTGGGTGCGGCGTCGGTTCCTGGTCACGGACCGACGCGTCGTATATGTCGAGGGTGTCCTGCGTCGTACCAGCGTCGATGCGGGGCTCAACATGATCACGGACGTCGGGTTCCGTCAGCCGCTCTTCGGTCGGAAGCTGGGCTACGGCGACCTCGTGGTGGCCACGGCCTCCAATCGGCCGCTGCACTTCCGGCAGATGCGCGACGCGATGGCCTTCAAGAAGGCGATCATGGACGCGCAGCAAGCGACCATCCAGGCGCGTGCCGACCAGATCCTCGAGCAGGGCGGTCATGCACCCGCCGCCGCAGCGGTCGCCGTCACCGCGCCGGCCGCGACCGCCGCGCCCGCCGCCGTGGCCGTCGTCCCTGCCGCCACGGGATCCGCGGCCACGCCAGCCGCGACACCCACGGAGGCGCCCGTCCTGGAGCCCGTGTGGGACGGCACGGACGTGCCGCAGATGGCCGAGGACGATGTGCCCGCCTACGAGCCATCCATCTTCGGCAGCCATGTGGATCCCGAGCCAGCGACCCCGGAGACGGTGGTCGGGGCGGGCCCGGATGTCGATGTGGCGGCCGTGGTGGCCGACGCCGAGCCGGCCATGGACCCGAGCCCTGTGTCGGGTGCAGCCTCGGCGATCGGCGAGGCAGGAGCAGCAGCTGACATCCTCGCGGACGACACGCAGGCGGATCCCGACGGCGAGCCTGAGCCGGAGATCCTGGCTGATGCGACGGACGCGGTCGACTTGACGGACGCGGAGCCTGCAGCAGCGGTGGCTGACGCCATCGAGACACCAGCGGCCCCCAGCGGCGGCTACATGGACGCCATCGCCGCCGCGGATGCGTCCATCGCCGGGACATCCACCACCAATGGCCCGATGGGCGCGCAGGCGATCACCGATGCCATCGCACAGCTGGCCACCCTCCGGGACGCGGGCAGCATCACGGATGCGGACTTCGAGGCCAAGAAGCAGGACCTCCTCTCGCGCCTCTAGGACATCCGTCTCGGGCCATCCGTGCCGGCCTGTCGTACTCTGGGTCGAGCGCGCCCGCGGGGGCGTCGGCAGGACGCATCGTCGACATCGCATGAGGAGTCCCATGAGGATCCGCTCCCTGGCCACCGCCTCCCTGTCCGCGGCGCTGCTCATCGGCGCCGTCGCGCCGGTCAGCGCGCAGGACGACCCCTACGAGCTGCTGGCGCAGGCCGCGCAGGCGACCGCCAGCGCCACCTCGTTCCACATCCTGGTCACCGCCGATGGCACCTTCCAGATGGCGGACTTGGGCGGGCAGTCGCTCTCCCTCGCCGGCACCAAGGCCGAAGGGAACATCTCGACGAACCCGGTCCTGGTGGACCTGACCTTCGAGGCACCCCTGGGTGGCTTCGCCATCACCGGCGCGCTCCTCATCCCTGATGACGGCAATGCCTATCTGAAGCTGGCGTTGCCGATCGGCTCGGCGAGCGACCTGTGGTCCCGGCTGCCGATCGGCGAGTTGGGAGCCCCCGACGCCGTCCCCTCCTTCCCGCCGGACATGGCAGCGGACCTGAAGACCCAGCTGGACCAGGCTGGTGCCACGCTGACCGTGGTGGGTGATGCCGCCTGCACTGCGGGCACCTGCACCCAGTTGCATCTCGAGCTCCCGGCCAGCGCGTTCAGCGACGTCACCGGTGCCGGGCTGCCAGCCGCATCCGCCGACCCTGCCGCACCGGCGGCCGCGCCCATCCCGGTGGAGATCCTCATCGACAAGGCCACCTCGCGGGTCGATTCCGTGTCGACGCACGTGGTGGACGCAGCCAGCGGTATCGACGTCACGCTGGCCGTCACGCTCAGCGCCTACGACCAGCCGTTCACGGTCACCGCGCCAGCCGCTGACCAGGTCACCGACGAGCTGCCCTCGGTGCTCCAGATGTTCATGGGCGGCATGACCACCCCCTGACGGTCGACCGACCCGATCGCGACACGGGAGCGCGGACCCAGCCGGGTCCGCGCTTCGTGATTCCCCGGGGTGTCGCGGCGCTGACCGGGGGACGCAGGCACCGCGTCTGCGGGCCGCGCTCCGCTGGGCGGGCAACGTCCTGCGGGGCGGGCCGCGCTCTCCTAGGCGGCGGTGCTCCGGAGCGGCGGTCTCAGGCCGCGCGTGTGACGCCGGGCGCGCGGGTGGCCGGGTCGTCGAGCCGCTCGAGGTCGGTCGGCTCCAGCCGGCGCCAGTCGTCATCGGCGGAGATCGCCTCCCACGCGCGGCCCAGCTGGAACAGCGTCAGCTCGTCGAAGGCACGCCCGATGAGCTGGAGGCCGACCGGCAATCCCTCCGACAGGCCGCATGGCACCGAGAGCCCTGCCAGGCCAGCCACGTTGACGGGCAGGGTGCAGGCGTCCGAGAGGTACATGGACACCGGGTCGTCCATGCGCGCGCCGAAGGGGAATGCGACCGTGGGGCTCGTGGGCGCGACCAGCGCATCGACCTCCTCGAACGCACGGTCGAAGTCGGCCTTGATGAGCGTGCGCACCTTGAGCGCCTTGAGGTAGTAGGCATCGTAGTAGCCCGCCGACAGCGCGTACGTGCCGAGCATGATCCGCCGCTTCACCTCCGGCCCGAACCCCTGGTCGCGCGTCGCGAGGTAGTTGGCGAGCACGTTCCCGCCGCGCGCGGAGTGCCCGAACCGGATGCCGTCGTAGCGCGCGAGGTTCGCGGATGCCTCCGCTGGTG
>CAZYTQ010000202.1:0-4291 GCA_964650135.1 uncultured Anaerolineaceae bacterium | reverse complement strand
CAGGAGCAGGTGCGCCGCATGGTCGAGGGGATCCTGGCCGGCCACTGACGACGCCTGGCGGGTCGGGCACCTCAGGGCCGCCCGACCCGCCAGCACCCCTGGAGGCACCATGTCCGAACCACTGCCAAGCTGGCAGGATGGCGCCACCAAGGCGGCCATCCTCGACTTCGTGCGGGAGATCACCGGGCCGGGCGCCGGCCACGTCCCGCCGGCCGACCGGATCGCCACGTTCGACAACGACGGCACCCTCTGGTGCGAGAAGCCGATGTACGTCCAGGCCGACTTCGTGCTGCGGCGCTGGCGCGAGATGGCCACGCAGGACCCCGGGCTGGCCACGGCCCAGCCGTACAAGGCGGTCATGGAGGGCGACCAGGCGTGGCTGGCGCACCTGCTGGACCATGTCCCGGAGCTCGTCAAGGGCGTCACCGAGGCGTGGGAGGGCCTGACACCCCAGGAGTTCGACCAGGCGGTCCGGGCATTCTTCGGGGATGCGCGTCACCCGACCCTTGGCACGCCCTATGCCCAGGTGGCCTATCCACCGATGCGCGAGCTGATGGACCTGCTGCGCGCCAACGACTTCCGGGTGTTCATCTGCTCCGCGGGAGGCCGTGATTTCGTGCGCACGGTGTCCGAGGACCTGTACGGCGTGCCGCGCGAGAACGTCATCGGCTCCGCGACGACACTCGAGTACCGCGACGGCGTGGTGCGTCGCGCGAAGGCCGTGGAGCAGCCCATCGATGACGGGCCCGGCAAGCCCGTCCACATCTGGATGCGCATCGGTCGCGATCCGATCCTCGCGGCCGGCAACTCGGACGGTGACCTGGCCATGCTCCAGAGCGCCCGCTTCGGGCTGCTCGTGCACCACGACGACGCGGACCGGGAGTTCGCCTACGACAGCGGCGCCGAGCACGCACTCGCGGAGGCAGCGGCCCGTGCATGGACGGTCGTGAGCATGAAGGGCGACTGGCGGACGATCTTCTGACCCCACCGGCACCATCGAGTCCGTGACCCTGGCGCCGGGGACGCCCGACACCACCGGACGTGGAGCGCCCGGGGTTCGCCACGACGATGGCCAGCGCCGGCGCGACCCTCTCGGCGGTGCATCGGCGTGTCACCCATGTCCTGACTCAGGTTGTGTCGCACATGCCTCGACTCAAGACAGTGGCTCCGGCGGTAGGACTCGAACCTACGACCAAGTGATTAACAGTCACCCGCTCTACCACTGAGCTACGCCGGAACGGTGGTCGGCCGGGTCGCTGCCGCGGTCGACATGACGCCCGTCGCGGGCGCCGCGGGAAGGATATCACCGGGCCGCTGGGCGACGTGCCGGGGAGCGGCCGCCCCGTGCCATGACCAAGCCGGGATCGCCCCACGCGTGTCCCCATCTCTCCACCCAGGATGTGGGCATGGCCGGCCCTGACCACACCGGACCGGGCGTGACTCCCCCGTACCATCGGGTCAGTCCCTCGACCGCACCGCGCCACCTAGCATCCACCCCGAGATGAGCTCGGACCTGCCCCCGTTCCTGTTCCTGTTGACGTCGACGGCGATCGTGCTCGGGGTGGTCATCATGCTGCGAGGCCTCTATGGCTTCGTGAGTGATGCCACACCGCGTCTGCCAACGACCCCGTCGGCCAGGGGAGAGACGAACGAGGCGGGCTCATCCCCCACTCCCTCCTCCGAGGTGCTCGGACCACGCGACCTGCGGGAGCCGATGATCATGACCATCGCGGGCATCGTCATCACCGCGGTCGGCCTGCTTGCCGTCGCCTCGATCATGGGCGGCGCGTAGGCGCACCTCCGCACGGGCACACGACCCCTGGCGCACCGCGGCACGGGCCGACGACGCCCAGGGCTGTCACCCGAGCCGGCAGGCAACGCCAGACGCTCGACCAACGGCGGCGTCAGCCCAGGGCCCGGCCTCGCACCAGCACCCCCAGTGGCTCGGTGGTCCCCTGCCATCGCTCGGCGGCCGTGGCCAGGACATCGCACAGGGTCCGCCACTCGGTCTGAAGGCCGTCGTCCAGCCGGCTCGCCCCTGCCACGATGAGCGCGCGACCGCGTTCGCCGGTCGGCCACCACGAGAGATCCCGCAGCGCGTCGTCGAGCGCGTCCCAGGTCCGTCCGACCCACGCGGGGAACCCGAGTGGCTCGCGGAACGCTCCGAGCAGCTCGTCCTTCGAGGCGACGCCTGCCAGGTCCACCACGCGCACGCACCAGCCATCGCCTCGCAGCCGCGCCGCGATGTCCGCCGTCGAGGACCGGGAACGCAGCCGCGCCACGCCCGGGTCGAGTCGCATCCGCATCTCGTTCAGCCCCGGCGCACGGTCATGGCTCGCTCACGATGAAGCGGAACGAGTCGTAGTGGTCGTCCGTGTAGTAGCGCTCACGGCCGTCACCCGTGACGATCCGTCGCGCGCCACGATCCGCCGATCCAGGGGTCTCGACCGTGTACTCCGCGTACGTGCCGCGTGGCCGCTGGGGCAGCAGGCCCTCGCGGTTCTGGAACGTCGCGCCGTCCTGTGAGTACGGGAAGGGGCCACCGACCTCGATGAGCAGGAGGGTATCGATGGCCTCCGGCGGCAGCTCCGAGACATCCACGATCCCGCCACCCACGAGGCCCGGTGGCGCGGTCACCCGAGCGGCCGGCGGCGGGGTCACGCGCTGGGTGGCCACCGGCTCCAGGGTCGCTGCTCGTGTCCCGCTCGGTCCACCAGCCAGGTCGGTCCGCTGGGCACCTCCGGAGCAGCCCGCGACGATGGCCAGCGCGACCACCACGACCAGTAGCAGCGTGGCTCGCAGCCGACGCATCGACATGGACGTCAGTGCGCCCGGCCCGGCTCGACGACGACCTTGAGCCCCTCGCGCCGCGCGGCCAGCTCGAACGCTGCCGGCGCATCCCCGAGCGCCAGGCGATGGCTCACCAGTGGCGCCAGCCGGACATGCCCTTCCTCCACGAGCCGGACCGCGCGCTCGTGGACCGGCACGGATCGCCGCACCAGCACGAACGTGAGGCCCTTGCGACGCGCCGTGGATGCCCGGAAGGTGGTCGTGTCGTCGTCGGGGATGCCCGCCAGGACGACCGTGCCCCCGGGTCGGGCCAGCTCGACGGCCGCGGCGACCGCGCCCGGCGACCCGGATGCATCGATGACCAGGTCATGTGTCGGCTCGGCCTCGCCCGGCGCGAGCGAATCGACCGCCTCCGTGGCGCCCAGGGACAGCGCGGCCGCCCGCCGATGCGCCAGCGGCTCGACCGCCAGCAGGGACGCGGGACCCGCCATCGCGGCGACCTGGACCTGGAGCAGGCCGATGGGTCCGCACCCCACGACGGCCACGCGATCGCCGCGCCGCGCAGGCGCCAGCTGGTTCGCGTACAGGCAGATGAGCAGTGGCTCGAGGAGCGGCACCTCGGCGTCCGTCAGGGTGTCGGGGACCGGGAGCAGCAGGTGGTCGGGCCATGCCATCGACTGGCGCAGGCCGCCGTCCCGATCGTCCTGACCCGCGAACCCGACGGTCGGGCACAGGTTGACGCGACCGTCATGACACCAGGCGCACGTCCCGCATGGGACGGCCGGTTCGATGGCGACGCGCTGACCCGCCCGCGGCCCGGCCGCGATGGTGCCGCCCATCTCGTGGCCGGGCACGATCGGCCGCTCGATCCGGACGGGACCGATACCGCCCTCGAGGTACCAGTGGAGGTCGGAGCCACAGATGCCCACCGCATCGACACGCACGAGGGATTCGCCGGGACCTGGCACCGGCGGGGGCTCCTCGGCGATCCGCAGGTCACGGGGGCCATGGAGTCGGGCGGCGAGCATCAGTCGGATGGGTCGGTGGCCGTGGTCCCGGGCGCCTGCTCCGGCGCGACGCTCGTGGTGGCTCCCCGCGAGGCGCGGCGGTCGAGCACCAGGCGCTGCCCGATGGCGACGACGAAGGCTCCGATGAAGCCAGCGATGACGTCCTGGACGATGGCCACGCGGAAGCCCAGCAGGTCGACGGTCGGTCCGAGCTCGAGACCGCTGCGATGACCGATCCACGAGAACGCCACCAGCGCTCCGAGGATGGGCAGCACGGCGAGGAGCGCGCCACGCCAGCCAGGTCGACGCGGACCCACCAGCAGGCTGACACCGGCACCGATGATCACCGACAGGACGAGGAACAGGGCCACCAGGCCGTACGCATTGGCGGGCATCGTCATCAGGGTACCGCGTCAGACGCCACGGCCACGGGGAGTGTCGCGCCCGTGGGAGCGGCACGGCCCTTGGGGGCGGCACGGCCGCGGGGAGTGGCA
>CAZYTQ010000201.1:0-4307 GCA_964650135.1 uncultured Anaerolineaceae bacterium | reverse complement strand
GCGTGGCTCGAGACACGGCCCTATAACCTGGGCATCGAGCGGCTCTCGCTCGCCCGGGTCCGACGCATCGCGCTGCGGCTGCCGGACACCGCGACGGCCCGGCCGACGATCCGGTCTCGAGCACCGACGACCCGACCCTCGCCGACGCACGATCGGTGACCATCACGGCCGACGCGATGGCGTGGCTCCGCCGACACGCTCCCTGGCTCGGCCCGTGACGGGTCGGGGCACATCGGAAGGCCAGCCGCTTCGGGGGCGACGCGGGTATCATCGATGTCCGCGCGTCGCGAACGCGCCCGAGAACCCGGAGGATCGCACAGCCCATGCCCACGGTGACCATGCCCCAGCTCGGCGAGAGCGTCGCCGAGGGGACCATCGGCAAGTGGCTGAAGCAGGTCGGTGAGGCGGTCGCCAAGGGCGAACCCATCGTCGAGGTCGTCACGGACAAGGTCAATGCCGAGGTGCCATCACCGTTCGACGGGGTCCTCACGCGCATCCTGGTCGAGGAAGGGGCCACCGTCCCCAACGAGGCGGAGATCGCGGTCATCGAGGCTGCCGGGTCTGCGGCAGCCGAGGCTCCCCTGGCCGCCCCTGAGGCACCGCCGAGCGCGCCAGCGACGTCGACCATCATCGCCGAGCCAGCTCCGGCTCCTGTCGCGGAGCCTGTCGCACCCGCGCTGGTGGCCGCGCCCGCACCGACGCCGTCGCCATCGCCTGCCGCTCCGCTGCCCGCGATCGAGATCGAGTACACCGGCCGCACGACACCCGCCGTCCGTCGGCTCGCCCGCGAGCACGGCGTGGACCTGTCACGCGTTCCCGGGACCGGCTTCAACGGTCGCGTCACGCGTGATGACGTGCTCGGCCATGTGGCCGCCAACGGCTCGACCCCGGGCGCCGCGCCAGCCGCAGCACCGGCCCCGGCCACCAGCTCGGCCCCCGCAGCTCCGGCCCAGCCCGTCGCCGCTGCGCCCGCCGGTCCGGGCCAGGACTTCAAGAAGACGCTGTCCAAGATGCGCCAGGGCATCGCCGCCCAGATGACGCGTGCCTCCGCCGTGCCCACCGCCTACGAGACGGTGGAGGTGGACATGTCCGCCGTGGCGCGCCTGCGTGATCGCACCAAGCGCGCATACCAGGAACGCGAAGGCATCAGCCTGAGCTATGTCACGTTCGTGACCAAGGCAGCCATCGCGGGTCTCAGGCGGCAGCCGGACCTCAACTCGCACTGGACCGATGACGGTCACTGGATCCGCGCCGCGATCAACGTGGGCATCGCCGTCGCCGTCGATGACGGGCTCATGGTGCCGGTGGTCCGGGACGCGGACACGCTCAGCATCCACGGTCTCAACAAGGCCATCAACGAGGTCGCCGCGCGGACCCGGGCCGGCAAGCTCAAGGCGGGGGACATCGGCGGTGGCACGTTCACGGTGGACAACACCGGCTGGACGGGCTCCATCCTGACGCTGCCCATCCTCAACGTGCCGGAGATCGCCATCCTGACCATGGAGGCCATCGTCAAGAAGCCGGTCGTGGTCGAGACGGCCGGCGGCGATGCGATCGCCATCCGGCCCATGATGGCCATGGTCCTGGGCTTCGACCATCGGGCGACCGACGGCGCCCAGGCGGGTCGCTTCCTGACCGATGTCAAGCGGTGGCTCGAGTCGGTCGACGACCAGACGCCCATCTGGTGATCCCCCTGGACGCCCGGCGGCGGGCGTCCGACTGAACGCACGAAGGTCAGGTCCGATGCAGCGCGAGCTCCCGATGTTCACCCCGCCCGGCCAGGGCGGTCATGGCCATGAGCCGCTGACCATCGCCATCGGAGGCGGCCGGTTCGATGAGGCGCAGGATGGGACCGCGGCACCGCGTCGTCATCCGGACTGGATCCGGGCGAAGCTGCCGAGCGGCCCCAACTACACCGAGCTCAAGGGACTGATGCGTGGCCTCACGCTCAACACCGTGTGCGAGGAGGCCCACTGCCCCAACATCGGGGAGTGCTGGGAGCAGCGCACCGCGACGGTCATGATCCTCGGTGACACCTGCACCCGTGCCTGCGGCTTCTGTGCCGTCAAGACCGGCCGGCCAACCTGGAACGACGACGACGAGCCGCGTCGGGTCGCGGAGGCGGTGCGCCAGATGGGTCTCGAGCACGTGGTCGTGACGAGCGTGGCCCGGGACGACCTGCCGGATGGCGGCGCCCACATCTTCTCCCAGACCATCCGCGCGCTCCGCCGCGAGGCCCCGGGCATGGGCATCGAGGTGCTCATCCCCGACTTCAATGGCCAGGATGAGCCGCTGCGGACGGTCATGGAGGCCGGGCCGGACATCCTCAACCACAACGTCGAGACCGTGGAGCGGCTCCAGAAGCCGGTCCGCAAGCGCGCCCGATACCACCGCTCGCTCGAGGTGCTCCGGGTCGCCAAGGCCCAGGCGCTGGAGATCGCCGGCCGACCGGGCACCGTGCACACCAAGTCGAGCCTCATGGTCGGTCTCGGTGAGACGCGCGAGGAGCTCTCGGTCACGTTCCGGGACCTGCGCGCCGTGGACTGCGACATCCTGACCATCGGCCAGTACCTGCGGCCGTCACAGCAGCACCTGCCCATCGAGCGATACGTCCATCCCGACGAGTTCGCGGCGATGAAGGACGAGGCGCTGGGTCTCGGCTTCAAGCACGTGGAGTCAGGACCGCTCGTGCGCTCCTCGTACCACGCCCGAGACCAGGTGCCGGAGGAGGCGAAGCGGGGCCGCACGTCGCGGGCCGCAGCGCTCGCCGCGAACGGGATCGCCGTCGACGCCTGAGGTCATGCGGTGGCGTGGCGTCTGCCGCGCTGTCCAGCGCTCGCCGGCCGAGGGTCCGTGATCGTCGACCCTGCCTGGCCATGGCGTGGTGGCCGAGCGGCCGTCGAGGCGCAGGCCCGTCGACGCGCAGGTCCGTCGACGCATCGAGGGCCGCTGATCAGGCGGAGGCCGCCTCCGCCACGCGGGTGCGCACGCCATCCAGGAACACGTCCAGGCCGTAGCGGAAGTCGTGCTCCGCGGCCCGTCCCGCGCATGACTCCTGGTGCCACTGGGAGCTGCCCGAGAGATAGGACTGGAGTGCCCGCTGGGCGCTCTGGGAGTCGGCCTCGCTGAGCCCTGCGCGCCGCCACACGTCCACCATCCGCTCGTGGATGCCGGCCAGGACCGGAGCCTCCGGCGACATCGTGGTGAGCAGTGGCATGAGGTTCGGGTGCTCGCGGGTGATGGTCCGGAACGACACGGCGAAGGCACCGACCTGGTCCTCCCAGTCGGTGCCCGACGAGGAGTCGGGCAGGGCCAGGTCACCCAGCAGTCGCGCGACGACCGCTTCCAGCAGTGCCGCCTTGCTGGGGAAGTACCGGTACAGCGACATCGCCTCGACACCCAGCTCGCTGCCCAGCCGGCGCATGCTCAGCTCGTCGAGGCAGTTGTCGTCGACGTAGCGCACGGCGGCATCGATGATGCGGGTGCACGACAGGGGAGCCCGGCCGGCCGTCTCTGCCGTGGGCGTCTCGTCGAAGGGTGGCGCGTCGGCCGCGTCGTGGGGCCGCGCGGCCGCGCGATGCTGTGTCGTCATCGCGGTCCAAGTCTACATCGGCACACCAGGCGTTCGACGCATGCGACCTCGGTGGTGGCACTGGCCATGGTCGGCGTGACGCGCGCCGTGGCGCGCGCCGTGCAGGTGCGCCAGGACGCGGCCGCTCGGTTGCGGTCTCTTCACCCGGAACATCACGTCGTCTCCATCGACGGGACCTCTGCCCAGGACTACAGTCCGCCGATCGCCGTGGGCGGCTCTGGAGGCGGAGAGGGGTTCCGTCCGGCCGTCCGGGCGTGACAGAGGCGACATGAACGTTCGGTCCTCGTCCTGGGTCGATCCCCGTGTCCGGGGCACCATCCGACCCGCCCTCCTCCTGCTCGCCGGGCTCCTGGCCGTCTCGGTGCCGGGCGGCGCCGCCGCGGCACCCGGTCCGGCCACCAGCACACAGAGCGGCTGCGCGCGAGCCGCGGCACCCGGTGTCCCGACCGTCACACCAGCGACGGCGGGAACTGCATCCGTCGGCGTCGCGGCCGACCCGCAGGTCCGGGTGACGGGTGCCGGCGCTGCCATGGTGCGCGACATCGATCCGAGTGGCGGCTCCGCACCCCAGTGGGTGACTCCGTTCCGGGGTGGCGTGGCGTTCTCGGCGCGGGACGATGGCCGGGGCCGAGAGCTCTGGTTCGCTGACGCGTCCGGTGCCAGGCGGCTCAAGGACATCCGACCAGGCACGGCATCGTCCGATCCCAAGCGCCTG
>CAZYTQ010000200.1:0-4347 GCA_964650135.1 uncultured Anaerolineaceae bacterium | reverse complement strand
TGGAGCAGCGGCAGCTCGTCGGGCTCATAACCCGAAGGTCGGCGGTTCGAATCCGCCCCCCGCAACCAGCGACTCCTGACTTGACGGCCCCGTGGATCCCGCCTCCCGGGGTCGTTTCCTTTTCCGGCGATCGGGCCGGGTGGCCAGCGCTCGCTCACGGCTGTCGCGATCAGGTGTCGCGTGTGGCCAGCCAGTCGATGATCCGGTCGGCGACCGCACCGGGACCCAGGTCATCGACGTCGACCACGAGGTCGGCAGCCCGCCGATACGCCGCTTCGCGCGCCTGCGACTGGCGCGCCAGCCACGAGAGGTCCGTCGCCTCGGCTCGCCGACCGACACCCGAGCCGATGCGTGCCCGAAGCGTCTCGGGTCGTGCCCGCAACCAGATCACCGCGACGTCGTCGCCGAGCGCCGTGAGCGCATCCGGGTCCTCCACGATGGCGGCCGCGGCGCCCACGATGGAGGGTGTCGGCAGGCGCAAGGCATCCAGGAGGGCGCGGCTCTCCAGAGCGTGGAGCGCCGCCTCCCCGTCCGTGGCCCGGATCTCGGCTGGCTCGCGGCCGCTCATCGCGCGCACGAGCTCGTCGTTGTCGCGGTAGCGGCCGCCTCCCCGCTCGGCGAGGATCCGCCCCACCGTGGTCTTGCCGGCACCCATCATGCCCAGCAGCACGATGCGCGCACCCGGTGTCGCGGGCGCGCTCGAGCCCGGGGTGGTGCTGGTGGGTGTGCCGGGGATGCCGGTGTCGGGTCGATGCATGAGGTCGTGTGGTGGTCCTGTACGTGATGGAGGCCGGACGGCGATCGCCACCCGGCCTCCGATCGATCTGGAAGCGTACCGTCTAGGACGCGGGGCAGGCCCCGGTGCTCGCGCACGCCTCGGCGATGGCCGCCTGGGTGCCCGCGACGTCACGCGACGTCACGAACACGTTGATGGCGTCCGTGAACGGTGTCAGGAACGCCGGGATGGTGGCCGGCCCGTTGGCCTGGCTGGGCACGAGCTCGAGGCTGCCGAAGTCGGCGATGGCCGCCTGCGAGTAGGCGTCATACAGACTCTGGTCGGCGTCCACGCGAGCCGGGATCGAGCCCTTCTTGGGGTTGAAGGCGTCCTGGCCCTCGACCGAGGCGAGCGTGTCCAGCCATGCGATCGCGTTGTCCTGGTTCTGGATGTCCAGCGGGACCGCGAACGAGTCCGTGACCACCGTGAAGGTGCCCTCGGTGCCCGGGACCGGTGACCAGCCGAAGTCGGTCCCGGGTGCCCAGCCATTGGCGGTGAAGTAGCCCTTGGCCCAGTCACCCATGACGTTGAACGCGGCGCTGCCGTCCAGGACCTTGCCCGCCGCCTGGTCCCAGGTGAGCGTGGCATGGTCGTCGTTGACGTAGTCGAGCACCTTGCCGAAGGTGGTCAGGGCGTCCGCGACGCGGGAGTCGGTCCAGGGCACGGTGCCGGCCCAGATGCCCCGGTAGTCCTCGGCGCCGAGGTGACTCAGCAGGATCTGCTCGAAGAGGTTGACGTCCTCCCACTTGTCGATGTCACCCAGGGCAAGGGGCGTCACCCCGGCGGCCTTGAGCGTCTCGGCAGCCGCGAAGAAGGCGTCCCAGTCAGCGGGCGCCTCGATGCCGTGCTCCGCGAGCACCGCCGCGTTGTTCCAGAGCACGCCGTTGCGGTGCACGCCAACGGGCACCGAGTACGGCGCCCCCTCGTAGCTGACGAGGTCGATGATGCCCTGGGGGAACTTGTCACCCAGATCGCGCTCCGCGTAGAAGTCGGCGAGCGACTGCGTGAAGCCCGTCGTGACCCACGTGTCGATGAGCTCGGCGCCCCCGTGGATCTGGAACGTGTCCGGCGGGTTGCCACCCGTCATCCGGGTGGCCAGCACAGCGTTCGCGTTGGAGCCCGCGCCACCGGCGACGACCGCGTTGATGACCTCGATGCCGGGGTGCTGCTGGGCGAACACCTCCTGGACGGCCGCCAGGCCATCCGCCTCACCTCCGGCGGTCCAGTACGTGAAGATCTCCACCTGGCCGCTGCCGGGTGACTGGGCGAGCACGCCCGTCCCTGCCGCGATGATGCCCGCCGCCGCGAGCGCTGCCACGCCCGTCCCGCGGGCGCGTGATCCGAACCGCTGACCCATGTGTCGCTCCTGCTCCTCTGGCCGTGTTGGCTGGCCTGACCGGTAAGACCGGCAATACCAGTACACTAGCGGCCATGTCAATGCGCAGTCGCCCGCCAGCGAACGCCCAGTCGGGGCACCGGTCGTCGACGCCCGCACCGACCGGCCGCGCGGCGGCAGGCCCACCGAGCGCGGATGGCGTCGTGCGGGCGATGGCCGACCAGATCATGTCCGGCACGCTCGGGGAAGGGGAGCGGTTGCCGTCCGAGCGCGACCTGGCATCGCGGTTCGGCGTCGGTCGGCCGCTCATCCGCGAGGCGCTCCGCTCGCTGGCCGAGCTGGGGCTCATCGAGACGGTGCCCGCGCGCGGCACGTTCGTGCGCGCCGGCCACGATGTGCGTGGCAACCGGCAGGCCGCCATCGCGATGCGACGACGGGGCGTGACCGCTCACCAGCTGTCCGAGGCGCGCCTGATGCTCGAGACCGCGACCGCCGCCCAGGCGGCCCAGCGCGCCGAGCCCGGGGACATCGCGGACCTCGAGGCCATCCTCGACGAGCTCGCGGATGCGACGGGCGTCGCCCACGTGGAGCTGGATCTCGCCTTCCACCTGGGCATCGCGAGCGCCGCCCACAACCCGGTCATCGAGATGATGCTGGAGTCCATCGCCGTGCCCACGGCGGCGCTCATGTTCCGGAGCGTCCGGGATCCGCGGGTCATGGCACGCAGCCAGCCCTATCACCGGATCGCCCTCGACGCCATCCGGGCACACGATCCGGGTGCGGCATCGGACGCGATCCGGGCCCATCTCACGGTCGCCCAGGAGCTGTACGGACCGGACTACGAGCGGAGCGTGGACGAGCTCGCGCGCCAGGCCCTGGCCCAGCTCGGTGCGCGCACGGGCCTCGATGACCTGGTGGACCGGGTGCTGGGCGGCCGACTCGGCTCGCGCGCGACATGATCCGGCGACAGCAGCTGTGGGCCGGCATCGTGCTGGTGCCGGCGCTCCTGTCGACGGGTCTGTTCGTGTATGGCTTCATCGCCTGGACCGGCTACGCATCGCTCACCGACTGGAACACGATCCGACGCGTGTCGGGGTTCCTGCCGCCCGCGCCGTATCTCGGCCTCGACAACTACCAGGCGGTCTTCGCGACACCCCGCTTCTGGACCAACGACGTGTTCGCCAACCTCGTGTTCACGGTCGTGTTCGTGGGCGGCTGCATCCTGGTGGGCCTGCTCCTGGCGATCCTCATCGACCAGCACATCCGCGCCGAATCGGTGTTCCGGAGCATCTTCCTGTTCCCGATGGCGCTCTCGTTCGTGGTCACGGGCACGGTCTGGGCCTGGATCCTCAACCCCGTGGAGGGGGTCAACGTGTTGCTGGACGCGGTGGGCATCGGCGTCGTCCGGGAGACGCTCCTGGGGATCTCCTTCCTGCAGCCCATCTGGCACGGCCTCGATGCGTTGCGCGTGGACCTCATGCGACCCGGGCTCACGGCCGACCCCCGCGCGGTCGTGGGCGCCGTGGCCCTGGCCGCGATCTGGCAGATGTCCGGCTTCGTGATGGCGCTCTATCTCGCCGGGCTGCGGGGTGTCTCGGATGAGCTGCGCGAGGCCGGCCGGGTCGATGGCGCGTCGGAGGTCGCCATCTATCGACGCATCGTGATCCCGCTGCTGCGGCCCATCACGGTCAGCGCGATGGTCCTCCTGGGCTATGTCTCGCTCAAGATGTTCGACCTCGTGTTCGTGCTCACCCGGGGTGGCCCGGCGCTGGCCAGCGACCAGAACAGCAGAGCGGCCACGGCCACGCCCAGCACGTTGGCGACCCGACGCGGGATGAAGCGCCGCATGAAGCGGACAAGGCGCCGGGCCGCGAACCCGAAGGCCCGCCCGAGTTCGAGCAGCACGATGAACGTGACCAGCGCGATCACGGAGAGCTTCCAGGGATGCGCGGTTGCCACGGGCGGCATCTCCATGACGGCACGCACCGAGTTCTGCCAGCCCGCCGCCCGCCACAGGACCACGACCGCGACGATGAAGCACAGGACAACCGCCCACCGGGTACCGGCCCACAGAACACGCGAAGGAAGGCGCGGCAGCTCCAGATAACGCCACAGCCAGCGCAGGAACACACCCAGTCCGTAGCCTATGGCAAGGCAGGCGCCCGCCAGTACGCCCTGCGTGACATAGCTGCGTGGCACGAGTGTGGGCGTGAGAGACGCCGCGAAGAACAATGTG
>CAZYTQ010000199.1:0-4347 GCA_964650135.1 uncultured Anaerolineaceae bacterium | reverse complement strand
GCCCGGACCCCGGGATGCGGCTCCCGCCCAGCGTGCCGACCGCCATCACAGTGGATCCAATGCTTCCCTCCTCGGGAGGTCGATGAGGGCTGGACAGACGGGAGTACGATGGCCTCGGAGGTGTTGCCACCCGTGGCCATCGAACTTCGCCGCGACCCCTTCGGGGAGCGCAGGAACGTCGCCCCGGTCCGGATCGACGGACCGTGGAGCTCGTTGCCTGCCACCGCGGACGAGACGCGCGGGAGGACGAACCTCGTGACCAGGCCCCGAGCGGGCAACCTCAGCAGCGACATGCGGGCGGGCAGACCCGGGTGGTCGGGGTCGACGCCCGGTCACTGATGACCCAGGACCCACGCCCAGGGCGTGGGTCTCGTCATGTCAGGCGCCCCCACGAGCGGACGCTCGCCGATGGGCCGCGAGACCGAGCGGATGACGAGGGCTGGTGGGATCGGCGCGACACGACCCGGCCAGCCGCGTGGCCCGGGTAGCCGCGCGACCCAGGCAGGCACGCGACGAGGCCCGCCCCGCCTTTCGGGGACGAGCCTCGCGCACGCTCCGGCCCAGCGGTCGGCAGACCGCCGGCACGAGCTACTTGATGTCGACCTTGGCGCCCTGCTCCTCGAGGGCAGCCTTGATCTTGTCCGCCTCGTCCTTGGCGACACCCTCCTTGACGGGCTTGGGGGCCGCGTCGACGAGGTCCTTGGCCTCCTTGAGGCCGAGGCCGGTCAGCTCGCGCACGACCTTGATGACCGGGATCTTGTTGGGCCCGACATCGGTCAGGATCGCGCTGAACTCGGTCTGCTCCTCGGCCGGGGCGGCCGCAGCGGCGGCGGCAGGTGCAGCGGCGGCCGCGGCGGCCGGGGCGGCCGCGGTGACGCCGTAGCGCTCCTCGAACTTCTTGATGAACTCGGACAGCTCGAGGACGGTCATGCCGTCGATGGCCTCGAGGATCTGGTCCTGGGTCAGGGTTGCCATGTGAAGGGTCTCCTTTCGGGTCGGTTCGGGTCGGTCGGATCCGACGGCCGTCAGGCGCGCCGGGTGGTGCGCGGGATCAGGCCGCCTCGCGCTGGTCACGGACCTGCGTCAGGGCGTAGCCCAGATCGCGCAGGGGCGCGGCCAGCAGGCCGGCCATGGTGCTCAGGGGGGACGCGAAGCCACCCGCGAGCTGGGACAGCAGGACCTCTCGCGACGGCAGGGTCGCGAGGCGGGCCACCGCAGCCGCGTCGATGGTGGTGCCGCCGATGGCGCCACCCCGGATCTCGACGGTGCGGAACGGCCGGAGAGCGTCCACGACGCCCTTGGCAAGTGCAGCCTCGTCCGTGCCACCCAGGGCGACCGCGCTGGGGCCCTTGAGGAGCGGCGCGAGCTCGGATCGACCCGCCTGCTCCGCGGCGATCTTGCCCAGGCGGTTCTTGACCACCCGGTAGGTGATGCCCTTGCCCCGGAGCTCGGCGCGGATACGTCCGAGCTCGGCGACAGTGAGGCCGCGGTGGTCGGCGACGATCGCGGAGCTGGATCCCGAGAACAGCTCGGCCAGCTCGGTGATCGTGGCCTGTTTGGCCTCGGTCGGCATGGTGCCTCCTTTCGTGTCGGGCGCCGGTGAGGCGGCGATCCCTGCTGCGCGTCCCGCGCAGGGACCTGCCGCGCTGCGTCGCAGTCACGACCCGGGTGGAGGCCCGGTCGGTGCTCCCCTGCCTCGGCGTGCCCGTCGGCGTCCCCCGGTAGAGCCGGGTCCGTTCGACGATTTCGGTCCGGTCCGCGACCCTGGGGTCCCGGCGTCGACACCTGGCGGTGTCTCGGACGCAGCGCTGTCTGTGGCGGAACGATGTTCGGTTGGTGCGCCGGCGGACCGGCGGCGTGTGGTGGGTGCGCCGGCGGACCGGCAGCGTGTGACGCGCGGGCCCAGCCGCGCCTGGCCGGATCGCCGGGCCGATGCCCTAGGCGGCGGCGCGGGACAGGATACCCGGGACGTCCACCTTGATGCCAGGGCCCATGCTCGTGGCCACGGTCAGGTTGCGGAAGTACTGGCCCTTGGCGACCGACGGCCGGGCGCGGTTGATCGCATCCACGAGCGCCGCGAGGTTGTCCACGAGCTGGTCCGACGAGAAGCTGGCCCGCCCGAAGGGCACGTGCACGATGCCGCCCTTGTCGACCTTGAACTCGATGCGGCCTGCCTTGACCTCGCGGATGGCCCGGTCGAGGTCGAAGGTGATGGTGCCCGACTTGGGGTTGGGCATCAGACCCCGACGACCGAGGATGCGGCCAAGCCGACCCACCATGCCCATCATGTCCGGCGTCGCGAGCGCGACATCGAACTCCAGCCAGCCAGCCTCGATCCTCTTGACGAGATCCTCGCCGCCGACCTCATCGGCGCCGGCGCGAAGCGCCTCCTGGCCCTTGTCGCCCTGGGCGAACACCGCGACACGCACCGTCTTGCCCACGCCGTGGGGCAGCACGACCGTGCCGCGCACCATCTGATCCGCGTGTCGCGGGTCGACGCCGAGCCGGATGTGGGCCTCGACCGTGGGGTCGAAGTTCACCTTCGCGGTGTCTCGCAGCAGCTCGGCCGCCGCGTCCGGCGCGTAGACCTGGGTCCGATCGACGAGCTGCGCGAGCTCCTTGTAGCGCTTGCCGTGTGCAGGCATGTCCGGGTTCCTCCATGACGGCCCTGTCGGGCCTCCCCCTGGCGACGCGGGGTGGACGTGCCAGCGTGGTGGTGACCATCAGCGCGCTGGCGGGCGCCGATGCGATCCGTCGGTGGCTAGCCGGTGACCTCGATGCCCATGGACCGGGCCGTGCCCTCCACGACTCGCGTGGCGGCCTCGAGGTCCGTGGCGTTCAGGTCAGCCATCTTGAGCTGGGCGATCTCGCGCAGCTGGGCGCGTGACACGGAGCCGACCGTGGTGCGGCCCGTGGTCGCGGAGCCCTTGTCCACGCCGGCCGCCTTGCGCAGCAGGTCCGCGGACGGGGGCGTCTTGAGGATGAACGTGAACGAGCGGTCCTCGAAGATCGTGATCTGGGCAGGGATGACCTGCCCGGACTGGGCAGCCGTGCGCTCGTTGTATGTCTTGGTGAACTCGACGAGGTTGATGCCGTGGGGCCCGAGGACGGTGCCCACCGGCGGTGCGGGCGTCGCCTTGCCAGCCGGCAGCTGGAGTGTCACCACCGCCCTGATCTTCTTGGCCATGATCTGTCAGTGATCCTTTCTGGAGGCCGGTCCCGACCACCGGGTGGGCAGGGAGCCGCTCAGAGCTTCTCTACTTGCAGGAAGTCCAGCTCCACGGGCGTCTCGCGGCCGAAGATGCTCACGAGCACCTTGACCTTGTTGCGCTCCGGGTTGACCTCGTCGACGGTGCCGATGAACTCGGCGAACGGGCCGTCCGTGACACGCACGCTCTGGCCCTTCTGGAACGCCACGCGGTAGCGCGGGGTCTCCACGCCCATCTGGCGCAGGATCTGCTTGACCTCGTGCTCCTCGAGCGGGATGGGCTCGTTGCGGCTGCCCGGGATGTTGCCGCCGCCCACGAAGCTGGTCACTCCCGGCGTGTTGCGCACGACGAACCACGAATCCGGGTCGAGGACCATCTCCACGAGCACGTAGCCGGGATACACCTTCTTCTGGACGGTGACCCGCTGGCCCGCCCGGATCTCGATCTCGTCCTCCTCCGGCACCAGGACCTGGAAGATCTTGTCATCCATGCCCATCGACTCGATCCGGTGCTCGAGGTTGGTCTTGACCTTCTTCTCGTAGCCCGAGTAGGTGTGGATGACATACCACCGCTTCTCGGGTGCCTTCTGTGTGAGGTGCTCAAGGAACTCGCTCACAGGATGGCCACGGTGATACGCACCAGCTCCGTCCAGAGCAGGTCGACGACGCCGATGAAGGCACCCACCGCCGCACTGATGACGAACACCAGCACGGTCAGGTTGCGCACCTGCTCGCGCGTCGGCCAGACGACCTTCCTGAGCTCTGAGTACGACTCTTCGATGAAGCGTCGGATCCGCTGGATCACGATCCTCCTGATCCCTTCGTGGTCACCGCGAGGTGGCAGGGGCGATAGGACTCGAACCTACAACCGCCGGTTTTGGAGACCGGTGCTCTGCCAATTGAGCTACACCCCTATGGCGGTGGCTACTTGGCCTCCCGATGCATGGTATGACGCCGGCACCGGGGGCAGTACTTGCGCAGCTCGATACGACCTGGGTCGTTCCTCTTGTTCTTCTCGGTCGTGTACGTCCGCTCTCGGCACTCGGTGCACGCGAGCTGGATGACCGGGCGGTTCTCGACCTTGGCCATGACTACTCCAGGATCTCGGTGATGGCCCCGGCACCCACCGTGTGACCACC
>CAZYTQ010000198.1:0-4407 GCA_964650135.1 uncultured Anaerolineaceae bacterium | reverse complement strand
GTCTGGACGCGTGGGCATACTGGCAGGTGGACCCGGCACACCCCTACGATCACGCGTGGGGAACCTATGGCGCGTTCATGTACGGGCCTCCCATCGCCCAGGTGTTCGGGGTCCTGGGACACCTGCCGTGGCCGGTGTTCCTGGTCGGCTGGACCGGCCTGCTCATCGGGGTCTACGCCTGGCTGACCCAGCGTTACGCGGTCGTGCTCCTGGGTCTGTTCCCAGCCGTCATCCTCGAGCTCATCAACGGCAACATCCACCTCCTGCTGGCGGCCGCCGTGGCGCTGGGCTTCCGGTATCCCTGGACGTGGTCGTTCGTGCTGCTGACGAAGGTGACGCCCGGTGTCGGCCTGCTCTGGTTCGTGTTTCGACGTGAGTGGCGACCACTGCTCGTCGCCCTGGGGGCCACCGCGGCCATCTCGACCGTGTCGTTCGTGCTCGCGCCGTGGATGTGGCAGGAGTGGTTCCAGATGCTCGCCGCCGAGGCAGGCGGTCCCATGAGCCCCAAGCAGATACCCATACCGCTCCTCTGGCGACTCCCATTCGCGGTGCTGCTCATCTGGTGGGGAGCCCGCAGCGATCGCCCCTGGACGGTCGCCGTCGCAGCATGGCTGGCCGTCCCCGGGATGTGGTGGTACAGCAGCGTCATGCTCCTCGCCATCCTGCCCATCCGCCGCATGACCAGGGGCGCCGCGGGCACACCCGCCGATGGGTCCACCGAGCCGTCCGCCATGGTCCCGACGACCATGCTGGACCTCACCCCAGGTCACCCTGCCGCCCTGACCCGATAGCCCATCCGTACCAGGGGGCCGACAGGGGACCCGTTGCTACTGTGCAACGGCATGGTCCCGCTGACGCTGTTCCTCCTCGCCCTCGGCGCCCGCGCCCTGGGTGGCGCGCTCTTCCCCGACCCTGCGTATCCCGATTCCTTCTACTACGTGAGCGTCGCCAGAGAGCTGGCGGCGGGCCACGGCTTCCAGGTCGGCTACATCTGGAACTTCGTGGACACGGGCACCCCCACCCTGCCCGAGGCGGGGACGCTGCCCATCGTCTCCAATGCCCACTGGATGCCGCTCGCGGCGCTCATCCAGGTCCCCTTCATCTGGCTCCTCGGTCCGACGGCCCTGGCGTCCGCGCTGCCGTTCTGGCTGGCCAGCGCCGCCGTCGCCCCGGTGACCTGGTGGATCGGCCGTGACGCGGGGCTCGCTCCCTGGCAGGCATCGGCGGCGGGCGTCATGGTCGCACTACCCGCGCTCGTCAGCCCCTTCCTGGCACAGCCCGACAACTTCGGCCTGTTCATGCTCCTGGGCACGCTCGCGCTGTGGGCATGCGCGCGCGGCATGCGCGGCGATCGACGCTCGTTCGTCCTGGGTGGCGTCCTGGTGGGCGTCGCGTTCCTCTCCCGCAACGACGGGGTGCTGCTGGGCGTGCCCTTCGCGCTCGCGTTCCTGGTCGAGCTCATCCGGCGACCGACGCCACGACGGATCGGCTGGGGTCCAGCCATCGGTTGCCTTGTCGCGTTCGTGCTCGTGGCGACACCATGGCTCTCGCGTCAGCTGGCGGAGTTCGGCTCCATCTCGCCCTCGGCGACATCGGGCCGCATCACCTGGATCCGGGAGTACGCCGAGCTCTACAGCGTCGCCACGCCGGCCACGCTCCAGACGTTCCTCGACCAGGGCATCGTGCCGCTGCTCACCAGCCGGGTCCTCGGGCTGGTCAACGCGCTCGGCCTGTTCGCGACCCAGGCGCTGCTCATCTTCCTGGTGCCGTTCACGGTGCTCGGCGCATGGTGGCACCGGCGTGACGTTGCCTTCCAGCCGTGGATCGTGTATGCGGTCTGCCTGTTCCTCGCCAGCGGCCTGGTGTTCGCGGTCCATGTCCCCAACGGCACGTTCCTCCACTCGGCCGTGGCGCTCATCCCCTATGCCTATCTGGCCTCGGTCGTGGGCATCGCGGGCGTGGTCGCGGCGGTCGGCCGTCGGCGTCCCCGCTGGGACGCCGAGCGCGCCACGCGGCTCTACACGTGGACCGCCGTGGGCGCGATCACGGTGCTCGCGATCGTGGCGAGCGTCACCATCGCCGCGAACTGGCGACGTGCCCAGGACATCGCGCGCGCGGCCGTCATGCCGCTCGCGGACGTGTCGGCGGATGAGCGACTGATGTCCTCGGATGCAGGGGCCTTCTGGTACCTCGCCGCGCGACCGGGCATCGTGACCCCCGAGGATCCACTGCCGGTGGTCGAGGATGTGGCTCGCCGATATGACATCCGGTGGTTGCTGCTTGAGCGTGCGTTCATGACCAAGGCGCTCGCGCCGGTGTTCCTGGGCGAGGAACGACCGGCCTGGCTCTCTGCACCCGTGGCCACGGTGACCTCGAGGGACGATCCGGAGCGGGTCGAAGCGGCGCTCTACGCGGTCTGCCTGACCCCGGTGGACACCCGGTGCACCCCATGAGCGCGACCATCACCCGTTCGGCGGAGCGGAGCCCGGCGCGGTCCGCCACCTGGCGCCTGGCCGCCGCGCCGATCGGCCTGTTCCTGGTGGCGGTCGCGGTGCGCCTGGTGGTCGTGGCGTGGATCCCGTTCCCGCCCACCGAGGGCAGCCTCTACTACCTGGACGCCGCGCGCAACCTGGTCGAGGGCCGCGGCCTCGCGACCGATGTGCTGTGGAGCTACGCCACCCCACCCTGGGACCTGCCACGACCCGCGTTCGACCTGTGGCTGCCCGTGACGAGTCTCGTCGCGGCAGTCCCGATGCTCATCGCGGGGACCTCCGCGCAGGCGGGCCAGGTGGGCGGTCTGCTGCTCGGTTCGCTCCTCGCGCCGCTCGCGTGGGTGGTCGCACGAGACGCTGGGGCCATCGATGGCCTGAGCGACCGTCGACGCAACGCCGCCGGTATCGCGGCCGGTCTGCTCGCGGCGATCCTGGGGCCCTGGCTGGTGGCCACGGCAGCGCCCGACTCGACCATCCCGTTCGCTGTCCTGGGGACCCTCGACGCGCTGCTCATCGCGCGCCTGCTGCGGCAGGGGAACGACAGGCCGCCTGGGCACGGCCATGGACGACTGGCGCTGCTGCTCGGCCTGATGCTCGGCCTCACCTATCTCGCCCGCCAGGAGGTGGTCTGGATCGGCCTCACGCTGGTGCTGCTGGCCCTGCCGACCCTGCGCCGCGCTGGTCGCGGCGAGCGCGTCCGCGCCGCGGTGCGGCTCCTGGGCCCGGTGGTCGTGGGTGGCCTCGTGCTGGTCGTCCCATGGCTCCTCCGCCAGCAGCTCACCTTCGGTGGTGGGGGTGGCATCAGCCAGGCCATCGACAACATGTTCCTGCTGCGCAACGAGCAGATCTTCTCCATCCACGATGAACCGACCATCGGGGCGTGGCTCGCCCAGGGCATCGGGGACATCGTGGGTGCCTGGGGACGTGCGGTCGCCACCCAGACCGTCGATACCGTCGCCCTCGGGGCGTTCCCGGTGGGTGTCGTGGGCATCGTCTCGGTGGTCGCGCTGCGTCACCGCGCTTCGTTGCGCACACCCAGCGCGCTCGTGGTGCTGCTGGTGAGCGGCGCGCTCACCTTCTTCGCCAGCGCCCTCCTGTTCCCCGTCGCGACGCTCTGGGGCACGTTCGCCCACGCCAGCGGTCCACTGCTGATGGGACTCCTGGTCGCAAGCGTGCTGGGTGCCGACGCCCTCATGACCCGCATCTCCATCCGCCGGGGCTGGGACCCCGTGAACGTCATCGTCGGTCCGGCCGCCCTGCTCGCCCTGGCATTGCCGATGACGTTGCTCCAGATCACCACCGTCGCTGGCAGCGGCCGGGACCTCCAGCGGCGGATCCTGGCCGTGGGGACGGCGCTCGAGGCACGGGGCGGCGTGCCGCCACTGCTCATGAGCGACCAGCCGATGTCCGTGTCGTGGCTGCTCGACCGACCGGTGATGGTGCTGCCCAACGACCCGCCGGCCACGCTGGCCGAGCTGAGCCGCGCCACGGGGGTCGAGACGATCCTGTTGTTCCAGGAGGATCGGGGCCTGTATCCAGATGCCCTCACCGGTCCGGATGCCTCGTGTGTGGCTCGCCCGGCCGAGCGCATCGGCGATGCCGAGAACCCTGCATGGCTGGTGGTCATCGACCCGGCATGCGCGCCATGACCACCGATGTCCGGATGCGAGGCGACGCGCCCTATACTCGGGTCACGATGGGCAGCCTGACCTGGGAAGCGCAGCGCGTCGCGGCCGAGCCCGTCTACTCCGAGCTGGGCACCCTGCTCGACCAGACGGCGGGTGGTCTCCGCGCGCTCACGGATCGTCTCCGCGCGGTGTACGCCAACGGGCCATCGACGACCCCCGATGCCGACGGGGCCCTCGCGCCGGTGCGTGCGACGGTCGCCCGTCTCGATCACCTGGCGCGCGCCATC
>CAZYTQ010000197.1:535-4470 GCA_964650135.1 uncultured Anaerolineaceae bacterium | reverse complement strand
ACAGCGATGCGGACGGGTGCGGACGTGGTCTACCAGGCCACGTTCTTCGATGGCATCTGGCGCGGCCACGCGGACTTCCTGCATCGGATCGAGGAACCCAGCGACCTGGGCGCCTGGAGCTACGCCGTGGCGGACACCAAGCTCGCCCGCAAGGCCAAGGCGGGCGCGCTGGTCCAGATGTGCGTCTACACGGACCTCCTCACCAGGGTCCAGGGTCAGCAGCCGCCGTGGATGGAGGTCGCGCTGGGCGGCAGCGCCCGGACGATCGAGCGGTTCCGCGTGGACGACCACATGGCCTACTACCGGCGGGTCCGCGATCGGTTCCTGGCGCACGTCTCGGCCAGCCCGCCCGAGTACCCCGTGACCGCCACCTATCCCGAGCCGGTCGAGCACTGTGACGTGTGTCGCTGGGCGGCCGCATGTGCCGGGCGGCGCCGTCGGGACGACCACCTGACATACGTGGCGGGCATCACGAAGCGCCAGCGTGTGTCCCTCGGCGAGGTGGGTGT
Source organism: uncultured Anaerolineaceae bacterium (assembly GCA_964650135.1). Lineage (GTDB taxonomy): Bacteria > Chloroflexota > Limnocylindria > Limnocylindrales > CSP1-4 > JAFMJV01. The sequence goes on along the minus strand of CAZYTQ010000197.1, from coordinate 3,961 downwards.
GACCACGCTGACCGGCCTCGCGGAGATGCCCATCCCGGTCCGACCGGCGGTCAAGGGGCTCAACGACGAACCCACCGAGCGCATCCGGGAGCAGGCTCGTCTCCAGCTGGAGGCCAAGGCCGCCGGCAAGGTGCTGTTCGAGCTGCTCGAGCCCATCGACGCCAAGCGCGGCCTGGCGCTCCTGCCGCCGCCGTCACCGGGCGACCTGTTCTTCGACATGGAGGGCGATCCGTTCGTCGAGGAAGGTGACTCCGATGGGCTGGAGTACCTCTTCGGGGTCATCGAGCCGGGCTCGCTCGTGGACGGCAAGCCCCGGTTCCATGCGTTCTGGGGGACCGACCGGGCAGGTGAGCGGCGCGCGTTCGAGGCGTTCATCGACCTGGTCATGGACCGCTGGCGCACGGACGCCGGGATGCACATCTATCACTACGGCGACTACGAACCCAGTCGCGTCAAGCGACTCATGGGCCTGCATGCCACCCGCGAGGACGACGTGGACGCGCTGCTGCGTGGCGAGCGGTTCGTGAACCTCTACCGCGTCGTGCAGCAGGGCGTGCGCGTCAGCCAGGAGAGCTACTCCATCAAGAAGCTGGAGCCGCTGTACGGGCTGCATCGCGAGGTCTCGCTCCAGGATGCCGGGTCGAGCATCGTCCGGTTCGAGCAATGGCTGGACAGTGGTCGGAGCCGCCAGGAGCTGCTGGAGCTCATCGAGCGCTACAACGAGGACGACTGCGTCTCCAACCTCGACCTGCGGACGTGGCTGGAGGCGCGCCGTCACGAGGTCATCGCTGGCGGCATCCCCGTCCCACGGCCGGAACCGGAGGACGTGGCGGTCTCGCCGGAGCTCACGGAGCGGCAGGCGGCCGTGGAGGCGCTCGTCCAGCGCCTGGAGGCGGCCATCCCGGCCGAGCGCGACAGCCGGACCGACGAGCAGCAGGCGACGTGGCTGCTGGCCCAGCTCATCGACTGGCACCGCCGGGAGGCGAAGGCGACGTGGTGGCGCTTCTACACCGTGCAGGAGATGACGGACGAGGAGCTGATGGAGGATCGCGAGGCGATCGCCAGCGTGACCTATGAGGGCGTGACCGGGTCCGTCAAACGCTCGCTCATCCATCGCTATCGGTTCCCACCCCAGGAGAACCGCGTCCGCGATGGGGCGGAGATCCGGGATCCGGCCACCGGCACGAGCCTGGGCAGGATCTGGGACATCGACCAGATCGAGGGATGGTTCGAGCTCACCCGAGGTAGCTCTTCCGCGCCCCACGAACCGTCCGCGATCTTCCCGTTCACCTTCATCGATGCGGTCGCCCAGAAGGACGCGCTGATGGCCATCGGCAGCTGGGTCGCGGACCACGGCATCGACACACCGGGGCCGTGGCGCTCCGCGCGAGACCTCCTGCTGCGGTCGGCGCCACGCGTCGGGCGGGCCGTCGGCACGTCACTCCGGGACGGGCAGGAGACCGGGCTGGACGCGGCGATCCGTCTGGGTCTGACGCTCGACCACTCCGTGCTCGCGATCCAGGGGCCACCCGGATCGGGCAAGACCTACACCGGATCCCACATGATCGTGGAGCTGGTGCGGGCCGGCAAGCGTGTCGGCGTCAGCGCCAACAGCCACAAGGTCATCGGACACCTGCTGGACGCCGTGGCCGAGGCGGCCAAGGACTCGGTGGACCTGCGCATCGGCCAGAAGCCCGGCCGTGACGCGGAGCCGACCTGCTCCACCGCCGCGGCGTATGAGGACGAAGGGTCACTCGCGGCGGCCCTGGCGGCGGGTGAGATCCAGGTCGCTGGCGGGACCGCCTGGGTCTGGGCACATCCGGTCATGGCGGGCAGCGTGGACGTCCTGGTCATCGACGAGGCCGGCCAGCTGTCCCTCGCGAACACGGTCGCGATCGCTGGCTCGGCGGAGTCGCTCGTGCTGCTGGGTGACCCACGCCAGCTGGAGCAGCCCATCCAGGGGTCGCATCCACCCGGTGCGGAGAATTCCGCCCTCGAGCATCTGCTGGGCGAGCACCAGACGATCCCCGATGACCTGGGGCTGTTCTTGCCCGATACCCGGCGACTGAGCCCGGCCATCTGCGACTTCACCTCCGAGATGTTCTACGAAGGCCGTCTCGGAGCGTGGCTCGACCCCACGGGCGCCTGGGACCAGGGTCGGCAGCGCGTGGCCGGGGACGATGCGCTCTCCGGATCGGGTATCCGGTGGGTCGCCGTCGAGCACGAGGGCAACGTCAATGACGCCGAGGAGGAGGCGGACGTCATCGTCCGCATCTGCGACGAGCTGCTCGGCCGCACCTGGGTGGACGCGAAAGGTGTGACCCGGGTGATCGACTGGGAGCAGATCCTGGTCGTCGCGCCGTACAACGCCCAGGTCGCCAACCTGGCGCATCGGCTCGGGCGCTCGGACCGGGTCGGCACCGTGGACAAGTTCCAGGGTCGCGAGGCGGCCGTGTCGATCTATTCGCTGACCACCTCGTCCGCGGACCTCGCGCCGCGCGGCATGGACTTCCTCTACTCCGCGAACCGGCTGAACGTGGCCACATCCCGGGCACGCGCCCTCGCGATCGTGGTCGGCAGCCCGAAGCTCCTGGACGTCGTGGCGAAGACCCCCACGCAGATGCGCCTCGCCAACGCCCTGTGCCGCCTGGCGGAGGTGGCCACATGACTGACGACCTGGCGGTCGCCGCCGAGTGCGAGAGCAGGCGCTCAAGGGGCAGGGATGACACGCCGATGATGGATGACGATCGGGCACTGGTCGGCCTCGCTGGGCAGGCCGTCAGGCAGAGGCGATTCGGAGCATCCCGCGACCGACGTGTCGAAGTGGAGGGACGGCGGTGCGACAGGAGTTCCTGATGCTGGCGGACGGCGCGGAGGCGGTCGCTGGCAAGGTCTACGTCCTGGGTGGCGGCGCCGATGTGCATACAGCGCCGACCTTCCCCACCGCCATCAAGGCGGACATCGCGCTCGGGTTCCTCGTGGAATGGGCCGAGACCAACCAGCCCATCGAGCTCAAGGTCCGCCTGGTCGATGCTGATGAGGTGGAGCGGTTCGCGGTGAGCGTGGAGATCGTGGTCGGGCGATCGGCCACTGCCAGGGCCGGCCAGGACATCCGCAACCTGGTCGCCATCAAGGGTCCGTTCCCCATCGAGCAGCCCGGTGCCTATCGCCTCGTGATGCGTCTCGATGGGATCGACCAGGAGCCGCCCTTCCGCTTCTGGGTCGACCGCGCAGCGGGGACCGTCACGAAGTAGGCCGTCCCGGCGGCTCGATACGCCGGCGATTCCGGGCCCGCGTCGCGGGAGCGGGGTGCCCTGAGACAAGCTTGGTCAGTCGACTTCCCTTCCATGCCCGACCCGTGTCATCCTAGGTGGCAATGGTCGCGGACACGCTGGTCACTGATCAACTCTCCCAGGAGGAACCAGT
>CAZYTQ010000197.1:0-525 GCA_964650135.1 uncultured Anaerolineaceae bacterium | reverse complement strand
GGACCGGGGCATCCTGTCCGCCGATCTCGGCTGCTCAATCCCGCGTCGCGGCAGTCCTGATCACCGCCCGCAGGTGTTCGTAGTAGTCATCGAACCCATCGAGCCGACGGCCACACATGCAGGTGCGAATCGCCAGATTGGCCACGTCATCCGACGTCGCAAGCAGCTCGACGATCTCGGCCTCGTTGGCATCGGACAGATACGGACCGTGGAGAGCCAGAATATCCGTTGCGCTTGAGCGCCCGTTGAGCGCGGTCATGGTGTGACGACCAGGTCGTAGGGAGGTGCCGACGAGATCTCGCGGGGTGTGCGCGGAAACTCCCGGTGGAGCCAGCGCAGGACTGCCTCGGGATCACCATAGCCCTTCGACCGAAGAACCTCGACGATGTCCCGGCCCGAAATCACAACGATAGGATGTCCATCTGCCTTCAGCTCCTGGTATGCCTGCTCGTGTAGGAACGACGTCGTGACGAGCACGCCGAACATGCGATTGCGGATGCGGGAAATGAGCCGTGCCAGCTCCTT
>CAZYTQ010000196.1:0-4478 GCA_964650135.1 uncultured Anaerolineaceae bacterium | reverse complement strand
CCGCCGCGATGTTCGGGCTCGGGCTGTATGCCGTGGGCCACGCCAGTGGGCTCGTGCCCGCCTCGTGGATCGTGGCGGCCGGCCGATTGGTGGGCGTCGTGTTCGTGGCGCTGCCGCTGCTCGTGACGCGTCGTTTCCAGATGACGCGGGCGGCCCTCCCGTTCGTCGCGATCGTGGGTGTGACCGAGGTGCTCGGCTTCCTCACCGTGTCGTGGGGATCCCAGGACTCCATCGCCGTGACGGCGGTGCTGAGCTCGCAGTTCGCGGTCATCACGGCGGTCATCTCGCGGGCCATGGGCGAGCGCATCGTGCCGCGCCAGGTGGTGGGGATCGTGCTCACCGGGCTTGGCGTGGCGGCCGTGACGCTGCTCCAGGCGGGGTAGCGATCCGCGGGCTTCGCCGATACGGGGCCCTCGGCCCGCCGACGACCCGTGTGGGAGCGAGCGCTAGGCGTCGAGCGATGCTCGGAGCGCGTCCTCGAGGATCGTCGCGGCCGTGTCGACATCCTCGGCGCTGACGACCAGCGGCGGCGACAGACGGACACACGTCTTCCCAGCGCCCAGCACCAGGAGTCCGCGCTCGAAGCAGCCACGCTCCACGGCTGCGGCTCGCTCCGACGTATCCAGCTCCATGCCCACCATGAGCCCGCGACCACGCACATCCCGCACGATGCCCGGGTAGGCACCCGGCAGATGTGCGAGCGCCGAGCGCGCCCGGTCGCCCTGGACCGCCGCGTTGGCGATGAGGCCGCCCTCCAGCAGGTCCAGGGTGGCCAGCGCCGCAGCACACGCGACGGGGTTGCCGCCGTACGTGGAGCCATGGGCGCCCGCGTGCCACGCCTCCATGATCGGGGCGCGCGCGATCATGCCGCCGAGGGGCATGCCGGACGCGATGCCCTTGGCCGTCAGCAGGATGTCCGGCTCGACGCCCTCGTGCTCGATGGCCCACATCCGGCCCGAGCGACCGGCACCCGACTGGACCTCATCGGCGATGAGCAGGATGCCGTGTGCGTCGCAGATGCGCCGCAGGCCCGCGAGGAACCCGGGTTCCGGGACGATGTAGCCGCCCTCGCCCTGGATGGGCTCCACGATGATCGCCGCGACCTCGTCCGCCGGGACCAGCCGGTCGAACAGCACCTCCTCGAACCAGGCGAGGTCCGCGACCCGACCGTACGGCGCATGGTGGACGCCGGGCAGCAGGGGACCGAACCCCGCGTGGTACTTCGCCTTGGACGCGGTGAGCGTCACCGCGCCGTACGTCCGGCCATGGAAGCCGCCCAGGAACGCCACGATGTGCTGTCGACCGGTGGCGTGCCGCGCAAGCTTGATGGACGCCTCCACCACCTCCGCGCCGGAGTTGCCGAGGTAGACCCGTGCCGGCCCGTCGAACGGTGCGGTCGCCGCGAGCCGCTCGCAGGTCTCGGTGTAGATGGGCAGGAAGAAGTCGGACGCGCTGTAGTGGAGCAGCTCCGCGGCCTGTTCCCGGATCGCCGCCACGACCGCGGGATGGGCGTGGCCGGTGGAGTTGACCGCGATCCCCGCCGAGAAGTCCAGGAAGCGGTTCCCGTCGAGGTCCTCGATGACGCTCCCGCGGCCGCGCACCGGTGTCAGTGGGTACGCCCGGGGCAGGCTGGGGGAGGTGACCGCCTGGTCCCGCTCGACATGGGCACGGGCGCGGGGCCCCGGCACCGCGCCCAGGAGGCGGGGAGCCTCCCATGCGTCCTCATCTGCGCTGGTGGGTCGGACGATATCGGCGACGTCGGTCACGCTGGGCCTCGCGGTCGGTCTCGGGTGTCGGGTGATCGTGCGAGGACTCACGGCACCCGGTCGGCCGCACCACTCGCTGGACACCGACTGCATAGGATCCATGCAGTCTGCATACCAGTAGAGTCTAGCCGATGTGGACCGGACCGATGACGCAGCTGGCCCCGTTCGCGGCGCTCGTGTTCCTCGCGGCGCTGCCCGTCGCGCTGGCGTGGCACGCGCGACGGGGACGGATGCATCGCGCGATGCGGATGGCCGTGGCCGACGCACTGCTGGTGATGTCCGTGCTGGTCATCCTGCGGGTGACGCTGCCATCCACGGACCCCCCGAACGAGCTGGACCCGTGGACCTGGATGCCCTTCGAGGACCTCATCCGGGCGTGGCCCTCCGATCGTGCACGAGCCATCATCCTCGGCCAGATGGGCGCCAACGTGCTCCTGTTCGTGCCCTTCGGGCTCGCCCTGGTGCTGCGCGAGCGCCGCGTGCCACTGTGGCGGGTGACGCTCGTGAGCGCGGCCTTCTCCATCGGTATCGAGGTGCTCCAGGGTCTGGCCAGCAATGGTCGTGCGGCGGATGTCACGGACGTGCTCATGAACACGCTCGGCGGCATCTGTGGCTGGGTCCTCGGTCGCGCGCTCCTGGACATCGTGCGACAGGTCCGATCCATGGCCTGAGGGAGGCGTGCCGGGTCCGCGACCCCGCTGCCCGAGGTCGGGCCGGCGGCCTGGCGGCCTTGGCGGCCGGCCCAGCGGGCAGCCGCCAGCCAGCCAGTGACCCCTTGACGACCGATCCGGTCCCTGGGCCGCCTCAGCGCACCTGGACGGGCACCTTGATGGTGCGGGTCACATCGCCGTCGGTCGCTCGCAGCACGACGTTGCGGAGGCCGGTCGCCGCACCCGAGCGAGCCTTGACCACGACACGCCTGCCATCGACGTGCACCTTGAGACCGGCAGGCGCCTTCACGACCCGCAGGCGCACGGACGCCGTGTGGCCGTAGCGTCGCTCGACGCGTAGCGTGACCGAGACCGTGGAGCCGCGGGACACCCGCTTGCGTGCGACCTCCTCCACCCTGAACGTGGGGGGCGGCTGGAGTCGACGCAGATCGACCCGTGGCTCGTGTCGCGCATCGCGGTCGGTGCCCACCCGCCAGTCCTTCCGTCCCGCCTTGACGAGCGCCATGCGCACCTGGCTGGGTGTCGCCTTCGGATAGCGCTCGCGGTACTTGAGTGCCGCCGCCATGACGATGGGCGTCGCGAACGAGGTCCCCGTCACACGCGCATACGTGCCGCCCTTGTAGGCGACCCAGATGCACTTGCCCGGCGCGATGAGGTCGACCGCGTTCCCGAACGAGGAGAAGCTGGCGAACGCGTCGTCCCGCTCGAGCGCGGACCCGGCCAGGCATGCCTGTGACTGGCGGCCCTTGCCGCCGGGCTTGCCATCGAAGTCGGCCATCGCGGAGACCGTGATGACCTCCGGGTACGCCGCGGGGCGGCGGTAGCGCACCCGCTCCGCATAGTTGCCGGCCGCTGCGACCACGATCGTGCCCCCGCGGGTGATGCGGCAGACCGCCTTGTGGATGGGGTCGCGGGTCGAGCGACCGCAGGTGCGGTCGTCGGCTGGGCCACCGTCCGGGGTCGTCACCGAGAAGGACATGGTGGCGCCCTCGAAGAACGGCTTGCTCCGGTCACGCGGGTCGCGCTTGCGGGCGACATGGTCGAGCGCGCACAGCACGCCGGACACGCTGCCGCGGCCCTTCGAATCGAAGATGCGGATGGACCACAGGCGCACGCCCGGCAGCATCCCCACGATGCCGCTCCTGTTGTCCTTCGCGCCGAGGATGCTCGCGACGCCGAGGCCGTGCCCATAGCCGTCACCCCAGCCGCCGCTCTTCGAGCAATCCTTGCCGCCCGCGGGTCGGACGTCCGGATGGCGGCTGATGCCGCTGTCGATGATGGCCACGTCGGCATCGAAGCCCTTCGGGGTCCGGCCATTGCCCAGGCCACCGATGACCTTGGTGGCACCGATGCGCTTGAGCCACTTGGGCACGACCTGGCGCCGGAGCCGCTCCTTGGCGGGACGGCCCACGACCTTCGACTTGCCGGTGGTCTCGATGTCGCCGTCGAGCCGGACCTCCGCGCCGGGCATGTCCTCGCCCACGACCGGGAGGTCGTCCTCGATGGCGCGCACGATGGGGTCGCGCTCGAGCACCCGACGCTGGCTGGTGGTCACGCTCGTCGCGAAGACACGTCCGATGGCCGGGTACACGGCGGTCGGACGGACGCCCAGCCGACGGGCCCGGGCCCGGATGCCGGCCCGTGTGCTGCGCACGGCGACCCGGTCGCCCGCGTCGGCGACCGCCGTGCCCTTGAGCGTGACGATGACGCTCATCGGGACCTCGGCGGCCTGCGCGACCGGTTCGGCCGCGACGCCCGCCGTGAGCATGGCGGACAGTGCGATGGCGATGGCGGCGAGAAGCTGGGGCATCGGGTCTCCCTCCGTCTCGCAGACCCTGATGACGACCAGACCGTTGCCTCGGCCGCAGCGTTCCCAGGCCCGCTGTGCGGTGGCCGCCGCGGGACGTTGGGGAAGCAAGGCCCCCGGTCCTCACCCGACCGCACCCGACCCTACCGGGGCGGACCCCATCGACCAAGCCGTACCATGGGGCCAGTACCGGCCATGCCGAGGCGGTCGAACGGCCACGCCCCGTCGGTGGCG
>CAZYTQ010000195.1:0-4496 GCA_964650135.1 uncultured Anaerolineaceae bacterium | reverse complement strand
CTTCGCGCGTTGCCAGGCGCCGGCCTTCGCCGTATCGGTGCCCGCCGCATCCACCCTCCAGCCACGGGCGATCTCGAGGTCGTCATAGAGCGGCCCGCAGAGCGCGCTGGCCTTGTCGATGGCGCGATACGGGCAGTCGGCCTGCTCCATCAGGTACAGCACCGCGTCACGGTTGCGCTTCACCTCCTTGTCGATGCGCTCGTCGGGCGGGTAGTGGCGGTTCGCGCCACCCGACCTGGGGTACATCTCGAAGGTGTAGCTGAAGATCCGCTGGGTGCCGTACATCCAGTCGATCTGGTCACCATAGGTGGGGTACATATCGGACGATTGGCGTGGCCGGTAGCCGTTCATGGCGGCCATCCGCTTGCCCATGGTCCGGAGGGCTCGTTCGTCCACCGTGGTCATGTCCGCAGGAACGTCCTTGGTGGTGTAGCCGTATGGCCACAGGACGTACTCACCGGCGGTGTGGAAGCTGATGTGCGCCTTGATGCGCTGGACGCCGTCCGCGCGTCGACCCAGCACGAAATCCCGGATCGCGCGCGTCTCGGGCGCGGAGAAGGGGGCGGCGCCGCGGTAGTTCTCGGAGGACGGCGCGCTCGTGCCCTTCGACCAGGCGTAGTCGTAGTTGCGGTTGAGGTCCGTGCCGACCTTGGTGGAGCCGGGGATGGGCTGCCGGTTCTTGCGCCACTCGCGGTACGGGTCGCCGCCCAGGTCGTACTGGAGGCCGTCGGGGTTGACCATCGGGATGATCCAGATGCGTCGGCTGTCCACGATGCGGGTCACGCGTCGCCCCAGCGTGGTCGTCTTGCCATAGTTCGTGGTCAGCAGGCGCAGCACATACAGCGACATCTCGCCCGTGAGGTGCTCCCGCGCATGATGGAGGCCATCGAGCATGATCTCGGGCTCGCCTTCGTCACGACCCACGCGATCGGACACCTCGGCGACCCAGATCTTGCGACCCTGATGACTCTCCCCGATGGAGAAGACCCGCACGATGTCCGGATACGCGGCCTCGGTGTCACGGAGGACCTGCTGGGTCTCCGTGTAGTCGTGGTACCCCGAGTCGGCCGCCGGGTAGGTGTTGGCGGCGCTCGCGATCCCGGGCATCGCCACGGTGGCGATGAGGGCGACCGCGATGACGCGCGGCGTGGACAGGCTCGGCATGACTCTCCCTCTGCTCCCGGAGGCATGGTAGGCGACGAACGGTCCGGTGCGGTGCGGCCCGGTGGTCCCGTGGCTGCCGTGGCCGGTCGTACCGGGTCCGGGGATGCCGCGATCGGTCGTGCCGGGTCCTGCGCCGAGACATCGGACCCCGCACGGGTGCTATGCTCCCGGCCGCCTGGCATCTGTCGGGCACGCTGAGGGAGAGCACCGTTGACGGACGCTGCCCGGGAGGCATCCGTGACCTTCCGCGTGGCAGTCATCGAGGATGACTCGGTCGTTCGAATCGAGCTGACGCGCAGCCTGGAGGATGCCGGCTATCGCGTCATCGCCGTCGCTGACGGCGAGAACGGCCTCCGCGCGGTCCACGAGCACCAACCCGACCTCCTGATCCTGTCGCTCGCTGTGCCGCGTCTGGACGCGCTCGAGCTGGTGCGCCGCCTGCGTCTCGACCATCGGACCACGCGCACGCCCGTGTTGGCGCTCACCGAGCGACCGGGCTTCGACCACCGCATCGGCGCGCTGGATGCCGGCGTGGATGACGTCATCCTCAAGCCGTATCACGAGGCGGAGCTGATGGCGCGCGTCCGGAGCGCCCTCCGGACGCGACTCCGGGGCCCGCGCATGGAGCCCGCCCATGCGGCGGTCATCGCGCTGTCCAACGCGGTCGAGGCGAAGGATGTCGACCTCAAGGACCATTGCCGCTACATGGCCTATCGCGCGGCGCGTCTGGGGGCGCACGTCGGGCTGCGGGGCCATGACCTCGAGAGCGTCGCGCACGGCGCGCTGCTCCACGACGTGGGCAAGATCGCCATCCCGCGCCCGCTGCTGCACAAGGTGGAACCGCTGTCCGCCGACGAGTGGCGCCAGCTGCGCTGTCACCCGGACATCGGGGCGCGCATCTGTGGCCCGCTCGACGTCGCGCGGGACATCGCACCCATCATCCGCCACCACCACGAGCGCTGGGACGGCTCCGGCTATCCGGATCGGCTCGGGGGCGAGGAGATCCCGCTCGGTGCGCGGATCGTGGCGCTCGCGGATGCCTACGACGTGATGGTCCGTGGCCGCCCCTACCAGGAGCCACGCAGCCATGCGGCGGCGATCGCGGAGCTGCGGCGCTGTGCCGGCGGTCAGTTCGACCCCGCGCTCGTGCCGCTGTTCATCGAGGAGACCGAGCGGGTCGAAGCGGGTGTGCCCGCCTCCGTGCCCCTGCCGCCGGCCGCGTTGCTCGGTCGGGAGCTGGCACTCATCCCGGTGGACGCGGACGAGGACGCGGCCGCGCTGATCGACACGTGGGCCGGGGACGTCGCCTGAGCGTGCGTGGGCTCCGCGGCCGTCTCGGTCGCCGGCTCCCGAAGGCCGGCCCGGGCGGCTTCGTGTTCCACGGCGTGCGCCTGTTCCTGCGGGGCGTCTCCAGCGTCTACGTCCGGGTGACCGTCCAGGGCGCCGGGTGGCTCCCCGAGCCCGGTTCGGGCGGCTACATCGTGTGCTTCAACCACCCGAGCTGGCTCGACCCGCTGGTCATCGCCGCTTGGTGGCCGGACCGCCATCGCAGGCTCTTCATCTTCGGTCCACGCGAGGCGGACATGGCGGTCGGGGCGCGCAACGCGCTCATCACGTGGACCGGTTACGGCGTGCCCTTCCAGCCCGGTGGCGCGGATGCCCTGGATGCCACGCGTCGCTCGCTCGCGGTGCTGCGCGCGGGGGACGTGCTCATCATCGCGGGCGAGGGGCGTCTGTCCGATCACGAGGGCGAGCCGCTGCCCTTCGAGCCCGGGGTCGGCCATTTCGCGCAGCTGGCCAAGGTGCCCATCGTGCCCCTCTCGGTCGATGGCACGCGCTGGGTCCACCTGCGGAGCCGGGTGCGGCTGGTCATCGGCGAGCCCATCCACCCGCGGCCGTTCGGTGCTGGCAGACCGGCGGCCGCCGCCATCGCGGACGCCGCACGTGATGCGGTGGCAGCAGGGCTCGAGGGCGTGACGGATCGTCCGATGCCCGGACCATTCGGGGCGTGGCTCTCCGAGCTGTTCAACGACCGCCCATGGCTGGACGACCGGCCGACCGACTGACGATGCCGCCGACCGCCCTGAATCCGGGGTGGTCGACCCGCCCAGCGGGTGTTGGTGCCAGGGAAGGGACGTGACCCGCCCAGGGGGTGTTGGTGCCAAGGGGGGGACGTGACCCGCCCAGCGTGTGATCGGACCGTCAGCGGGTCTGGAGCGCCTTCCCGGCCCAGCTCCCCGGCCATCTGACCCGCTGGATGACCGCCGACGGCCGCGGAGGACGTCCGAGGGTGCCGTCAGGGCCGTCCCCCCGGCCCGATCATGCGCCCAGCGGGTCACGGGGTGCTGTCGCGCGGCCCACCGGCATCACCCTGGCGCCGCGGCCCGATCATGCGCCCAGCGGGTCACGAGGCCCATGGCGGGTCACGAGGCCCACAGCGGGGTCACGAGGCCCACAGCGGGGTCACGAGGCCCACAGCGGGGTCACGAGGCCTATCGTGGTCACGGCTCCTTGGTGGTCACGGCACCAGGTATCGGTCGGCGCTCCCGGTCGAGGACGACGACCGCGTCGGCGTCGGGTGCCTTGCCAGCAGCCAGGGCGCCCAGTGCCGCGCGCATCGTGCATGGGAACTGGGCATCCACCACGTCTCGTGCCGCAGCGAGCGCTTCCCGATTGGCATGCGTGTCTGAGACGACCATCAACATGCGTACCTCTCCGGCCGCGGCACGCTTGAGCTGGAACCGTCGCAGCAGCGCCTGGATGTCTCGGATCCGCGTCTCTGCCTCGATCATGATGATCGCACCACTTGCGCGATGCGTGGCCTGGGCGTCCCAGGCGCGAAGGTCGTTCGGGCCGATCGGGACCTCGTAGCGCCACGTCCATGCCGATCCGAGCCGCACCCGGATCCGCCGCAGCAGCTCGACCTGCGCCTGGTCCCGGATCGGGGCGCCGGCCGGATACGCCTTGATCGAGAGCTTCAGGCCGACCATGGTCGCGACGGTCACGAGCGTCCGGAGCCCGACGGTAGGGACCTGGCCACGTTCGATCCGGGCGAGCTGAGATTGGGAGATCCGTGCCGCATGGGCAACGACAGCCTGGCTTCGTCCAGCCGCCAGACGCGCGTCGCGCAACTCCGCCGCGATGGCCGTGATGGACGCGTCCGCCCGCAGCTTCGCGATGTCGATCCGGCGGATGCGTCCTGCCATGCCGTGACTATGGCCGGCGGGATCCCCCTGCGACTTATCGGCGACTCACGCGCGTCGTACTGGCCGGGTGGTCGACCCGCCCGCCAGGTCGACGATGCCCAGAGGAAGGGGCTCGACCCGCCCGCC
>CAZYTQ010000194.1:0-4508 GCA_964650135.1 uncultured Anaerolineaceae bacterium | reverse complement strand
GCCGGGCGTCCGGCACGCGCCAGCCGGCGCTCCGGTGGCCGGTCGCGAAGGCCCCTGGGACCAGCTCGGCCAGCCCCGCCACCCCGTCCCTGAACGTCACGGACAGGAGCATCGACATCTCGGCGTCACTGGACGCCGCCGCCGATGATCGGCTCGTCGAGCACCACGTCGGTGCTGTACAGCTGGGCGAGGGCGATGCACACCTCGACGCCGGGGCGCATGCCGGTCTGGAGCGTGATGGTCGGCACGTCGCCCGTCAGGTCGACCTCGACCCCCGCCAGGCCATAGCAGCTGTCCGCGCCGCTCCAGAAGTAGACGGTGAGCGTGCGGCCGTCGGGCGCCACGACGATGTGGTCCCAGGGCGTTTCCTGGACGTCGTTCAGCCCGTCCTCGGGCACCACCGCGGTCGCGCCATCCTCCGACGGGAGGGGCTCCTCGCCGGTCTCGTCCGGCCCGCCGGGCTCGCCGGGGATCCCCGGCTCGATGGTCAGTCCCGGGTCCGGGGTCGATGTCGCGTCACCCTGTGCGAGGACGGGCCCCACGGCGGCCAGCGACAGGAGCATCGCGAGGATGGCCAGGATGGCGGCGGGTCGAAGCCCGCGACGGGTCGTGCGTGACATGGTCGGCCTCCGTGTGCGTCTGGCGCCTGCGGTGTCCCGGACCAGCATGACGCCTCCCGACCAAGACGGCAGGGAGCGGGACGAGGTTCCTCGGACGACCCGCGATCAGCCCGCGACCGGCGTCTGGGCCCTCGCGGCCGCGGCGCGCAGCTCTCCGGCGAGCGAGGGCACCACGCGCCCGGTGACGTGGACGTCGTTCGCGCGATAGTCGATCTCGACGGTGCCGCGCTCCCGGACCCGCGCGAGGAGCTCGCCCTCCGCGTACGGCAGCGAGACGTCGACCTCCTCCCACAGCTCGGCGAGCAGGGTCGCCAGCCGCAGGCGCACCACGTCGAGGCCGAACCCCGTGACGGCCGATGCCATGACCGCCCCGTCGACGATGGGCGCCGGTGCATCCGGACGGCCGTCCACGACCAGGTCCGCCTTGTTGAGCGCGACCAGACGCGGCTTGTCGCCGGCGCCGAGCTCGTCGAGCACCTGCTGCACGGTTCGCCGGTGCTCGGGGGCGTGCCGATCCGAGGCGTCGACCACCTCCAGCAGGACATCCGCGCGGACCACCTCCTCGAGGGTCGCGCGGAACGCGTCGACCAGCTGGTGGGGCAGCTTGTGGATGAAGCCCACGGTGTCGGTGACGATCGCCGACTGGCCGTCACCCAGCTTCACCGATCGGCTGGTGGGGTCGAGGGTGGCGAACAGCCGGTCCTCGGCTCGCGTCGCCTCCTGGCCAGCGAGCGCGTTGAGCATGGAGCTCTTGCCGGCGTTGGTGTAGCCCACGATGGCCACCGTCGGCACCAGACGCCGGTCACGGGCCCGTGACGCGGTCTCGCGCTGCTGGCGGACCTGCTCGACGCGCTCCTTGAGCTTGGCGACCTTGCCCCGGATGATCCGCCGGTCCGTCTCGAGCTGGCTCTCGCCGGGACCGCGCGAGCCGATGCCGCCCTGGGTGCGCGAGAGGTGCGTCCACAGCCGGGTCAGCCGTGGCAGCTGGTATTCGAGCTGGGCGAGCTCCACCTGGAGCCGCCCCTCGTGGGTCCGGGCATGCTGCGCGAAGATGTCGAGGATGAGGCCGCTCCGATCGAGCACCTTGACGCCCAGGAGCTCCTCGAGCGCCTTCTGCTGCATCGGCTTGAGCTCGTCGTCGGCGATGAGCAGCGTGAACCCGGTCTCCGCCCGGGCGGAGACCAGCTCCTGCGCCTTGCCCTTGCCGAGGTACCAGTTGGGGTCGATGTGGCGCCGGTTCTGCCACTCGGCGCCCACGACCTCCGCGCCGGCCGTGTCCGCGAGGCTCGCCAGCTCGGCGAGCGAGTCCTCCGCGGTCCAGCCGGGGTCGTCGGCCGTGTCGACGGCGATGAGGAACGCCCGTTCCACGGGCGGGGCGAGGTCGATGACGTCCTTGGGCACGCGCTCAGGATACCCGCGGCGGCCCCGCGGTGACCCGCGCGAGCAGGGAGGCCGCGGTGGCGTGCTCCCAGTCCGCCTCGACCCACCAGGTCGCGCCCGCCTCGGCGTAGGGCCGCGCCGCGGTCGTGGCGGCCTCGGCATCGGGTGCGCTCGTGCCCTGCACCACGACCTCGAACGACCCCGTGCGACCCGCCTCGGTCCGGGCCGCCCGGACGTGCTCGGCGGCTGCGCGGACCTCGTCGAGGTCGGTGGTCTGGAGGATGGCCCCGTCCCAACGCGCCGCGCGCGCCATCGAGCGCTCGCTGGGCCAGCGCACGGCGGCCCAGATCGGGATGCGCGGCCGTTGGACCGGCCGCGGGGCGAACGTCATGGGGCCCAGGTCGTAGTGCTCGCCGTGGTGCTCGAACGGCTCGCCCGACCACAGTCCGTCGAGGATGGCGAGCGTCTCGTCGAGGATCGCGGCCCTGGCCTTGGTGTCGGTGGTCTCGCCAACGTTGCCGAACCCCCGGTCCTCCAGCGCGCCAAGCCCCACCGGCAGCACCAGCCGACCACGCGACAGGTGGTCGATGGTGGTCGCCTCGCGCGCGACCTTCCACGGTCGGCGTCTGGTCGGCGCGAACACGATGGCACCCAGCGTGACGCGCGAGGTGGCCAGGGACATCGCCGCCAGGAGCGCCCATGGGTCGTAGATGTCCGAGCCGCCGATGGCGATGGCGTCCCACGTGAACACGCCGTCCCAGCCCGCCGCCTCGGCACGCGCCGCCAGCTCGACCTGCGCCAGCGGGTCGCCCACGTTGAGCACGATGGCTGCCTTCATCCGTCACCTCCCTGCCTCGCCCACGATGCCACGTCCGGGCCCCGCGGGCGCGGGCCGCTCGTGTACGATCCCTGCCCGTGAGCCTGCGCGTGGACGTGGTGGTCGTCGGTGGCGGCGTCATCGGCTGCGGCATCGCGTTCGAGCTCGCGCGACGCGGCATCGAGGACGTCGTCGTGGTGGAGCGCGAGCCCGACGTCGGCGAGGGCGCGTCCAAGGCCAACAGCGGCATCGTCCACACCGGGTTCGACGCCCGGCCCGACACCCTCGAAGCGCGGATGCTCCGACGTGCCGCCGCACTGTGGCCGGAGCTCGTGGACCTCCTTGGCGTGCCGTTCCTCGACGTCGGCGCGCTCATGCTCGCGCGCAGCGCGGACGACATGGCACGTCTCCGGGACGCCGTCCAGCCCAACGCCGCCGCGCTGGGCGTGGCGACCGAGCTGCTGGGCCTGCGCGACCTCCGCGACACGGCGCCCTTTGTCACGGACGCGGCGCTGGGCGCCCTCTCGATCCCTGGCGAGGCGGTCGTCGACCCCTTCTGGCTGACGCGCGCCTATGCCGAGGCCGCCATGGCGGGCGGCACGACGGTCATCCGTGGCGTCGCGGTCACCGGGCTGTCGATCGCGCCGGATCACGTGACGGTCGACCTCGCGGATGGCCGACGGATCGATGCCGCGCAGGCGATCGACGCGGCCGGCCTGTGGGCCGACGAGGTGGCCGGCCTTGTCGGCGACGTCTCCTTCGCCATCACTGCGCGGCGTGGACAGTTCCTGGTGTCGGAAGAGACGTTCGGGGTCGATCGGATCGTGCTCCCGGTGCCTGGGCCCATGGGCAAAGGCATGTTGGTGACGCCGATCGTGTTCGGCGGGCTGCTGCTGGGCCCGACCGCCGTCGACGTCGAGGGCAAAGCCGACCGAGACGTGCGGCCGGACGAGGCGCGGACGATCCTCGAGGCCAGCGCGTCGCTGGTCCCCGCGATCGCCGACGCGGTCCCCGTGCGCTCGTTCGTGGGGCTGCGACCGGTCTCCTCGACCGGCGACCACATCCTGCGGCCGAGCCAGGCGGGGGATCGCCTGTGGCTGGCGTGCGGCATCCGCTCCACGGGCATCTCCGTGTCCCCTGCCGTCGCGGAGCACGTGGTCGACGAGGTCATGCGCGCTCGCGGCTGGGTCGTGCGGCCGCGGGTCGTAGCACCGCCGAACCTGGAGCTGGCCGAGGAGCCGGGGCCGGTCGTCTGCCTGTGCCGCGGCGTGTCACGGGGCGAGCTGGTGGGCGCCTGCCGTCGTCCGCTGGGCCCCACGACCCTGGACGGGCTCAAGCGACGGGGCGGGGCGATGTTCGGCGACTGCCAGGGCAACCTGTGCGCGGTGGCCGTGGCGGGCGTGTTGGCCCACGAGCTCGGGATGGGAATCACCAACGTCCAGAAGGGCGGCACCGGCTCATGGGTGCTGGCACCGTCGGACGCCCACGATGGGCCGCCGGCGCCAGCACCGGTCGCCGAGCATGCCGGGTCCGTGGACCTCGTGGTCGTAGGCATGGGGCACGCGGGCGCCGCGGCGGCCGACCTGGCGCGGGAGGCGGGGCTGCGGGTCGCGGGCATCGACCGACGGGCCGGGCAGACCGCCATCGGGCTGGTGCCGCGAGGCGATGGCTGGGAGGTCGAGGCCCAGGGC
>CAZYTQ010000193.1:0-4537 GCA_964650135.1 uncultured Anaerolineaceae bacterium | reverse complement strand
CCAAGGTGGCGAGCATGCGCGACGCGGTCGCGGCGCTCGTGCGCGACGGCGACAGTGTCGCCATCGAGGGGTTCACCCACCTCATCTGCTTCGCGGCCGGCCACGAGATCATCCGCCAGGGTCGACAGGACCTGACGCTCATCCGGATGACCCCGGACCTGGTGTATGACCAGATGGTGGCCGCCGGGGTGGCGCGCAAGCTGATCTTCTCGTGGCTGGGCAACCCGGGAGTGGGCGGGCTGCATGCCATCCGGCGCGTGACCGAGGGCGACGCACCCACGCTCGAGCTGGAGGAGTACAGCCACTTCGGCATGGTCGGCCGCTACACCGCGGGCGCCATGAACCTGCCGTTCTTCCCGCTGCGCTCCTACTTCGAGACGGATCTGCCAGTGGCCAATCCGCTCATCCGGCCCATCCGCTCACCCTACGGGGACGAGACGGTGTATGCCGTGCCCCCCCTGAACCCGGACGTGGCGGTCATCCATGCCCAGCGCGCGACGGCGGATGGGGACACCCAGATCTGGGGTCTCGCGGGCTGCCAGAAGGAGGTCGCGTTCGCCGCGGATCGCGTCATCGTGGTCGTGGAGGAGCTCGTGGAGGACGCCGTCGTGCGTGCCGATCCGGGTCGCACGATCATCCCCGGGCTCATCGTGGATGCGGTGGTCGTGGAGCCGTACGGCGCGCACCCCTCGTACACACAGGGTCACTACGACCGCGACAACCGGTTCTACGTGGCGTGGGACGCCATCAGCCGTGATGCCGCATCGCTGGACGCGTGGCTCGCGGAATACGTGCATGGCGTCGCGGACCGCGCCGAGTACATGGATCGGCTGGGAGGCGAGGTGCGGCGGCGGATCGCGCCCTCGGGGAGCGCCCCGTCCGGCTCGGTCGACTACGGGCGATACGCATGAGTGGGGCGGCACGTGACGCGGCCGGGGAGCGTGGCACGCCCGTGGGGAGTGACACGCCTGCGGAGGGTGCGGCCGCTCCGGGGGGTGCCGCCACGCCGGCCTTCGGCCGCTCCGAGATGATGATCGTCGCCGCCGCGCGCGAGCTCGCCGGCCAGCGGGTCTGCTTCGTGGGCATCGGACTGCCCAACATCTGCGTCAACCTCGCCCAGCGCACCGTGGCCCCGGACCTGCGGATGGTCTACGAATCGGGCGTCTTCGGCGCCCGGCCCGAGCGCCTGCCGCTGTCCATCGGCGACCCCACCATCGTCACCGGGGCGACCGCCGTCACCTCGATGCTGGAGCTGTTCGGCTACTACCTCCAGCGCGGCCTGGTGGACGTCGGCTTCCTGGGCGCCGCCCAGATCGACCGGTTCGGCAACATCAACACCACGGTCATCGGTGACTACACGCATCCCCGGACCCGCCTCCCCGGGTCGGGTGGCGCCTGTGAGATCGCGATCCATGCGCGCCAGGTGTTCGTGATCATGCGCCAGTCGACCCGCTCGTTCGTGGATCGGATCGACTTCCGGACCTCGCCCGGCAACCTCGGTGGCGCGGAGAAGGCCGCCGCCATCCGGCGTGCCGGCGGCTGGATGGGCAACGGCCCGTCGGTGGTCATCACGGACCTCGGGATCTACCACTTCGACGAGACCGGTGAGATGCGCCTCGACTCGCTCCACCCGGGTGCGACGCTCGACCAGGTACAGGCGTCGATGGGCTGGCCGGTGCGCGTGGCCGATGCGATCGCGACGACCCCGGGACCGACCCCGGAGGAGCTGCGACTCATCCGCGAGGAGCTCGATCCCGGTGGCGCCCACTCGAGCTAGCCCGCAACGACAGCGAGGACTCCCCCGCCGGCCGGACCGACCGGGACCATCCGCCCCTCACCGCACGGGACCACCGGATGGACGCCGCGGGTGTGGACAGCAGGCACCATGTGGCCATGGCACCCGAGCACGCCGTCCGGATCGTCCCATGAGCATCAGCCTGCGCTCACGGACGCGTCGTGACCGGCACGCGACGCCACCGGAGGGACCCGTGGCCGACGGCCAGCCCGTGGCCGACGGCCAGCCCGTGGCCGACGGCCAGCCCGCGATCGTCCCGCCACCCGTCGTCGTGGTCCCAGGACCGGGCGCCCAGCGCCTGTCGGAGGTGCTCGCGGGCATGTCCGGCATCCTCGACGCCGCCGAGCTGCGGACGGAGGGACACGCCGTACGCACCGCGTGGATCATGGGTCGTCTGGGTGCCGAGCTGGGCCTGCCTGATGGTCGTCGCACCGATGCCATCCTCGCCGGCCTGCTCGTCGACGCCGGCACCGTGGGCCCCCGCGCGGCCGCGCCGGAGGGAGACGCGACCCGCCGATCCGGTGCTCCGCGTGGACGGGCGACCGAGCGGCTGCCGCTCCACCTCACGCGACCTGCCCGGGCCCGCGCCATGGCCGCGACCCTGGGGCTGCCGGAGCACGTCGGGCAGGCGCTCGCCGATGCCGACGAGCGCTGGGATGGCCGTGGCCCTGCCGGCACCCGACGCGAGCGGATCTCCCAGGACGGCCGGATGCTGGCGCTCGCGTCACTCGTCGCGGCACTGGGTCCCTCGCCCGGTGGGGGGGACGTGGAGCGCGCCCTGCGAGCGGAGCGGACCAGGACGCTCGACCCCGGGCTCGTGGACGCGGTGCTGCGCATCGGCAAGGGTGGCCTGTGGGCGGAGCTCGCGGATCCAGGCCTCGCGGGCACGCTGGGCGATCTCGAGGCCCCCGATTCGATCCGCTGGACCAATGATGGCCGACTCGATTCCATCGCCGTCGCCTTCGCCGACATCATCGATACCCGGACCCCCCGGATGGGTCGTCATGGCCGCCGGGTGGCCGGCTTCGCGGTGCGCACCGGCCGTGAGCTGGGTCTCGACGGGGCGCTGCTGGTCGACCTGCGCCGCGCCGCGATGCTCCACGACGTGGGCAAGCTCCTGGTGCCCATCGCGTCACTCGAGAAGCCCGCGGAGCTGACCGACGCCGAGCGACGGGTGGTGGACGAGCATGCCCGCACGGGCGCCGCGACCCTCGCCCGCACCCGCGCCTTCGCGCGCCTGGCACCGCTCGTCGTCGCGCACCACGAGCGGCTCGACGGCAACGGCATGTTCCCGGCGCTCCCCGACCCATCGGTCGCGATGGCCGCGCGGGTGCTGGCGCTCAGTGACCGCTACGAGGCGATGACCGCCGAACGCCCGTATCGGCCGCTCCTCTCGCCCACGCAGGTCTGGTCCATCCTCGACGAGGTCGTGGGCGAGCCGACGGCTCGCGCCGCGCTCCGCGGTCTGCGCCGCGCCGTGGTGGACGCGCCCTGAGCCGGGCCGATCGTGTCGTGTTCGCCGGTCATGACGGGTCGGCGATGGGGTGGGACGCCACACGCACCTTCACGACATGGGGCATGCCTTCGTCCGGCTCGAGCCACTCGTTCGCGAGCAGCACGCTCAGGCTGTAGAGGCCCCACAGCAGCTGTGCCGCGCGCGTCGATGGGCCGGCGCCGGGCTGCCGCTTGCTGAACCAGCGGTCCAGCCAGGCCCGGTCGACCATCCGGAAGGGTCCTTCGCCGGCGCGGCTGGCGAAGGACCCGTTCGCGCACCGCCGGCACGAGCTCGGGTGCATTCCGCCACGCGGACCTTGCGGGGGGGGGCGGGTGTGGTCGGACGGTCCGCCCCGTCGGCGCCAGCCCACACGTACGAGGGTCCGCACGCGACGTCCGTCAGCGCGGGCGCGAGCCGGATGGTCAGCGCCGAGGTGAGGGCGCCCGAGTGCCTTGGCGTCGAGCGCGACGCGCAGCCCACGACGGGTCAGGCCATCGTCGAGGAGTGGCTGGCGATCCGGGTTCGCACTGCCTTCGGCGATGAACGCCGCCTTCCAGCGACCCGTCCGATACCAGGGCTACTCGTCAGCGATCGGCGCCACACGCACGGCTGCCACGAACGCGCGGAATGCCTCCACGCCATCCGCCGCCTGGAAGCGGACGCCGCGATCACCGGTGCGCATGAACCCCGGCATGACGGCTGCGAAGTCTGCCTGGCCGGCGTGATGGAAGTCGACGCCCACCTCGATGGGTGGCGCCAACCGGAGCGTGTCCAACTCCCCGGCCGCGGCACGTTCCACGGCCCGCCGCGCGGCGGCGGTGATGAGGGAGCGCGCCACGCTGGGATGGACCGAATCCGCAGCCTGCCAGCCACGCCCGCGCTTCACGATCACCCGTTCCGCCCAGGGGAGCCACTCGGCGACCTCGTCCGCGAGCGCGTCGTCACCGGTCACGAGACCGACCGGCACGCCCAGCGCCCCGAGATAGAGCCCGTTGATGCCGTACTCGCCCGTGGGGCGGCCCGCGAGCGTCGTGAGCGTGGGGCCACCCGTGTAGGTGTGGGAGATGGTGCCCCGGGGGTGGCCAGCTCGGGCGTGATAGCCCACGAACAGCGCGACATCGAAATGACCGTCATCGGCACCCTCCACCATCGAGAACGCCTTGCGTCCCTGGACCAGGCGCGCCCGAGCGTCCATCGCCTCGGGGGACAGGTTGTACATGGGGCCGTGGTCGTCAACGACTCCCACG
>CAZYTQ010000192.1:0-4586 GCA_964650135.1 uncultured Anaerolineaceae bacterium | reverse complement strand
CTGGTCGCTCGGACGATGCGGACGCCCGGATCTCGGCGCTGGTCGCCACGCTGCCCACCGATGGGTCGCCCGTCGCGCATTCGGTGATCTCGGTGCGAGCGGGGGACGCCGATCGTTTCGACCTCGTGGTGGCGGGCGACCAGTTGGTGATGCGCCTTCGGGTGTATCTGTTCACCATCGGCGACGATGACATCCTGGTCCTGTTCGGGTCGGACACTGCCGCCCCGGCCAAGGTCGTCACCGACATCGACGCCATCGTCAAGAGCCTGCGCTTCGGCGTCTGACCCGCCCATGGCCGGCCTCCGGATCGTGGACGTGACCGAGCTGTCGGCCTTCCAGCGCCTGCCGCCCTGCATCGATGGCCGGTTCGACCACCGGACGTGCGACTACTGGGAGGATGCCGACCGGGGCTCCAATCGAGCCCGACCGGGCTGGCTGGAGGCGTCGCCGACACCCTCGCCCACGGGTCGCCCTCCAGCCGATCACGGCGACAATCCGTTCGCGCCCTCGTCCGATGGCGCCGCGACGGCCCGCCAGGCGCTCGCCGCGGCATTCCTGGAGGATGAGCGGGACAGCCCCATGACCACCGGCCCGGCGCTCGGCTCCATGCTCGACCCGCTGGGTGGGGATGACCTGTTCGCGACGCCCGGCTGGAACCCGTTCGCACCAGCCCCCCAGCGGCGCCCTGGACCCGCCGCGGATGCGCCTCGCAAGCTCCGGCTGCTGACCCGAGGCCTGGCCGTGTTCGGCTCGTATGCGCGGGTGGCGCTCGATGGTGACGATCCGGT
The DNA here is from genome assembly GCA_964650135.1 of uncultured Anaerolineaceae bacterium. Lineage (GTDB taxonomy): Bacteria > Chloroflexota > Limnocylindria > Limnocylindrales > CSP1-4 > JAFMJV01. The sequence continues at coordinate 3,798 of CAZYTQ010000192.1, read as the reverse complement.
GGCATATGCCCAGTTCGGGCCGCTGTCGGCGTACCCGCGTGCCCAGCGGTTGCGCGAGCTGTACCCGATCCTCCCCGCGTCTCCCCTGCCCGCCGTCATCACCTGTATCTCGGCCACTGCGGCGGGGCGTCGCGCCGGCGCTGCCCGCCGCCTCGTCGAGGATGTCTGTGACGAGCTCGGCCGGCGCGGGTTCGCAGCCGTCGAGGCGTACCCGGACCTGACGCGGCCCACGACCGAGACGAGCGCTGGGACGCTTGCGTTCTGGCAGGGCTGTGGCTTCGAGCTGGTGGTGGCGGATGAGCGCTTTCCGGTGGTCCGACAGGAGCTGGTCTAGCGCTCGTCCACCAGCGCTCGCTCTGCCTCGTCTCGTGGCCAGGTCCGTCCGGACCTCTGCCCATGGGACCTCCGGGCCATGGCTGCAAGGCCCGTGATCGGCTTCGATATGCGCATGACTCGCCGACTCGAGACCGTGATCCTGGCGACCGCCGTCATGGCCGTCGCCGCCACGCTCGCCCTCACCTCCGTCGCCGCAGGCATCACCGCCTTCCTGCGGTAGCGACACGTCGGTCCCGCAGGTCGGGCATCGTCCGCATGGGCCGAACGGGACCCACGACGGTCGGGGCACGGTGCCCGCTCGACCGACCATGGGGCGGGACCCGTCGGGTCCCGCGGCGGTCAGCCCTGGAGGCCTGCGATCGTGGCGGGCACCACGTGGAACAGTGACGGATCGGCCTCGCCCGGGATGACCCGGATCAGCGCCGCTGGCCGGAGGCCCATGGTGCTCCGACCACGCGGTCCATCGATGGTCACCGAATCGCGTGCCCGCGAGATCTCGGCCACATGCGCTCGGGTACCGGGGACGAGCCCCTGCTGCTCCAGGTACACCAGGAGCTCGGCATCCTCCTCCGCCTCTTCGGTGATGCGCAGGATGGTGACGTCAGCGCCAGCCTCGGCCTCGCTCATGGGGATGCCGCTGGGCCGCTTGCGCGCCGTCGCGGAGTCCATCGGGTTGCCATGGGGGCACGTCTGGGGATGACCCAGGAGCTCGTCGATGGCCTGCTCCACACGCGGCGAGATGGCCCCCTGGAGACGCATCGCCTCCTCGTCCGATTCGGCCCAGCCCAGCCCCACGACCCGCGTCAACAGCCACTCCATGAGCGCATGCCGATGGAAGATGGTGTCCGCGGCACGCCAGCCGGCGGGCGTCATGGCGAGGGTCCGATCCGAACCCACCTCCACGAGGCCATCCGTGGACAGCCGGCCGACCATCTCCGAGGCGGCCTGGACCGATACGTGCATCCGGCGGGCGAGGGCCGCCGTCATGGGCTGGGTGCCACTGCCTTCCATGGAGCGGAGCGTGAGGAGATAGGCCTGTGCGGCCTCTGACGGGATGTTCGTCCCGTCCTGATGTCGGGTCACCCGGTCATGGTAGCCCGCCCCGCCGTCGCGGACCGGTCGGTGGCGCAGCCCTGACCTGCGCTAGCCTCACGGTGATGACCCGAACGCTCGTCGAATGCGTGCCCAACCTCAGCGAGGGACGCCGATCCGAGACGCTCGATGCCTGCGCGGCCGCGATCGACGGCGTGACGGATGTGCATCTTCTCGACCGGACCTCGGACCCCGATCACCATCGGAGCGTCCTGTCGTTCGTGGGGACGCCGGATGCCGTGGCGGAGGCGGTGCGTCGACTGGCCGCGGAGACCATCGCGCGTGTCGACCTGCGTCAGCATGCGGGGGTACATCCACGCATCGGAGCGCTGGACGTGGTGCCCTTCGTACCGGTCGCCGGGGGATCCGTCGACGAATGCGTCACCCTCGCCGAGCGGTTCGGTGCGTGGCTCGCCGAGCGCTATCACCTGCCCGTCTATCTGTACGCGCGCGCTGCTCGTCGCCCGGACCGGATCCGCCTCGCGGACATCCGACGGCCTGGCTTCGAGGGGCTGGTCGCCGCGCTCGCGGACCCCGGGGGACGCCCAGACCTCGGCCCACGACGGCCCCACCCGACCGCTGGCGCCACGGTGACCGGCGCACGGCCGTTCCTGATCGCGTGGAACATCCAGCTGGCATCCCGCGACGTCAGGCTCGCGCGTGCCATCGCCCACCGGATCCGGGAGCGTGACGGCGGCTTGCCGGCGGTCCAGGCGTTGGGTCTGGAGCTCGCTGCGCTCGACTGTGTCCAGGTATCGATGAACCTCCTTGACGCGACCGTCACTCCGATGTGGCGCGTGCTCGAGCTGGTCCGCGCGTTGGCGGCTGAGGCGGGGGTCGCGATCCGGGACGTCGAGCTCATCGGCCTCGCGCCACTGGCCGCACTCCTCGGCGTGGCCGATCATCTCGAGGTCGATCGGACGTTGCCGATCCGGGAACGGGTCACCATCGCCATCGATCGGATGGGCATCCGCGGAGGCCACCCGGACATGGCGCTCGAGCTGCGTGCCGGTCTCGTGGGTGAGGACCAGGCATCGGGCGCCGACTGACGACGCGAACACCCGGTGCCGCGGCTGGAGGGCGGATGCGGCGGCCGTGGGTCAGGTGCGCGGCCGCGGCTCCAGCACGACGACGGTCATCTCCTGGGGAACGGTCGAGATGGACACGCTCAACTTGGGCACTGACTGGGGGTCGGTGACGCTCATCTCGTGCAGGAAGCGTTCGAGCGCGGCCGCCTGCTGATCCTCGGGACCGATGGCCATGGGTACGACCAGGTTCGCGTTGAGACCCGTCACGAGCTCCATGGCCTTCGTCGCGGACAGGGCGCCACCCACCGGTACGCAGGCGACCTGGACCGACCCGATCTCTCCGAGCATCTGTTCGGTGAGCACATGGCCGACATCCCCGAGATGGATGACGTCGAGCCCGTCCAGCTCCATCACGAACGCGGTGTTGACCCCGCGTACCGCGCCATGGTCGTCATCACGAAACGTGCGCACGCCGGTGACGAGGATCTCGTGGACCTCATACTCGCCAGGCGAATCGATGAGGAATGCCGGCTCCAGGCTCGTGGGCCGCGGGACTCCCAGGACGCTTCCGCCGAGAGGGCGTCGCTCGTCGCTCTCCGGGGTCCAGGGGACTGCCGTCTCCGCGTGGCTGTAGGTGCAGATGTCGGCGGTCAGGCCACGGCCGGTCGGGCCGGCCACCGACCGGTACGCGTCCGCGACCACCACGCCCTCGCGGCCGCGCATCCGGACGCACGTGTCTCCGAGCCAGGTGATCTCCATGCGCCCGATGGTGCCACACGCGTCCTGCCAACGCGCCGGCGCGGGCGCATCGCTCAGGGGAGGCCCTGCGCCGCGAGTGGTCGCACCAGGCCGATGAACGAGGAACGAGGGGCGCCTGCCCAATCGGCGCCCCTCGTTCCGAGGGAGGGAGAGGGGACCGGGAAGGGATCTCGGTCCCGCGATCAGGACGTTATCGGCCATGGCGTGAAGCGACCAGCAGGGAGTCGATGAAGAAACGGACACGTGGCCTGGAAACCGCCGATTCAGGCCTTCCGACCTATCGGCAGATCGACGGCGGGAGGGTAGGATGCGCCGGCCATGACCGATCCGAACACGAACAGCGGCCAGTCCGGGGACCCTTGGGAACCCACCAGTCACGACACCGACCTGTGGGGCGCATCCGACGCGACCCAGGTCTGGGATCCCACGGAAGCGACGACACCCGCGTCCGGTGCCAGTGGGTCGGCACCCTCATCGGGCACACCCGCAGAGGACGACCCGACCCTCGCCGCGACGAGCGCGACGAGCGCGACGAGCGCGACGAGCGCGACGACGGCGCTGCCCGCCGCTGGCGTGACGGGTG
>CAZYTQ010000191.1:0-4658 GCA_964650135.1 uncultured Anaerolineaceae bacterium | reverse complement strand
CCTTGCGGGCCTGCTCGTACTTGAACTGGCCGTAGTCGAGGAACTTGACGACGGGGGGGCTCGCTGTGGGGGCCACTTCCACCAGGTCGTAGCCCCGCTCCTGCGCCGTCTGGAGCGCCTGGAACGTGGGCATCACGCCAAGCTGGCTCCCGTCTTCGTCGACGACCCGGACGTTGGGGACACGGATCATCTCGTTGATGCGCAGGTCTTTGCTCAGACTGGGTCCCTCACCGATGCGTTTCGTGTGGTACAGCAGGCATCACATGGCAACGCCAAGTGGCGCCTGCGGCTCGTGGACTATAGCACGCTCGTTCGACCGCTCGCAACGCGGGGTCGTCACGCGCCGTCGTGATGGCGCACCGGTGTCGCGGCCGTGGCGCGCCCCACGCACCCCGTCCTTCCCGCCGTCCTCCGCCTCGTCGTTGCCGTCATATCCACCACTGGTTGCGCGCCATACGGATGACGCGGAGCGCAGCGCCGCCCGGATGCGTTGCTCGCGCTCAGCATCCGCGGCGGGTGGCGTCATGTGGTCGACCACGCCGCTCGCATGACGGATGGCGGGCCAGGCGGCCCGTATGTCAAACGACCAGTCACCGCGTATGACGGGATCCGGCGGCCGCGTCTGCGCCCCCGCCGCGACGTCCATCTCCGGGCGACGCTCGGCCGCCTCCGAGCCGTTGGCGTCCGGCAGTCCCAGGCACCGGACGTGCCCGGATCATCGTGGGACGTCGGCGTGGCTCGCATCGAGGCTCGCGGGCAGGTCATCCTGGGGAGCGTGCCCGGGTGCGGGGACGCATGGTGACGCCTCGAAGCGCGACCCGATGTCGCTCCACGAGGAGGCGCGAGCGAGTGCGACTTCGCGACCAGGTGGCCGGACGCGATGAGATGTGGGCGGCCCTAGTCGGGTCGCCGATCCCGGGCCTCCGCAGCGAGGCGGTCGGCGAGCGCGTCCCAGTCCTCGGCCGGTTGCTGCTCCCCTGCCCGGGTGCGAGGCGCCGCGGTGCGCGCCTCGATCTCCCGGTCGCCGAGCACCAGCATGTAGGGCACCTTCTGCTCCTGGGCGACCCGGATCTTGTTCTGCATCCGGTTGGAGGAGTCGTCCACGTCGACCCGCAGGCCGCGGCCACGGAGCAGTGACGCGAGCTCCTGGGCGGCCTCGATATGCCGGTCCGCGATGGGCACCACGACCGCCTGGACGGGCGCGCACCAGAACGGGAAGGCGCCGCCGAAGTGCTCGATGAGGATGCCGATGAAACGCTCCAGCGAGCCGTAGATGGCCCGGTGGATGGCCATCGGGCGGGCCGGCTGGCCGGTCTCATCGATATAGCTCAGGTCGAAGCGCTCGGGCAACATCACGAGGTCCACCTGGATGGTGGCCATCTGCCACTCGCGGCCCAGGGCGTCATCGATATAGATGTCGATCTTGGGCGCGTAGAAGGTGCCGTCCTTGGGCTTGATGGTGTAGTCACCGCCGTGTCGGTCCAGGACGTCCTTGATGATGGCCTCCGCGCGGTCCCAGAGCGCCGGGTCGCCCAGCGCCTTGTCCGGCCGCGTCGCGAACGCGAACCGGGGCACCAGACCGAACCACGAGTACGCCTCGCGGATCTCGCCGAGGAGCGCCTCCAGCTCCGCGGTGAGCTGGTCCGGACGGACATAGATGTGGGCGTCGTCCTGGATGAACTGGCGCACCCGCGTGAGTCCCGAGAGCGTGCCCGAGCGCTCGTTGCGGTGGAGCCGCCCGTACTCCGCGAGACGCAGCGGCAGATCCCGATACGAGCGCAGATGGCTCCGATAGATGATGGTCGACTCCGGGCAGTTCATGGGCTTGAGGCTGAACAGCTGGTTCTCGCTCTCGACCACGAACATGTTCTCGGCGTAGTGGTCCCAGTGACCCGACTGGCGCCACAGCCGCTCGGAGACCAGGATGGGCGTGCTCACCTCCTGGTAGCCCCGCCGATCCTGGAGCTCGCGCATGGCACCCTCGAGGGCGCGCCACAGCCGCTGGCCCTTGGGGTGCCAGAAGACCGAGCCCGGACTGATGTCATGGAAGCTGAACAGGTCCAGCTGGGCGCCGAGACGTCGATGGTCGCGCTTGCGTGCCTCCTCGCGACGCCACAGATAGAGGTCCAGCTCCTCCTGGGTGCTCCAGACGGTGCCGTAGATGCGCTGGAGCATCGGCCGGTCCTCCCGGCCGCGCCAGTAGGCACCCGAGAACGACAGCAGCTTGAAGGGGCCGAGCTTGCCCGTGGATGCCACGTGGGGCCCACGGCACAGGTCGATGAACGGGCCGTGCTGATACGTGGACACCACCGGGGCGGGCGCACCGGACAGGCTGGCGGCCGTCCGCAGGTCGTCCAGGATCTCCACCTTGTAGCTCTGGCCCTGCCCTGCGAGGTACGTCCGACCCTGGTCCGGGTCCCACTCCTTGCGCACGAACGGGTGGTCCGCGGCGATCGACGCCCGCATCCGCTCCTCGATGGCCGGCAGGTCGTCCTGGGTCAGTGGTCGGGGCAGGTCGAAGTCGTAGTAGAACCCGTCCTTGATGGCCGGGCCGATACCCAGCTTCGCACCCGGGAAGAGGTCGAGCACCGCCTCGGCCATGATATGGGCGGCCGAGTGGCGCATCGGGTCGAGGGGATCGTCATGGTCGCCGTGGGCATGCGCATCCAGGAGCTCCTCGACCGATCCGCGGTCGGGCGCCTCGAAGTCGAGTGCCTCGTCGGCATGCCGGTGGTCGTCGGTGGTCTGGCTCATTCGGTGGTCTCCGCAGGGTAGTCGCAGGCTCGTCCATCTGGCTGGACGAGAGGCGTGCCTCCCGCGGTCCCACCGGCCTTCGCCCGGCACGGCCGGGCGCCCTCGTTCATCCGCTGTGACGGGCGGAACCCGACCGGCTGCTCCGGCCCGCTCCCGGGTGGTACGTCTCGCCCCGTGCCGTCACCCGGGCTTCCAGCCACGACCCGGGCTCTCTGGGATCAGGGTGCGGACGCGTGTCCCGATCGACGCGCTCCCTCGCTCGGCGGTCACCCGCAGGTGCGGTGCCGAGGACGGCATGGTACCGCGCGGATGAATGGCCTGCCGCGTTGGCCGGATCAGCGGGCGAGCCGACTGACGAGATCCTCCCAACCGCGAGCGAGTCGGTCCTCGAACGTCTGCCCGGGATGCTCGCCATCGTCCGGCGCGGTGTAGAGCAGCAGCGGCACATCCAGGGCCGCGGTGAGTTGCATCGCAAGGACATCCAGGTCTGCGGCCTCGACCCCCATCTGCTGCAGCAGCATCCGAAGGTGCCTCTGGGTCATCATGGCTGGCGGTCCGAAGGGAACTGGCGTACGCCCGTCCAAAGCTGCACGCGCGATCTCGCGGTTCTCCCCGAGGAACCGAAGGCGCGCAGGGCCGAACGCGACGAGTCGGTCCAGCGGCTCGGCACCGGGTCCGAGCGGCGGAGGACCGGAGCGCACACGCTCCTGGAAGGCCCGCTCGCCATCGCCCAGCAGGGCCATGAAGATGCCCGATCGCGTCCCGAACCGGCGGAACACCGTTCCCTTCCCCAGGCCGGAGCGCTCCGCGAGGGCATCCATCGTGATCTGTTCGATGCCGACATCGGCCAGCATCTCGCGTGCCGTCGCGATCAGCGCCGCCCGGTTCCGCGCGGCGTCAGCCCGCTCGGTGTTCACACGCACCTCCATCCACTGCGGCGACCTGCTGGACTGTACATCCGGGCATAACCGGGGTAAGGTACCATTTACCAAGCGGGGTAGAGTCCGCTTATCAGCGCGAGAGAGGGTGCCATGTCCCAGTTCGATGTCCTGCCCGACGAGCGAACGGTCGCCGAGACCATGTCCGCACTGGAATCCCGTGGTTTCACGGTCGAGGTCGTGGATGACCTGACGGCTGCGCGGAAGGCCGTGCTGGCCGGCATCCCGCACGGCGCGCGGGTCTGGAGGAACACCTCGATCACGCTGGACGAGACCGGCATCTCGGCCGAGATCGATGCGCCTGACGGCCGGTACGAGTCGGTCCGCCTGCAGATGACCGCGCAGGACTTCGCCAGTCGCCAGATGAAGGAGATCGCTGCGGCACCGGACTACGCGCTCGGCAGCGTGCATGCCATCACCCGGGACGGCGAGCTCCTGATCGGCTCCGCATCCGGCAGCCAGTTCGCGACCGTGGCCTGGGGTGCCGACCACGTGGTGCTCGTCGCCGGCCTGCAGAAGGTGGTCCCGGACCTCGAGACCGCGCGCCGGCGTGTGCGCGCGCACAGCCTGCCGTTGGAGAACCTGCGGGTGCAAGCGGCCTACGGACAGGACAGCCGCCTCAACAAGACGCTGGAGATCTACGGCGATATGCCTGGCCGCACGCACCTCGTCCTGGTCCGTCAGGTCGTCGGCTACTGACCCTCCTGTCGCTCCGGCTGCGGACCACCGACGCACCGACGCACAGTGACCCGGTCGCCCTCTGATGGGACTCAAGGAAGTACAGGCATGGAATTCGGACTCTCCAGCATCGGTGACGTCACGCGAGACCCGGTCAGCGGTCGGCTCGTCTCCGAACATGAGCGCATCCATGCACTCATGTGCATCGCCGTCCACGCCGAGGAAGCGGGATTCGACGTCTTCGCGATCGGCGCGCATCACAACCCGCCATACGTCTCCAGCGCCGAC
>CAZYTQ010000190.1:0-4661 GCA_964650135.1 uncultured Anaerolineaceae bacterium | reverse complement strand
CCTGGGTCTGGGTCTGGGTCGCGACGCCCGTCCACGGTCGATGGACGCCACCCCGCTCCGACGCGGGTCCCCCGCGAGGGCGGCTCGGGGCGCCGCGACCGCGCCGATCGGCCACGATCACCGATCGATCGTGACGGTCGCAGCCATCGGTGCCCGTGCGCCGGCGCGGCGTTGCAGCGACGTGGCCCACATGCCTGCACCAGCGTCCATCCATGGGTGGGCCGATGCGACGGTGACAGGTCCGATGCAGGAGGCAGTCGCCACCCACGACCCCGTTGATGCTCCGATCTGCTTCAGGAGGACGGGGGCCACATCCTGCCCGAGCGTAGAGCTGCCTCGCCAGCATACGGACCGGCCTCGCCAGCGCATGGACCGGCCTTGCCAGCGCATGGGCCCGGACCGGCCTCCCCGGACCCGGGCACGGGTCTCGCACGGGTCTCGCACGGGTCGCCACGACCGACCGGGACGCCCGTCCCGCGACGCTACGCGCGCTCCCCCCAGCGGTCGAGGGTCGCGGCGAGGAACGCGAACCCTTCCGCGAGCAGCCCTTCGTAGCCGCTCGGGGTGCCATCCCACAGGCGCCAGTCCCGGCCGGAGCCCACACCGCCGAACGCGGCATCGTCGGCGACGGTGGCACAGAGTGCCTCGGTCACCTGGTCGGCTTCGGTATCCATGCCCACCCGCCGCAGCGCGCGGATGAAGCCACCGGTCCGGTGGTGCACCGCACCGCCCTGGAGATAGCCGCCGATCGGCAGCCCGAACACCACGCCGCCCAGGTCCTCCTCGGGGATGGGATGGAGGTTGATGGGGATGCCGTTGGCAAGGTCGGTATAGCCGACCACCGCGAGCTCATCCCACACCGCCCGCATCGCGCGCGTCGCCTGGTCGGCATCCAGCACCCCATGCGCCACCGCGTCCCCGATGAGCAGCGTGTGGCAGTGGTCGTGCGCCACGCCGTCGGGTGACCGCCAGCCGATGGGCCAGGCGGTGCCGGCCACCAGGAAGGTCGTCTGGTAGCTCGCCCGAAGTCGATCGGCCCAGGCATCGAGGTCGGTCGCGAGCGCCTCCCGACCGAACCGTCGCAACCCGCTCGCGAGCGCCCGCAGCGCGCCATGCAGGATGGCGTTCGTCCAGCCGTCCTTCCAGCCGAACGACACGACGTCGGCCCAGGTCGTGCTCCACTGGTGCTCGCCGCTCATCCCCTGGCGCAGGCGGCTCTCGACCAGCCCGTCACCATCAAGGTCGCGACCGCGCATCAGCTCGATGGCGCCGGTGATGCGCGGTTCCTGTGCCTCGAACCACGCGCGGCTCGTCAGCGAGAGCAGTCGGCCGAGGCCGTACAGCGCATCGGCGCCGAGCATCAGGTACTCGTCCTCGATCCGGAAATCGCCCCGACTCGTGTGTCCCGAGCCATACCCCGGCGCCCCGGTGAGCCAGCGGGCGATCGATGCCTCCAGCATGGCGACCGGGTCGATGCCATCGTCCGTGGTCGGTCGGTCGGTCGGGGCATCCGCCAGCGCCTCGACCACGTCGCCGAGCCCCTGGAGCGAGCCTGCGCAGTGCATCGAGGCGCCGTTGTTGGAGAACGTGCCGGTATCGGCGCGGAACGTCAGTGCCGTGGCGAGGTGCCGGTCCAGCGCGCGTGCCACGACGGCCGGGGCGTCGCTGCGAACCCGCGCCAGCCGGGGCGTGCGCACCTCGAACCGCACACCGCCGCTCGCGACACCGCCGGCGATCGCCACGGTCCCGTCCGCGCGCCGCTCCTCCGCGAGCCTCACCTCCAGCGTGTTGGTGTCGAGTGGCCGCACCGAGTCGCTGCGCAGCACCACATCGCCCGTGCCGCTGACCACGAACGAACCATGTCCCGGCACGTGCCAGGTCGCGGGCGTCGCCACGTGACCCGTCTCGCCGGTCGGCAACGGCACACCGAGCAGGGTCGTCGCGGCGACCGTGGTGTCGGTCGCGATGTGCCATGCCGCGGAATGCCACGCGACGAGCGGCCGATCCACCCACCGCTCCACCGCCAGCCGCAGCGCCGTCTCCTCGACCGTCCATGTCAGCCGATAGCGCACCCCTGCCCCGGGGAGTGCCAGCTCGTACCTGATCCCGTCCGCAAGGACCGTGGAGCTCCCCTCCACCGAGTAGCCCAGGAACCCCACAGGCTCCGACCCATCCAGTAGCGTCAGCCGCGAGCCCTGTGCCAGATGGTGCGCCTGGGGGTCTCGCAGCACCGGGTAGACACCCGCGGGGTACAGCCCCGTGCGCACGATGTCCATGCTCCGTGATCGCTGGAGCAGGTCGCGGCCGGTGCGACCACCGCCGTCCACATCCAGCGCGAGGAAGGCGAGCGTGGCGCTCCGCAGCCGGAAGCCGACCTCCAGGAACCGTGTCCGGAAGCGGACCTGATCGTGGGCGAGGGTCGCCGCGACGCCCGCGACGGGAGACGCCCGGAAGCCACCGACATCGGCGTCCAGCAGCGTGAACGGCGGTCGCTGCCAGGGCACCGTCGCCTCCCCATCGAGCACGAGGCCCGTACGAGCCAGGTTCCACGACGGCCACTCCCGGTCGATGTGCGCCTCGTCGATGACGGCCATCACCGTCTCGGACTCCAGTGGCACGTCGAACCACACGGTCTCGTCCGGGTCGGGGACACGATCGATCCGCCAGGCACCGACCTCGGTCAGGGCGCCGTCCCGATGCGCCATCAGCCGGACGACACGCGGCGCGTCGAACTCGTGGGCGCTCGCGCACTTGTGATACCCGACGCCCCGCCGCACACCCAGTCGACGGACGCGCACCGGCCCGGACACGCCCTGGACGGCGCGGGCATGGACGATGCGCGGGTCCGGGCCATCATCCGGTCGGGGTGCCCAGATGGCCCGGCCCAGCACCCGCACCGGGGAGGCTTCGACGACCTCCCAGTCGGGCACGGCGAGCGGATGGTCGAAGAGGTTCCCGGTGCGAGGCCGGAGGCCGGAGCTGGTCATCCCTTGATCGAACCGCCGAAGACCCCGGTCCGCAGCCAGCGCTGGGCGAGCAGGAACAGCAGGAAGATGGGCAGCGCCACGATGATCGTGGCCGCGGCAGTGAGCGGGCCACCGACCCGGAACTGCGTCGAGAACGAGGCGATGGCGGTCATCGCGGTGGTCGCGCCGCCACTCGGCAGCATGATCAGCCCGAGCAGCACCTCGCTCCATTGCAGGAACACGTTGAGCACGAGACCGACCGCGATGGCGGGGACCGAGAGCGGCAGGGCGACCCGCAGGAACGTCTGGGCAGCAGATGCCCCATCGAGCCATGCCGCCTCCAGCAGATCCGCCGGCAGGTCCCGGAACCAGGCCAGGAAGAACAGGGTGCTCCAGCTCGCGAAGAACGCGCCGTACACCAGCGAGAGGCCCCAGGTGCTGTCCACGTACGAGACACCGAACGCGTCCCGGAGCCAGAGTGCCTGGTCGAACTCCGGGATGACGAGCGCCGCGATGGGGATGGTCAGCCCGCCCACCGCCAGCACCAGCAGCAGCCGCCGTGCCGGCACGGGCAGCTTGGCGAGGGCATAGCCGGCGAGAACGCCGACGAACGTGGCGAGCATGGCACCCGGGATGGTGATGACCAGCGAGTCACGGACCGCACCAGCCAGGTCCACGGCGTTCCACGCGGTGGCGAAGTTGTCGAGCGTGAACGTGCCGCCGATGGCCGCCGGCTGGGAGATGAACTCCGCGTCGCTCTTGAGGGCGGTCCGCAGCACCCACAGGAGCGGGAACAGGACCGCGATGGACGCGACGACCATGACGATGCGCGAGCCCCAGCGCATGGTGGCGCTCTCCCTCATGGGGTCACCACTCCTCCGACCCCCGGATCCGGCGCATGAGCAGCTGGACCACCAGCAGCACCGCCACGACCAGCACGCCCACCAGCGCGATCGCGGACGCGAGCCCGAGCCGGCTCGTCTGTACGCCCGACCGATACACCTGGTAGTCGAGCGTCACGGACGCGGTGCCCGGCCCACCCTGCGTCAGGCCCAGGATCCAGGGGAAGAACGAGGTCACGGTCCCGATGGTCAACAGCAGCAGCCAGAAGCGCGTCACCGGGCCCAGCGCCGGCCGATATATGTGCCACACGAGTTGCCGCCAGCGGGCGCCATCTACCAGCGCGGCCTCCACATAGTCGGTCGAGAGCGACGCGAGCCCCGCCGAGTAGAGCAGCACCCCCGTGCCCATGGTCGCCCATGCGATGACCGTGATGATGGTCGGCAGGACCCATGTCTCGGACGCGAGCCAAGGTTGTGCCAGCACGTCCAGGCTGAGACCACGCAACGCCTCGTTGATGGGCCCCTGCTCCGCGAGCACGAGTCGGAACGCCCGCCCCACGATGAGCGCGGGCAGCAGCGCCGGCAGGAACAGGATGGCGCGCACCAGGTTCGCCGAGCGACGGCCATGGATGATCACCGCGAGCAGGAACGGCAGGCCCACCCACACGATGAGTCCGAGCGTGAGCACGACGGTGTTGCTGATCGCTCGCCGGAAGTCCGGCCAGCTGGCCAGGAACGCGAAGTTGTCGAAGCCCACGAACCGCGGTGGCCTGAGGCCGTCGTAGGCCGTGAACGCGTAATAGACGAGGCGCCCGATTGGCGCATAGACGAAGACCAGGAGCAGCACCACGAG
>CAZYTQ010000189.1:0-4783 GCA_964650135.1 uncultured Anaerolineaceae bacterium | reverse complement strand
GTGACGGGTCGCGCAGGAGATCGATGCCGCATGGACACCGCCAGCCCTCACCGCCTGTCCAGCCGGCGGTCGTCGTTCGGTCGCGTCCGGATGACCCGGCTCGTGGCCATGGTCAGCGTGCTTGCCATCGCGGGCTCGGCCATGCCCGGCGTGGCCAGCGCCACACCACCGTCGTCCACGTATCGGAAGCCGGCAGCGGTGCGTGCCGAGCTGCGGGCGATCGCCGCCGCCCATCCGGCGATCGTGCAGCTCACCACCTTCGGCACCAGCTTCAAGGGTCGACCGATGATGCTGGTCAAGGTCTCCGACCATGTCGAGGTCGACGAGGCGGAGCCGGAGGTCTTCATCAACGCTCGGCTCCACGCCCGGGAGCACCTGACGACGGAGACCGCGCTCGCGCTCATCCACTGGCTGGTGGATGGCTATGGCACCAACGAGCGCGTGACGCGCATCGTGGATACCACCGAGGTGTTCATCGCGCCCGACCTGAACCCGGACGGAGCCGCCTATGACCTGGGCAAGGAGCTCCCTCGCAGGTGGCGCAAGAACCGGCAGCCCACGGGCGGCGCCACCGGCACCGATCTGAATCGCAACTTCGGCTATCACTGGGGGTGCTGTGGCGGCGCCTCGAAGACGCCGAGCTCCAACCACTTCCGTGGCGCCAAGCCGTTCTCGGCGCCCGAGACGCGGGCCATCCGGCGCCTCGTCAAGTCCCGGCGGTTCACGATGATCCTCTCGCTCCACTCGTACGGCGGACAGGTCCTGGTCCCGTACGGCTACACGACGAAGGACCGGCCAGCGGACATGCCCAAGGCGTCGCTCGCCACGGTCCGTCGGCTCGCCAAGGGCTACGCCAAGCGCGCCGGGTACACGCCTCTGCAGGCGAGCGACCTGTACATCAACTCCGGCACGTTCGGGGACTGGGCGATGGGCAAGCTGCGGCTGCCCGCGCTGACCATCGAGCTGGCCCCCACGACCAGCGCGGGAGGCGGCTTCTATCCGGAGGCATCAACGATCGACGGGCTGGTCCGGGCGAACCGCGGGGCGCTCCTGTGGTCCCTGGAGCAGGCCGCCGACCCATCCGGGACGGGCGTCAGCCCTGCGCGCTGACCACTGCTCCGGGGCGTGACGTGTCACCGACCGCGCGCCGCCCAGGCAGCCACGCGACCATCCAGTCGAGCTGGCCGTGGAGACGCTCGGGGAAACCGCGCTGGAGCGCCACGATCGCGACGAGCATCATGGTCAGACCGTTGAGCCAGAGGACGGGCAGGCCCAGGGTCGCGGCCACGGCCACGGTCCAGCGGCGATCGGTGCGCGCGCCCCACACGACGATGACGGCAGCCACGATGAGCCGCCAGGGCAACGCGACGGCGAGCGTGTTGCCGGACCCGGGCTCGCCCGTGCGACCCAGCGACCGGATCCACTCCACCCAGAGTCCGGGCATCAGCGCGATGCTCACGGCCGCGATGACGGCGGTGGCGCCGAGCGCGATGGCCAACGAGCGCCATTCCCGACGCACGGCGAACCAGAGCAGGCCGACGCCCGGCGTGACCTTGGTGAGCAGCACGAACGACCACGCCGCGGGCCAGCGGAAGCCGAGCACGATGGCGAGCGCGAGCAACAGGTGGATGTTGCCGATGAACAGCTCGACCGCCACGACCGGGATCGCGAGCAGGGCGAGCGACCAGGGACCCACCATCCAGACATAGAGCGCGGCGCCGACCGCGAACCACAGCAGCGCGAAGACGGGCCACGGGATGACGCTCCACGCGGTCATGAGCGGCACGAACACGGGTGAGTAGCGATAGAAGGTGTACCCCGACGCGGTGCCGGTGTCCGGATAGACCTCGGCGCGGGGATAGCCCCAGTAGGCACGCGCGTCGTAGCCGAGGCCGTACTCGAAGCCCATCACGGAGGTGGCCGCCCACACGAGCATGACGACACCGAGCACGCTCAGCGAGAGGAGCGCGATGAGTCGCCAGTCGAGGGCACGCAGCTGCATCGCCCAGCACGATCGCAGGTGGCGCGTCCACGCACCACGGGCCGGAGGTACCGCTCCGGTACCACGACCGCCGCCGGATGGGCACGGTCGAACGTGCCCGACCCGACGAGCGGGCTCAGACGGCCGGAGATGCTCCCGGTGACGGGCTCCCGGTCGGGTCCGCCGGTGCCAGGTACAGCCCGAACCAGTCGGTCACGTCGGCCCAGGCGGCCGCCGCCTGCACCGGGTCATATCGACCCCCGGTGTCGTTGAAGAAGGCGTGGCCAGCGCCCGGGTACACCGCGATGCGATGCACGAGCCCGGCCGCCTCGAGAGCCTCACGGACCCGCTGCTGCGAGGCGTTCACCCGGTCGTCGTTCTCGGCATACACACCCAGCACCGCCGCGGTGTCGCCCGTGAAGTCGGGCGTCGCGGGACCGGGGCCGTAGAACGGGATGGCCGCAGCCAGTCGCGGCTCCCCACCGTCCAGCAGCGACCACACCATGGCCCCGCCGAAGCAGAAGCCGATGGCACCGAGCCGGACGCCCGGCGCCTGCCGCTCCAGCTCGTCGAGGGCGGCCTGCATGTCCCCGACGAGGCGCTCCGGGGTCGCACCGGACAGGATGCCGCTGACCGCGCCCTCATCGGCGATGGCCGCCGTGCCGCCCTCCTCGGACAGCAGGTCCACCGCGAGCGCGGTGTAGCCCAGTCCCGCGATCCGCTCGGCGACGGACCGGATGTGCGGCGTCAGACCGCGGTTCTCATGCACCACCAGGACCGCGCCGCGTGGCGCATCGGCGGTCGCGAGATGGCCCTGGAGCTCGCCGCGTGGTCCGGGGAACGTGATGGCCGTGCCCGGGATGCCGGGCATCCCGGGTGGCAGCGCTCCGATCGACGATGCCGGGGCGACCGAGGCCGGTGCCACGGAGCCGAGCGGTGACCGCTCGGGGGTCTCGGCCGCCGCGGGTCCCGGGTAGGCGGCGAGGAAGGCCGCGGCGGCGGACGCGGACATGCCCAGGAGGGCCAGCCGTCGAAGCGCCTCCCGGCGCGTGATGAGCCCGTCCTCCCAGTCCTCCACGACCTCCGTCGTGAGGTAGCCGGTGAATGCCATGCCACCAGTATCGGCGGCCTGGCAAGCAGCGGCGGCGGCCCGGCAGGCAGCGCGTCAGGCGAGACGCAGGCGCAGGGTCGTGTGCAGACGCTCGAGCCGGGTGCGGTCGGGGCCGGTCATCGGCAGCTCCAGCTCCCGGTCCAGCGCCCGGATGGCGGTGTCTCGTTCGCCCTGGTCCATGGCCAGCTCCATCAGCAGGTGGAGCCACATCGCGGCCGCCTCGTGCGGGCAGACCCAGGCGAGGTCCGGATCGCCGAGCGTGCGAGCGTCGACCAGCTCCCAGCGCCGGGACGGTGCCAGGAGCCACGGGCCCTCCAGCAGCGGATGCGCCAGCAGGGCCATCTCGCGCGATGCCACGAGATCGAGCTCGAGGCCGACCTGGTCGGCCGCGCTGATGGCGAGCAGGATGGCCGAGAGCTCATGTCCCCGGCCTCGGGCCCGCACCCGGTCGAGCAGCAGGTCGTCCAGCGTCGCCCCATCGGGATCGGTCACCCGGAGCTCGTGCTCCAGGATGCCGCCCACGAGCCGCAGCTGGTCGTACGGGTGTGCCTCCTCGATCGCATCGAACCGCACTGCCAGACGATCGACCAGGTCGCCGCGGCGGGTGTGCCACGCGAGCGGATCCTCGGCCACGGGCGCGAACTCGGCCTCCAATGCCGCCGTCACGGCCGCATGGCTGACTCCGTCGTCGCCGGTCACCTCCGCGAACGTGGGCGGCGGGAAGGCCCGCAGGAAGACCTCGGGGATGGGCTCGGCCACGACGTCAGCCGCGGCTGTAGGACTCGATGATGAGCTGCTCGCGGACCGGGATGTCGATCTCCGACCGGACCGGCGGTCGCACGAGCGTGCCCGCGAGATTCGCGACATCCGGCGCCAACCACTCCCCCACGATCGCGGTCAGCTCCCGGGCGCGCTTCGCGAGCGGCACCACGGCGGCGTTCGGCGCGATGCGCACCAGCTGGCCGGGCATGACCCGATACGAGGGGATGTTCACCTTCTGGCCATCCACCTGGACGTGGCAGTGCGTCACGAACTGACGCGCCTGCGCGCGGGTCGTGGCGTAACCGAGCCGGTAGATGACGTTGTCCAGGCGCTGCTCGAGGAGGGACAGCATCCGCTCGCCGACCGGGGCATCACCGTGGACGCGCACCGCGTCGCTGTAGTAGCGGCGGAACTGGCGCTCGCGGACCCCGTAGGCATGCTTGGCGCGCTGTCGCTCACGCAGCTGCTGGCCATACAGCGACACCTTCCGGCGGCGCATCGTGTGCTGTCCTGGCGGGGCATCGCCACGCCGCTCCAGGCCGCCCTTGCGCTTCATCCGACGCTCGCCCTTGAGCATCAGGTCCACGCCCTCGCGTCGGGACAGACGCTCGACGGGCCCGGTCCATCGACCCACGATCCACCGACCTCCGATCCAATGTTGATGCACCCATGAGCCATCCGCTCAGGCGTGCCTGACTGTACCGCAGGTATATCCGAGCGTCAAGGTCGGATTGGCGGCCGAGCAGAGCGCCCATGTCGGATCGGCTGCCGCGACGTCATCCGCGCTCGCGGCCGGGCACGGGCCTACCCTCCCGAGTCATATCGGAGCATCACGCCGGTCCGAGTCTGGGTCCGAGTCTGGGTCGGGGTCGGGGTCGGGGTCGGGGCCTGGGTCTGGGTCTGGGTCTGGGTCTGGGTCGGCGCCTGGG
>CAZYTQ010000188.1:0-4868 GCA_964650135.1 uncultured Anaerolineaceae bacterium | reverse complement strand
GTGGTGGGCGTGTGGCTCAGGCCTGCGGGAGGCCGACGGTGACCTCGCCGAGCAGCGGCGTGGACACGGCATAGATGCCGTGGTTCGCGAACAGCCAGATGATGTTGCGGTCCCACTCCACGAAGATGCCGTGGACGGGCGCGGCCATGTCGTCGTCGATCTTGAGACCCATGGGCGGCACGAACTGCGCGCCGACCTTGGGATCCTCGGGATCACGGACATCGAAGATCTGGAGCCCGCCCGCGTAGAACGCGTACGGGATGATGCCGCCGTGGGGCGTGCCGGTGTTGATGAAGTACCCGGAGCGCTTGGGCCCGAACGAGCCGCGTCGCTGGGCGTAGTCGGTGAAGGGCGCCTCCGCGGGGGGCATCGGGCGGGGGAGCGTCCGCGTCAGCTTCGGGGCCGTGGGGTCGGAGACATCGATCTGGTAGATGTCCTTGGCCGGCTCGTAGCAGTCGGTGTTCATGGGGTAGCCCGAGACGTAGACGTAGCCGGTCGCCTCGACCTGCGTGGTGTCCACGTTGTCGCCCTCGGTGCCGGCCACGCTCTCGGGGAGCGGGCACCAGCCGACCTGGCGCATGTTCGCGGGGTCGGAGATGTCCAGCACGAAGAAGCCCTGGCCACCCTGGGCGGCATAGCCGTACGTCCAGCCGCTCTCCACGGAACGCGGCAGGAACAGGCCCATGCGTGAGCCGAACCACGAGGTCTTGTTGTCCCAGCGCGGGTTGCCCGCGAGGTAGGGTGACGTCGCCTCCTCACCCGTCCGGGAGCCGTCCACCCACCAGGCGGAGAGACGCTTCGGGTTCGCCGGGTCGGAGACATCGAACGCGATGTGGCCCGCCGCCCAGAGCGTCGTCTTGTAGGGCTGGTTGATGAAGGAATTGTCCGGCGCGGACGCCACGAACAGGTAGTCGCCGCCGTAGTAGACGGGCAGGTCGAGGACGCCGTTGCCCTCCTGGATCTCGTCCGGGCAATGGTTCGGGTCGGTCGAGACCTCCGTCAGGAGCTCCCAGTCGCGGGGCGTGGGTCCCTTCACCTCGAACACCCGGAAGCCACGCAGGCCGTCCCACTCCAGGAGCTGCGGCTCCACCGTGGGGTCGATGTGCTTGTTGGCTACGCGACCCTTGAGGAAGTAGCGCGGCGTCTCGCTCGCCTGGATCGCGATGCGCCTGCCGAGTCGCTCGTTCCACGCGATGGTCACAGCCCCGAAGCCCGGCCCCGACCAGGGGAGCGTCTCCTCGTCGACCAGCTTGAGGTCCCGAGGGTCCGTGATGTCATAGACGTTCCAGCGATTGCCGCCCCCGTAGTGGAGCATGTAGCGCACGCCGTCCATCTCGTAGATGTGCTGCCAGCTGTGGCTCGTGTTCGTGACGTACGGCCAGAAGCCGACCTGCTCCGTGTTCACGGTGTACAGGTTGCGGTCGAACTCGGGCAGCTGTCCCTCCCAGTCCACGAACACGTCGCGGGGGACCGATGGGGTGTGCGCGGGCGGCAGGAACGTGCCGTCCGGCTGCATCCCCCACGTGCCCGGCTCGGGGTCCGCGGGCTCACCCGGGACGCGTTGCAGGTCGCCGGGGTGGTACTTCTTCGCGTCAGGGACGTACGGGGAGCCAGCCATGGTTCGCCTCCAGCGGAGCGGACGCGGGACCGTCCGGATTGTATGCGATCGCCTCGATCGTGTGGACAAAGGATACGAGAGTCATCGTCACGTTGCCGCCGTGATGGGGGTCCGGAGCGTGCCGATCCCGTCGATGCTGATGGCGACCTCGTCGCCGGGTGCCAGGAAGCGGGGCGGTGTCCGCGCCACGCCCACGCCGTCCGGTGTGCCGGTCAGGATCACATCGCCGGGCTGGAGCGTCATGATCGACGACGCCGCCCGGACGAGATGGCGCTCGTCGAAGATGAGGCGTGCCGTGGACCCGTCCTGGACCACCTCGTGGTTCACACGCGTCACGATGTGCGCCGCACGCGCCTGCGGGAAGTGCTGCCGGGGCACGATGACCGGACCCATGGGCGCGGCGCCATCCCGGCTCTTGCCGCGGAACCAGTAGGGCGGCGGGAACATCCCGTTGATGGGGCGTCCCGCGCCGCCTCGGTCGCTCACGTCGAAGGCGATGCTGTAGCCGAAGATGTGGTCGGCCGCCGTGTCCAGGTCGACATCGCGAGCCTCCTGGCCGATGACCATGGCCAGCTCACCCTCCCAGTCGATGTTCCGACCGGCCGGGATCGCGAACGCCTCACCCGGATCGATGATGCAGCTCCGGGGCGACTTGGCGAAGAACACCGGATCCTCGGCGTCCGGGTCGATGGCCTGGCCGACGCCCATCTCATCCGCGTGGGAGCGGTAGTTCGCGGCGACACACAGCAGGTTCCAGGGGTATCGGATCGGGGCGCGCCACATGACGTCGGCCGCGGCGAATCCACGGACCGGCACATCGTCCAGGGCATCCACCGCCGCCTGGATCCGTGGCCCGATCGCCGACCATGCCTCGATGAGGTCACGCATCTCCCTGGGCGCATCCGCCACGAGCGCGCCGAGGTCGAGCGCCCGCTCGCCGACGAGCACCGCGACGTGGTCACCATCCGTCGCCCCACGCGTGCCCAGGGCGAACGGACGACCACCCAGGCCGTTCGAGGTCGCGTCGCTCACAGCCCCACCTGTGGCTTCATGACCATCAGGAACAGGATCACGATGACGACCACGCCCATGATCTTGCCGTCGCGTCGGACCTTGTGGATGAGGTCCATCACCTCGGGTGAGGGAGCCGATGGCGGCCCTCCGGCTGGCGCCGAGGCGCGGGCCTCCGCCATGAGCGACGCGATGCGTGCCTGGCGGCGTCGGGACACGGTCAGGTTGTAGATGATCATGCCCAGGTACAGCACGATGGCCAGCTGGAGCCAGCGCGCCGACGGGCCGGTCCATGGGTAGCTCGTGACCCAGATCATGAGGAAGCCGGTGATGAGCACCACGAAGGTGCCCGGCATCACCATCCGCTGGTTCACGAGGGACCGAGCCCGGTCATTGAACGACTTGACAGGCCCGCCCTCCTGGGCGGCGAGACCGGCGTAGGTCCCATACGCGTAGGTCGGCCCGAAGGCGAGCACCGAGCCCAGGATGTGCGCGAACAGGAGCCACGGGAACAGCCAGCTCATCTCGACCGACCTCCTGTGCGCCCCGACCGATCGGCCCCCCGACCCATGCGCCCGACCAGCCTGGTCATACGACCGACCAGCCCGGCTGGCGACCTGCCGCGGCGACCACCGATGCCCAGGCCGCCTCGGCCATCTCGGTGCCCGAGACGCCCGCCGCCGGCTGCCGACGTGTGATGCGCAGCCGTGAGCCATCGATGCCGCGTGCCTCGACGATGAGCCGCAGCTCCCGGAGCGCGGGGTCCGCGACCATGACGCCACGCGCCCGGTCCAGGCCGATGGTCGCGAGGGCGCCCGTGACCATGGCGTTGACGTTGCGCGGGAAACGCGCCGCGATGCTGCGCACGGAGCCGTCGTGGAGGATCGTGCGACGCGCCACGGTGCCCGCGGCCTCCGCGGCCTCCGCGGCCGCCAGGTCGATGCTGGCGAGGGGCTTCTCCATCCGGAAGGTCACCGATCGCCAGTGATCGCGCCATTCGGCGAGCGACGCCGCGCCCACGAGCGCGCCGTGCGGCAGCAGGACCCGTGTGCCGTGGGTGGCCGCGATCGCCGAGAGCCGCGCGCGCAGCTCGTCATCCGCGAGCGCGGTCACCGACAGCGGCAGGTAGTCCGCGAGCGCCACGAGCCGCTCGCCATGCTGCCGGGTCACGTCCGGGTGCGCGGCCTCCACCAGCAGGTCCGGGGACGTGTCCCCGACCGTCGCCAGGTCGTCGATGAGATGGGCCGCCGTGATGCCCGGGGGCAACGTGCCGCTCCGGCCGCTGCGACGCCACGCGAATGCCAGCCGCAGCCCTGGCACGCGCCCATCCACCAGCCGTCGCACGAGCTCGGCGCCCACGAAGCCGAGGCCGATGACGCCCACGCGCACGGGTCGGTCCATGCCATCCATCAGTGGCAGCGCAGCTCGAGCGTGCCCAGGGTGTCGATCTCGGCACGCACCCGGGATCCGGGCCGCACCGTGTGGGCGCCCGTCAGCGCGCCTGACAGGACGATCATGCCGGCATCCAGGCCGCGGCCGCTCGTGGCCAGATGACGCACCCACCACGCGACCGCCTCCGCGGGATCGCCCATGACGGCCGCGCCGGTCGCGGCCGCGACCTCCACGTCATCGACGAAGAAGCGCACGCCACAGCCGATCCGGTCGACGGCCGCCGGATCCACCGGCTCACCGATCACGAAGCGTGCTGCGGACGCGAGGTCCGCGATGACATCAGGCAGCGTGAAGCGGTAGTCCCGATAGCGCGAGTCGAGCACCTCGATGGCGGTCATGAGCGCGCCGGTCGCGGCCATGACGTCCTCGGCGGTGGTATCGGTTCCCGCCAGGTCCCGGTGGAGCCGGAAGGCGATCTCGGGCTCGCAGCGGGGCTGGACGAGCGCGCTCGTGTCGAGCCCTTCGCCCGCGGCCAGCCGCATCCGCTCGGTCAGCCAGCCACCGATGGGCTCGTGGACGTCCATCTCCTGCTGCTTGACACGGCTCGTGAGGCCCAGCTTGGCGCCCACGAGACGGTCGCCCCGGGCGATGTGTCGATCGACGAGGGCGTCCTGGATGGCATAGGCCGTGGTCATGTCGAGGGCGGGGTCGTCCACCGTCAGCAGGTCGATGAGGCGCCTCAACGGCGCACCCCACGATCGCTTTGATCGACGGCTGGCCGATGAAGTGGACAGATATCAGGCATGATCCCTCCTCCGGCATAGAGGACTTTTCCGCTGGCAGTCCT
>CAZYTQ010000187.1:0-4911 GCA_964650135.1 uncultured Anaerolineaceae bacterium | reverse complement strand
CGGAAGAGAAACTTCTTTTTGCTAAATCCTATTAGGAGCATGAATCATCGAGGCTGATGAGTCGGGCGGATTCGGTGATGAACTGCTCGGGGTTCTGCTTGAACTTCGCGAACGTCGCCGGGGTCACCCCGGTCAGGATCGCTGCGCAGGTGCGGCGCGTGAGTTGTGTCTTCTCCGCGATCTCGCCGAGCAGGTCGTACTTCACCGTCGAGCCCGCGCTCAGCGACGACTCCTCGACCTTCGAGGTGGTGACCTTGAATGCCTCACCGGATTGGAGCTGCTCGGTCTCGATCGCTTCGAGTTGCACGCCCTTCTGCACGACGTACTGCATCACCGTGACGTTCAGGGAGGTGTCGAGCGCCCGGATGCACTTGTCGATCAGCTCGCCCGAGTCGAACTCGACCTGGTAGACGGCCTTGTGGTTGATGCGGCCCCACAGCTCCTGGAACTCCTTCTTGGCGAAGTTGTCCTGGTTGAGCGGTATGCGCTTCGGCTTGCGGCCATCGGTGGGCTGAGGCACATCGAGGTGCAGCGAGTCGATCAGCTCGGCGACCTGGTAGTGGTACTGGTCCAACCCAGCAGGCATCGGCGGCATATCAATCATGGCACGCTGGTGCCACTTGTCTGTGAGGTGCTGGACGTAGTCAATGAAGCCATTGACGGTGAGCCAGTGCTGCAACTGCTTGGCCTGGTCGAGCGTGATCGCGACCTTCTCTCCCGTTCGGGGGTTCTCGACAAGCCGACCCGCGAAGAACTCGGGCGTCGCCTTACGCGGCCGGGCCGACAGCGACTCCACGATCTCCTTCTGGAGCGCGGTGACGAACTCGGTGTACGACTCGTCGGTGACGACGGTCAGCTCGTTGACGTCGTGGACAGTGACCGGGTTGTCCATCCGGTCGCCGTGCTGGTCGACCGACAGACGCAGGCCGCGGCCGATCTCCTGCCGCCTCGTGGTGGTGTTATCGCTCTTCTTGAGCATGCCCATCACGAACACGTTCGGGTTGTCCCAGCCCTCGCGCAGTGCCGAATGCGACCAGACGAACCGCACCGGCTCCTCGAACGACAGCAGCCGCTCCTTGTTCTTCAGGATCAAGTCGTAGGCGTCGACATCGTCGGACTGGCCCGCGGTCTCGCCGGTCTTCCTCACCGAGCCGTCGATCGCGCGGCGGGTCTTCTTGTCGATCGAGAAGTAGCCCTCGTGCGTCTTACGCACGTTGATCGCCTCGACGTGCTTCCGGTACCGCTCGGCGGCCTCATCGAGGTCGAGCTGGCCGAGGTAGTCGGCCAGGAGCGCCTCGTACTCTTCCTCGAACACGCGCGCGTACTCGCCGAGGGTGTCCTCGCGCTCGTAGTCGCGGTACTTGACGACCTCGTCAACGAAGAACAGCGACAGCGTCTTGATGCCCTGCGCGAACAGCTCACGCTCCTTGTCGAGGTGAGCGCGGATGACTTCCCGAATCTGGATGCGCCGCTTCGCGTCGTCGGTCACATCGTGGGTGACCTCGCCGGCGCCGATGATCGACCCGTCGCTCAGCTCGATGATGTCGCGGTTCGCATCGACATCCCGGATGAACAGGCCCTTGTACGCCTCGATGCCGCCGGAGACGTCGTGCAGGTTCATTCCCTGGCTCAGCCGCTTGACCTGCCGCTTGATGCCCTGGGCCGTCTGCACCTCCAGCTCGACCCGTGCCTTCGGGAAGTCCGCACCCTTGCCGACCTCCAGCCCGTCCACGTATAGGTAGGCGGTGCTGCCGGCCAGGTGCTTGACGGTGATACCGCGTACGGCAATCTTCTTCACGAGCTTCTGGTTGTAGGCGTCGACCGCGTCGAGCCGGTGCACCTTCGTTCGCTCGATCTTATGGGTAGCCGAGTAACGCAACGCAAACAGGGCGTTGAACCTCGCGAGCGCCTCCAACGACTTCGACGGCTTCTTCGCGTCGCCCTCGATCTTCTGCGGCTCGTCGATGATCAAGATCGGCCGGTTCGCCGCGATCACGTCGATCGGCCTGCGGGACTGGAAGTCGTCGAGCACCTCATAGATGCGCCGGGCATCCTTGCCGGTGGCGTTGAACGCCTGGATATTGATGATCATCACCTGCACGCCCGCGTCCGACGAGAACCGCTCCAACTCGTGCAACCGCGACGAGTTGTAGACGAACGTGCGCGGCTTGGTGCCGTAGAGCTGCTGGAAGTGCTCCGCCGTGATGTCGAACGACTTCTTCACACCCTCACGGATCGCGATCGACGGCACGACCACGATGTACTTCGACCACCCACACCGCCTGTGCAGCTCCATGATCGTCTTCGTGTACACGTAGGTCTTGCCGGTGCCGGTCTCCATCTCGATGTCGAGGTTCAGCGGCGCGGCGGACACCTTGACCGGGTCCTTCAGATCCTTCGACGGCGTCAGCCCCCGCGCCCGCTGCACGCCGCGAACGTTGGCCAGGAGCTGCGGCGGCATCAGCGCGATCGAGGCGTTGCGCAGCCCCGGGTCCTCCATGAGCATCAACGCCGCATCCTTGCCGGGGTCGATGCGGTACCTCACCCCGTCGGCGTACGGCTGCCCGGCGAACACGTCGACCACCGCATCGACCGCCTCGGTCTGGTACTGCTGAACCTTGAACTGGAGCTTCATCGAGTCAGATCGCCCTTACCTCGGTCTCGGGAGACACCTCGCGGAAGATCTGCTCAGCGTTGATCCGCGCGGCATCGCTGGCGAAGCCGGAGTCCTTGAACACCGCGCGCAGCGGATGGCGCCTGGCGATCTCCTGCACGAGGGTGTCGGTAACCTCTCTCGCGAAGCAGGCGATCAACGCGTCGTCGGCCACGGCAAGCACAGTCTGGCCGGAGACGACTTCGACCGTGATCTGCTCCGTCAGGTCCAGACCCCAGTCGAGGAGCACCTGGAAGAGCAGGTCTTCCGCGTCGCGATCCGCCTTCACGCTCTCCACTGCGTCGGCGAGGGAGAACTGCACCAAGTCGTCGGCCACTGCCAGCGTGTCGGCCATGTTCGTCGTGTCGATCTTCACGACCCGGAACCCGCTGTCGATCAGCAGGTCGCCGAGCTGCGCATGCACGAGGCGCATACGCTCTTTCGTGATCTCCGCGACCGTCGCGGGGTGACCGCGGCGCTGAAGCAGCTTGATGGCATTCGTCGTGATCTGCTTTGCCGCGCCCTTCGCGGTCTTGAGCGACTCGTTGAGGTCCTCGGGCACCTGCACGCCGATGAATCGGCAGGTGCTGCCCGCGCTTCGGTTCAGCTCCAGCACGGCCTGCATGGCCGAGCCGGAACCCGCGAACATGTCGAGGACGATGTCCTCGTCCGTCACACCCACAGCACGGTAGATATCACGAAGCAGGAACTCGTCTTTCGGGTTCGTGAACACCTTCTCGCCGAAGAGGGCTGCAAGCCGCTTGGAGGCCGCGCGACCATCGACGTACCGGATACTCGTGAGGCTCTGGTACTCGGTGCTCGCGAGGTAGGTCTTGAGGTTGGGAACCGTGGTGTGATCGGGGCCGAAGTGAACACGGCCTTCGGTAATCTTCGCTTCGAGCGACTCCTTCGGAGACACCCAACCTCGGCTGGGACGCTTGACGTTCTGGCCGGTGACCGGATGAGGGATGTCGTAGACGTACTGGCCGTCGTTCGGGCCGGAGATGTTGTCCGGGAAGTAGACGCCCCGCTCGTCCATCCAGGTGTAGTGCTTGCTCGCCGACACGGGGTCACTCGGCGGGAACTGCTTGAACCATGCCTTTGCCTCAGTATTGATCGCCGCCCAGTCCTCCCCGTGCTTCTTCCTGAAACCATCGAAGGCGGCGTAGATCTTGTCGAGACCTTCCTTTTTCTCAACCCACCTTCCTAGGTTCGCCTGCCGGTTCTTCACGAAGAACACGATGTACTCGTGCTGGATCGACACGTACGCCTGGTCGTTCTTACTGCTGTTCTTCAGCACGATCTCGCCCACGTATGACGAGTCCCCGAGCACCTCTTCACCCATCCGGACGAGGTTCGCGTGTTCGTTCTCATCGATCGACACAACAAGCACCCCGTCGTCGGTGAGCAGGTTCTTCGCAAGCTTCAGGCGCGGGTACATCATCGACAGCCAGTCCGAATGGAAGCGGCCGTTCGCCTCGGTGTTCGCGACCAGGTTCTCACCGGCATCCGTTATCTGACCGGTCTCCTTCAGGTACTCCGAAGACGCTCTCGAGGTCGAGTCCTTGTAGACGAAGTCGTTGCCGGTGTTGTAGGGCGGATCGATATAGATGAGCTTGATCTTTCCGAGGTACGACTCCTGCAGCAGCTTCAGGACCTCCAAGTTGTCTCCCTCGACGAAGAGGTTCTTCGTCGTGTCGAAGTCGACGGATTCCTCGCGCACAGGGCGAAGGGTCTTCGCTATCGGAGTATTGGCGGCGAAGGCGGCAGTGCGCTTGCCGGGCCAGTCGAGCTGGTAGCGCTCCTGTGGGCCGTCGACAATGTGGTCGGAGAGCTCCTGGCGGAGCAGGTCGAAGTCAACGGCGAGGGTCACGTTGCCCTCCGCATCCCTCGACTCGGTGATGACTTGCGGGAACAGCTCGGCGATGCGCTCGATGTTGCGTGCGGTCAGGTCGGGCGAGTGCAGTGCGCGCTTCTCCATCAGACACCACCGCCCACAGCAGCGTGGTCATACGGTCTTGACCTCCGTGCCCGGCGACAGCTCGCGGAAGAGCTGCTCAGCGTTGATGCGGTCCGCGTCGGACTTGAAGGCTGAATCACGAAAGACGGCTCGCAGCGGCTGACGCTTCGCGATCTCGGTGACCACATCAGCGGACACCTCCTCGCTGAAGCACGCGATGAGGGCGTCGTCGTCGACACTGAAGCACTCGACCGCTCCGGCGCCTTCGCAG
This sequence comes from uncultured Anaerolineaceae bacterium, assembly GCA_964650135.1. Lineage (GTDB taxonomy): Bacteria > Chloroflexota > Limnocylindria > Limnocylindrales > CSP1-4 > JAFMJV01. Next base: position 27 of record CAZYTQ010000187.1, on the reverse strand, counting down.
AGAGAGAGAGAGAGAGAGAGAGAGAGA
>CAZYTQ010000186.1:0-5009 GCA_964650135.1 uncultured Anaerolineaceae bacterium | reverse complement strand
AGCTTGGCGGGGTCGGCGAACGACAGGGTGAGCCCTTCAGCGGCGATGAGGGCGGTGAGCTGGTCCCACTGTTCGGGTAGGTCGCCGGTGACGTGCTGGGGTGTGACGACCGGGAGCGGTTCTCCCTCTGTTTGGGAGATGTCGAAGACGTGCACGACCCGGAACCCGACCAGCCGCTTGGTGTCTTCCTTCTGATCGGGGGTGGGTGGAGCGGTTTGGTCGGGTTCGGTGTCGTGTCCTCGGGGGGTCTTGCGGGTGAGGGGCGCGAGGATGGGGATGCCCTTTTCGCCGCGGCGGACCTGGCGGCCGAGTTCTTGCCACTTGCGGTATCCGGCAACGCGGGTGGGATTGATGCCCCGCCGGCGGGCTTCGATGGCGATGAGCTGACTGTTGGCGAACGAGTAGTCGTGGAACTTCGCTGCCACCTGCATGGCAGCGAGCCAGTCCTGTGAGGTGACCAGGTCCCACAGTGATTCTTCGAGGCGGGCGTGGAGTTCGGCGGCGGCGTCTGAGGTAGCCATGGCCCCGACGGTGCAACACGCTTCTTGCCACTTGTTGTACGACGAGTTGACCAAGAAGTGTCCGTGGACCTTGCCAACCGGTCCGTCGCCATCGAAGTGCCGGTGTACCGCCTGACCTTGAGTGGCAAGGTTTGGGGTCGATCGTTGGCAAGGTTGCGGTTCGTGGTTTGGCAAGGACGGTGAGGAACGCTGCGCCTCGTCATGGCCAGCACAGAGTTCACCGCACACCGTGACACGAACGGCACCAGCGCCACGCTGATCGGCCGGATCGAGGACGACTGGCGCCACCTGGTCGCATCGCGCCGGTTCGGGAACCGGCTTCGTCAGTGGGCCGCCGAGGATCCACGCTTGGCGTTCCCAGACGGCGATGCCCTCCTGGCAGCGACCCAGCGCACCGAGGCCACCGATTGGCACCACCGCGATCGTGTGCTCACTGCGTTGTTGGAGCGTGTCGAGACCGATCCGTTGGCAGCCCGCGCGGCTCTCCAGGTGGTCCTGCCGGGCATCAAGCACCTGATCGCGGGGGTCCGCGGCTGGGACCTCGAGGAACGCACATCGCGGGTCGTGACGGAAGCGCTCGATGTCCTCGACCGCTGCGCCAGGACCGATGCCGGCACTGCCCCGCACTTCCGAGTCTTCACCAACACCCGACGCCGCGTGCTGCGCGCTGCTCAACAAGAACGAACCGATCCGGTCTCCCCCATGGCCCACCTGCCCCAGCTCGTCGATTCGTCGCACGACGAGGACGTCAGGGTTCGAGAGCTGGACGAGCTAGTCGAGTGGATCGCCACTCGAGGAGGCGTGGGAGAGCGCGCTGCGCGCGAGGTCGTGCTGACGCGTACCGGAGAAGTCGATGTCGACGAACTGGCCCGCATCCTTGGGGTAAGCGCCCACACGCTACGGAAGCGTCGCAGCCGCACCGAACAACGCCTCCAGCGCTCCCTATCGATGGGCCGGTGACGGCACCCACCATGCGGCCCCGCACAGAAGCCCACGAGCTCCCACAAGAAATCTGTCGCGTTTCGCGGTTTCGCGTGCCCCTTAACCCCTTGAGCACGACAACGACACTCAGCGAGAGGAGCTTGCCATGACGGCGACCCACACGATCCCGAACCAGCGAACGAGCGGCTCCCCAGAGGTACCCGCGGCCGACGATCTCCAGCGGCTCCCTGAGAGCGTACTCGTTGACCGATTGCGGTCCGCTGGGGAGGCATGGGAGGAACTACTCGGGCGCTTGACAGCCTCGGGGACATTGCCGTCAATCGAGCTGGCGGAGCAGGTCACCTCGTTCTTCGTCGGCGAGTTGCGACACGCCGATGCTGTCCATGCCGAGTTGATGCGACGGTGGATCGTCACCGAGGTGGCTCGCCAGCCGCGCCCTGTCGAGTTCCTGCGGGGCATCGATGGCCGCTGAGCACACCGTCGACGACCACGCACCGCGAACCGGACGACGGCGGTTGAACCCAGCGATAGGCGTGCGCCTCCTCCATGGGGCATTGTGGTCGGTCGTCTTGGCGGCACCATTGGTTGCCGCGTTGGCGATCACCCAGGTCGCGACGCTTCGGCACCAGATCACTCAGGCGCCTACGCCGGTACTCCCTCCCCCCGAGACGGCATCCATCGAAGGTCTCGCCCAGTTGGCAATAGCCGACTTCCTCACCAACACGACCGGGGCATCCAGTCGGCCCGCAAACGCAGCGGACCAGGGCTGGGTGGTTGAGAGCACGACGTCGCTCGGCGCCGAGGAGGTGTCACCCGGATACTTCGCGGTGACGGTCGCCGCATGGGTAGCCCCACTCGACTCGGGGGACGAGGGCTTCGGCGACGCATCTCCCACCACCACCCCGTCACCGCGGATACTGGTGTTCGCCGTCGGGATTGCCGAAACCGACGCGGGATGGATCGCCACCGGTCCCCCGTCGTTGATTGCATCTCCCAGCATCGCAGTCTCCAGCACCGACCGCAGGGGGGATCGCCTGGAGGCAACCCCCGGCCTCGAAGCGACTCTGGATCGGTTCCTCGCCGCCTTGTTGACGGGTGACGGTGAGCTGGACCGCTACACGGCTCCCGACGTGTCGATCGCACCGGTGACGCCGGCACCGTTCGCCGCGGTTGATGTCGTCGAGGCCGTATCGCTTCGGCGTCCCGACGATGCGCGGCAGGTGACCGCGATCGTCACCGGCACCGACGTTTCCGGCCGGTCGATGACCTTGTCGTATGCGCTCGTAGCAACCGAGCGCGAGGGCCGGTGGGAAGTCACCGACCTGCTTGCTGCTCTCCCGCTTCCCCGAACTGTCGCAATGGACATATCAATTGAAGGAGGTTCCTCGTGATAGAGACCGCGCAATCCCTGGTCGGCAGGCTCACCTCGGTGGCGATCGGCGCCGCCGTGCTGATCGCTGTCGGGATGATCTTGTGGGTCTGGCTGGTGAAACGGACCGTGTCGGCGGTGATCGGTGTGATCATCCTCGCCGCCATCGTTCTGTTCGCCATCAACGCCACAGATTGGTTGCAGGACAAGGTCGCCGAAGACGTCGGCGCCCATCCCGCCAGTGTCGTCGCAGAGGTGGACTCTCATCATCGGGTGCTGGTGTGACGGGCTCGGAAGACCCCGTCGGGCTGGTGTTCTTCTCGTACACCCATGCACTGCGCCATCCGGTGATCATCGGTCGGGTCGCGGGCTGGGCGTTGCCATGGGCAATGTCGGCCACTCAGCTCGGCGCCATCGCCGCCACCGCCACGGCGTTGCTGGTGACCCGCCCGGTATGGGCACACCTGGGCGGAGTCGGCAACCTGATGTTCTTCGCCGCCGTCGTTGCCGGCGTCGGGTGGGGGGTGCGGCACTGGCGGGTCGAGGGCCGCTCCCCGCTCCGTGTCGCCGCTTCCGTTGTGGCTGTGGTGTCGAGTCCCGGTTGCCGGTTCGGCATACGCAACGGTGTCCCCGCCGTGCCCGCCCGCCCGACTTGCAGTCGCGGCACCCGCTTCCTGGTGCTCGACCAAACCCCGGAGGGGATGCAGCATGGGTAGCGGGCTGGCGCCACAGGCGATCACCGGGCATCTGGTGTGGGCTACCGACGGGTCGGTGTGGGCGTGTTTCGTTGTCGAGCCGTTTGCCTACCCGCACAAGTCGGTGCGGGACGCCACCGAGATCCATGCCCGCACCCAGGCCGCTCTTCTCGCCCTCCCGTCGCGTGCGTTGATCTTGTCGGTGGCCCACCGGCTCCCAACGAGCGAAGTGACACGACGCATCTCCGGTGCCGTGTCGGCGCCGGCGTGGGCGGCACACGCCACCCGCACCGCTTCTGGTGTCGACGCCTACGAGCGGACATGGGTGCTCGCCGTGTGCCTCCCCGCCACCACAGGGCACCGTGGTTGGCTCGATCAAGTCCGGGCCGCGGCATCGCAAACCGCCGCCGGAGGCTTCGGCAGCACCCACCTACCACCCTCGAAACGAGCCGTCACCAAGGCTCTGACGCGTGCGGCAGGGATCAAGGACCGGCTGACACGCCACATCGCCGTATCCCCGATGGATGCGCAACAGGTGCGGTGGCTGTTCGAACACGCCGTCACTCGCGGCTTGACCGACCTGCCGCTTCCCCACCCCGAATCCGGAAAAGGGACGGGATCGGTGCGGAGGATTGATCGCGACACCGTCTATGTCGAGGGTGGCAGGCGCACCGATCCGGGACGGCCTCGCCACTGGCGATACCTCACCATCGAGCACCCCGATCTCGGCACCGGGTATCAGTCGTTCCTCTGCCTTGGTGAGCTGCCCGGCTCGTGGTCGTTCCCTTACGGGTCGGGTGAGTGGCTGTGGCACCTCGACGACCAACTTCCGTTCCCTGTCGATTGGGCCATGGTCCTCGACCGCATCGACAACCAGACAGCGCGGCGACGCGTGATGCGGGCCCGCCGCAACCTGACCGGACAGCTCGATGAACCCGGCGGCGACCCGGCCGGGCCGTCCACCACCATCGGCGCCGCGGCCGATGCCGTCGATGACGTCCGGGCGCGTCTCGAAGCCAACCCGCAACTCCCCGCATTCAAGGCCACCACGATCGTGGCTGTAGCGCACCGCGACCTCGCCACCATGGAACGCCAAGCTTCGATGATCGAGGCGGCGTTCCGCTCAGCAGAGTTCAACTTCTACCGTCCCACCGGAGGTCAGCTCGCCTGCCTCACCGCCATGCTGCCCGGCACACCAGCAGGATCTGTAGTGGGCGAGTATGCCCAGGACCTACTGCCCGACGGGTTGGCGTCGGCCATGCCCTTCGCTGGGTGCGGTGTCGGTGACCCGGGAGGGATGCTCCTGGGTGTCTGCCTCGATACCCCCACTCCCCGTTCCGTGTTCTTGGACCCGGCACACGCTCCGCGTGATCTCAACCGTTCCGGATCGCTCGCGGCTGTCGGTGAACTCGGCGCCGGGAAGAGTTTCCTCGCCAAGACACTCACCCACGCCACCGTGTCAATGGGCGGGCAGGTCGTGGC
>CAZYTQ010000185.1:0-5120 GCA_964650135.1 uncultured Anaerolineaceae bacterium | reverse complement strand
GCTGACGACGCTCGATGGTCTCGAGGTGGCCGATGATGGGCTCATGATCCAGACCATCCCGCTGCCACCGGCGGGCGCCTTCCTGCGCCAGGTGCGCGCCGACCTGTGGCGCGCCGAGGACGATCCGGCCGGACCGCCCTATCGCTCGGTCGACCTCGCGCTGCGTGGTGGCGGCAGCCCATGAGGCTGCTGCTGACGAGCGACTTCCTGGCGCCGCTCATCGGGGGTGCGGAACGACAGGTCGAGCTGCTCGCGGCCGCGCTCGCGGCTCTGGGCCACGATGTGCGGCTTCTGACGACGGCACAGCCCGGCCTGCCGCCCCGGACCGAGCTGCGGGGCGTGCCGGTGGAACGGGTCGCATCCGTGGCGGGCCTCGTCCCCGCGCCGGGTGGTGGCCGACGGTTCGTCCCGCCGGCCCCCGATCCGCTGCTCACCCTCGGCATCCGACGCGCCATCGATGCCTGGCGACCGGACCTCGTCCACGCCAGCGGCTGGATCGGCTACGCGACGGCGGCAGCGGCACGCTCGAGGTCGGTGCCCATGGTCCTCTCGGTGCGCGACCACGGCCACGGCTGTGCCACGCGCACGCTGCTGTGGCACGAGCAGGTGGCGTGCCCCGGCCCCACGCTGGGGCGCTGCCTGGACTGCGCAGGTCGACGATATGGGGCGCCACGTGCCCTGGTCGCGGTGGGTGGCGTGCTCACTGGCCGCCACCTGCTGCGTCGGGCCGTGCATGGGCTCCACTGCGTGAGCCGATCGGTGGAGCGGACGGTGCGTCGGGACGTGGTGGGGGAGGACGCCCTCTGGGAGCCGGTGCTCGAGCGCATCGATGACATCGTGCCCGACCCACCGCTGGCGGACGAGCCCGCGCCCCCAGGGCTGCCGGCCACCCCGTTCATCCTGTTCGTGGGCGCGCTCACCCGTCACAAGGGGCTCCAGGTGCTGCTCCGGGCGTGGCGGTCGATGGCCCCCGAGCATCGGCCGCCACTGGTGCTCATCGGCACCCGCTGGCCGGAGACGCCGGACATCACGGACCCGGGCATCACGGTCCTGTCCGAGGTCCCCCACGCGGAGGTGATGGGTGCCTGGGCACGCTGCCTGTTCGGGGTCGTGGCCTCGGTCTGGGCGGACCCCTTGCCGGGCGTCGTGCGCGAGCCGATGACCCGGGGTCGGGCGGTCATCGGCTCCGACACCGGGGGCATCCCCGACATGATCCGTGATGGCGAGAATGGCCTGCTGGTGCCACCCGACGATGCGACGGCACTGGCCGCGGCCATGACCCGACTGGCGGGTGATGCGCCGCTCCGGGAGCGGCTGGGCACCGCCGGGGCGGCCTCCGTGAGGGACCTCACACCATCCGGCATCGCGGGCCGCTTCGAGTCGCTGTATGGCCGGGTGCTCGCGGGCGAGGGCCTCGTGGCATGAGCGACCGCGGATCGGGACCACCGCGTCGCATCCTCATCGTCGGGGGGCAGGGGAGCGGCAAGACGACGCTCGCGCGGGCGATCGCGGCGGACACCGGCTGGCCCTTGCACGAGCTGGACCTCGTGGCACGGGTGGGTGGCGGCACCGGGCCAGAGCGACCCGCCGACGTGCGCGACGCCGACGTCGCCGCGATCGCCGCTGATGGCGCGTGGGTCGCGGAGGGCGTCCATCTCGGGTGGACCACGCCGCTGCTCGAGCGCGCCGAGCTCATCGTGTGGCTGGACCATGTGCGTGGCCGCGCCGCGTCCGTGCGCATGGTCCGTCGCTTCGGCGCGGATGCGTGGCGCGAGATGCGCACGCGGACGGGACGCGAGCGGTTCCTTCGGGTGCGTGACTACGCTCGACACGGCCGCGACCTGCTCGTGTCCGTGGGCGCCACCCGTCGGGCCGGCAGTCAGCCAGACCCGTTCGAGGTCGCGCTCGCGCCCTGGGCCGGGTCGGTGTGGCGCTGCCGCACCGATGACGACGTGGCCATGGTCCGCCGAGCGTTCACCGCCGGGGAGCCCGGTCGCTGGGACGTCGTCCGGTGGGACCAGTCCCGATGACGTCGACCCTGGTCGGCACCACCATCGCCCACCTGCGGACCCCGGTCTATCGGAATGCCTATGCGCTCATGCTCAGCAACCTCCTGGCCTCGGGTCTCGGCCTCGTGTACTGGACCATCGCGGCGCGCTCGTACCCCGACGCGATCATGGGCGCGAGCTCCGCCGCCATCTCGATGCTCCTGTTCCTGAGTGGCGCCGCGCAGCTCAACCTTCGACCGGCGCTCCTCCGGATGCTCCCCGAAGCCGGTGCGGGGGCGCCGCGCCTGGTCGCCCGGGCATATCTCCTCGCAGGGCTCGCCAGCGCGGCCATCGCAGGGGTCGTGTTCGGTGCTGGCGCCGTCCTCGGAGCACCCTGGAGCATGCTCACCGAGCTCTCGACGGTGCCCGGTGTGCTGCTCCTGGTGGTGGGCACCGCCGCCTGGTCGCTGTCCAACCTCCAGGATGGGGCCCTCGCAGGTCTCCGTCGGACCCTCTGGGTGCCAGCCGAGAACGCGCTCTACGCCGTCGCGAAGATCGTCACCCTCGCCTTGCTCGTGGGGATCCTGCCTACGCTCGGGATCGTGGTCTCGTGGGTGATCCCGTGCGTCGCGGTCGTGCTGCTCATGAGCGTGCTGCTGGCCACGCGGTTCCTGCCCACGCACGTGGCGGCGCAGGGTGACCGGACCGCCGCGCTCGCCGGCCGACGGGCCGTCGCGTTCGTTGCCGCCGACTCGGTGGGTGCCCTGTTCCTGCTCGGGTCGACGACCCTGCTGCCGGTCCTGGTGGTGGGGGTCGCGGGGCCAGCGATGGGCGCCTACTTCGCCATCGCGTGGACCATCCTCACGGCCCTCGCGCTGCTGCCGCAGAACATGGCGGCGTCGCTCACCGTCGAGACGATCCATAGCCAGGCTGCCCTCGGCCCGCAGCTCCGGCGCGTGGTCGCCAACGTGTACCGATTGCTGGTGCCGCTGGTGGTCGCGGTGATCGTGCTCGCCGAGTGGGGCCTCCACATCTTCGGCGCGGCCTACGCCGAGAGCGCGACCGCGGCGCTCCGGATCGGGGCCCTCGGGCTGCTGCCGGCGGCGGCTGTGACGATGTCCATCTCGGTGGCGCGCATCCACGCCCGGCCGCGCGCGGTGCTCGCCATGCAGGCTGCGGTCTCACTGCTCACGCTGGGTGGTGCGGTGATGCTCATCGGGCCGATGGGCATCACGGGTGTGGCGCTCGCGTGGACCCTGGCACAGACGGTGGTGTGTCTGGTCGTGGTGCCGCGCGAGCTGGTGCCTGCGCTTCGCGGGCAGGGCTGAGCCGGATCGCCTGTTCGGCGCCGACGGCGACCCGCCGGCCAGGCGCCGCGTGCGACCGGCCAGAGACCGGCCGATCAGTCGGCGCTGTAGATCCCGAAGACGGCGTCGAGGCCAGCGGCCTCGGTGTCGATCTGGGCCAGACAGCGTCGCTCGCGCAGGTCGTAGCACGCGACATGTGTGCCCAGATAGCGCCGGAAGCGGTTCTTGACCCACGCCACGTTGTCCCGGAAGCGTGTCGCGCGCATGCGCGAGAACCCGACCCACAGGCGATCACCGTCGAGCAGCAGGCCGCGGCACCAGCCGAGCAGCAGGTCCGCGGGGTGCATCTCGCGCAGGTCGATGACCTCGATCATCTCGAGGCTGCGTGTGTCCGCGATGGCCACCTTGCCGTCGACCGTCGTGAACAGCACCTGGTCCCCGTACACGATGCCGTCGTGGATCCGCTCGAGCCCGATGTCGATACGTCGGCTCGGATCGTCGAGCGAGATCGCATCGCGCTGCTGGAAGCGGGTCGCCCAGGGCTCGTCATCGATGTGGAACACGTGGTTCGGATGCGCCAGGTGGGGCTTGGTGGTCGGGACCAGTCGGTAATCGGTGCCCTGCTGGAACCGGTCCCCCCACACCGACGCGCCTGGCTGGTACACGTTCCACTCGCGCACCACCTCGCCGCCGAGCGTCACCTCGGTGACCATGTCCAGGCCGGTCACCGCCACCAGGAGCGTGCCTGTGCCGGTGGGTCGCACATGGTGGACGTCGTTGAACGAGGGCAGCGAGATGCGGTGCTCGAGCGCGAGGTCGGGCAGGCGATGGACCATCACCTCGGTCTGCGTGGTGAGGTACAGGCGATCACCGACGCGCGTCCCCGACTTGTACAGGATGGCCGGCTCGTCAGGTGGGCACTCGGCCGCAGGCGTCTGGTACTCCATCACCTGCTGTGTCCCGCCCGTCTGCGTGTCGACGCGCAGCATCACGGCGGACTCGTACTCGTACCAATCCCCGAAGTGGGCACGGATCGGACGCAGCGATCGCTGGCGACCGCCGACCACATACAGGCTGGAGATCGCGCTGGCGGGCGCGGGGCTGGTCTGGGGACCGCTCAGGCGGGCCTGGTCAAGGGTATCGAGCATGGTTCCATCCGACGCGGGTGACTGGGAACGGGACGTTCGGGTCAGGGTGGGCATAGCCCGGACGGACCCTACCCCTGGTCCACTCTGGTGAGGATGATGGTGGCATCGTGCAGCGTCAACCAGCCTGGCTCAGGTCCGGTGTCCGCGGGCAACCGATGTCCGTGGAGCTGCCGCTCTGGAGGCACGGCCCGGGTCGTCGCGCGCGCGCGCCCCATCGCTCCATCATGCATCCCGGGAGCGGGATGCCTCGCCGTCGCCCACGATGGACGGCATGAGCACCGATGCGGTCCTCCTCGTCGGCGCCCTGTGGGCCCTGGTCCTGCTCGGCCTGCTCGTGCTCCGCGAGGTGCTGCGATACATGGGCGGCCAGAGTGCCGCCGTGCTGCTGCCCGTGCTCAATGTCCTGGTCCTGGTCATGGTCTGCGCCTTCAGCCTGGTCGCGGTGCTGCGGCTGGTCGACCTGACCCGAGTCGCGACGCCGGGACCGACCGCCACGCCGATCGTCTCGACCGCGTCACCGAGCCCCACCGCCACCCCTGTTCGCCGCACGCCCGTGCCGTCGGTGATGATCGCGCCGAGCCCATCGACATCGCCGAGTGCGTCGCCATCGCCAAGCCCGACGCCCTCGCCCAGCCCGAGCCCGACGCCCAGCCCGAGCCCGACGCCCAGCCCGAGCC
>CAZYTQ010000184.1:3345-5148 GCA_964650135.1 uncultured Anaerolineaceae bacterium | reverse complement strand
GTCTGCTCGTACGCCGCGATGGCCGTCATCGAGGCAACGAGCCGCTCCCGGCGAGTACCCGGTGCATCGGCCACCGACTCGAGATAGCCGACCGCCGCGAGCGTCCCGGCGAGGCCCTCGAAGCTCGGTGTGCCGGTCGAGAAGCCGTGGCTGGACGGGCGGACCTTGACGGGTGTCAGCTGGTCCGCCACCGCCGCGCGGATGTAGAGCGCACCCACGTGCGGCCCGAACCACTTGTACGCCGAGGTCACCAGGAAGTCGGTGTCGAGCGCCTGCACGTCGATGGGCCCGTGGGGCGCGTAGTGGACCGCGTCGATCCAGGTGAGCGCACCGACCGCGTGCGCCCGGCGGACGATCTCCGCGACGGGGTTGATGGTCCCCAGCGCGTTCGATGCGTAGCCCACCGCCACGAGGCGCGTCCGCGGCCCCAGCGCAGCGTCGAGGGACTCCAGATCGAGCGTGCCATCGGCCTCACGGATGTCCACGCTCCGGACCACCAGGCCGTGGTCGGCGGCCATCTGGCGCCACGGCGAGACGTTCGCCTCGTGGTCCAGGGTGGTCACGACCACCTCGTCTCCCGGGGCGAGCAGGGCGCCGATGGAGCGGCTGACATGGAAGGTGAGCGTGGTCATGTTGGCGCCGAACACGATCTCATCCGCGGAGGCCGCGCCCAGCAGGTCCGCGACCGCAGCGTGGGCGGCCGCGGTCATCAGCCCGCTGCGCTCGCTCGTGACGAACGCCCCGCCGTCGTTCGCGTTCATGGTCCGGTAGTACTCCGACACGGCGTCGATGACCTCGGCCGGCACCTGGGTGCCGCCTGGCCCATCGAGGAACACCAGCGGTCGACCGGCCTGCTCGAGCGCGAGTGCCGGAAAGCGGGCCCGACGCGCGGCGACGTCGAAACCGACTGGGGATGTGCTCATGTGCGGAGACGCTCCTCGATCTGCTGGCGGGTGGGGACGGCATCGAGCCCGGCGCGCTCGACCGTGAGGCTGCCAGCGGTCGCGGCCACGCGCAACGACCGCTGGTCGAGGTCGCGACCCGCGGTGACATCGCGGAGCAGGACCCGGGCACCCAGGAAGGTCGCCAGCGTGACATCGCCGGCACCGGTCGCGTCGACCTCCCGCGCCGGGGTCAGCGCCGGGTAGCGTCGGCCGCCCATGCCCCCGCCGGCATCGGTCCGCAACAGCAGCCCACCGAGCTCGCCCGCGCTGAGCAGCAGGAGCGCATCGGGGCGCATCACGCCCAGGAGCGTGCCGACCAGGGTGTCCCGAGGCATGTCGAAGCGGCTGGCACCCACGATGTCGGCGCGCGTGACGAGGGCCGACGACACCGGCCGCGTCCTGGACACCCGCTCGCCGACCGCCATGCGGCGCAGGATGCCCTGCCAGCCGAAGGCCACCGTGGCATCGCGGACGGGCACCGACGCCCACGCCTCCGGGAGCTCTCCGGCCACGGGCGAGAGCATCCATGCCCGGCTGGCGCGCCACCCATCCGGCAGCGCCCGGGTCGGGATGGGCGCGGACACGCTGTGACAGGTCTGCACCCGTCCACCGGGTCGCTCCTCGTTGTGGAACACCGGGCCGGCCGTCAGCGGCACGCGCACGACCCGCGCGCCGGCGGCGTCCAGCAGGTCGATCTCGTGAGCGGCCGCGGCGAGCGCGTCCACGCCCAGGACCACACCCGTGCGCAGGCCCAGCCGGGCGCACGCGAGGGCGCCGTACGTGACCCCACCGCCCAGTCGCCAGCCACGCGCATCCGTGTCGTCCAGGTCACGCGCGGCCGCTCCCACGACCACGACGC
>CAZYTQ010000184.1:0-3335 GCA_964650135.1 uncultured Anaerolineaceae bacterium | reverse complement strand
TCGACCAGCTGCTCGCGTCGTCACTCGTTCCTGTCAATGGCCCCTCCGATGCCCGCCTATACTCGGTCGCGATGGCATTGCGCGATGGCGACCCGATCTGGTTCTACGAGCTGCACGAGGGCGATGACGACCTGTTCGCCGATGTGCTGCTCGCGCACGACGTGGAGTATGACGAGCAGGAGCTGCTCGACCTGGTGCTCGAGGCACGTACCGCGGTGCTGGGCCACTTCACCGAGGACACCCTGAGCGAGGCCGTCGCGAACGAGCTCGCCCGCCGTCATGGCTTCCTGGTCGTGGACGACACGCAGCTGCGTGCCGCCGTCACCGTGTCGGCCAACGAGGGCGAGACGACGACCGCACCGGTCGACGAGGGAGCGGGCGGCCAGACGCTCGCCGACGAGTATCGGAGCCTGCTCGTGGATGTCGACAAGGAGGACCGACGCTGGGGTCCTGACTGATCCCAGGCGGCGCCGGGTCGACCGCCACCAGGCAGGTGGCTCAGCCGGTGGGTCCCGTGGCCGGCCGTCGACGCGCGACGATCGCGTGGGCCTCGGCGAGCAGCGGGATGACCGCGCCCCCGAAGGTCTCCGTGCTCGGGCACACGATGCAGACCCAGCGCTGCGCGGCGTAGACCGGGTGGGGCATCAGCCTGTCGAGCGCCTGGAAGTCGGGCGACGGCTCGGCGGCCGCGATCGCATCGAAGCTCGCCCGGCCCACGCCGATGTTGAGCCGGTACACGCCGGGCCGTGCCAGGTCCGAGAGATGGTCATATGGGTCGTCGTTCGTGCCCAGCGTCGCGAAGTTCGGCCAGTGCGTCCGCGGGTCGCACGAGAAGAAGGTCCAGTCGCCATCGGGAGAGTGGACGACGTCGACATCATCGAAGCTCGTGGTGATGTACCGCGCGATGTGCTCGGGTGTCATCGGCCGATCCTAGACGTTGAACAGCACCTCGACGACGTCCCCATCCCGCATCCGGTAGGCCTTGCCCTCCGAGCGCAGCCGGCCGACCTTGCGGGCCTCGGCCATCGAGCCCAGCGTCAGGAGGTCCTCGCACTCCACGACCTCCGCCCGGATGAACCCCCTCGCGAGGTCCGTGTGGATCGCGCCGGCGGCGTCGACCGCGGTCGCGCCATCGGGGATCGTCCAGGCGCGGGTCTCGTCGTGGCCAGCGGTGAAGAACGAGATGAGACCCAGCAGCTGGTAGCTCAGTCGGATGACCCGCTCGAGGCTGGACCCCTCGAGCCCGAGGTCCTGGCGGAACACCTCCGCCTCCTCGTCGGGCAGCTCGCCGAGCTCCATCTCGATACGCGCCGAGAGCGCCTCGACCATGGTCTGCTCGTGGGTGACGCGTGCCCGGATGTCGTCGACCAGCTCACCCGCACGCCCGATGTCGCCCTCGCCGATGTTGAGCAGGAGCAGCACGGGCTTCTCGGTCAGGAACCGGAAGCCACGCACCCGGAGCGCCTCGTCCGCGGACAAGCCGATGTCCCGGATCGGGCGTCCCTCGGTCAGTGCGGGCAGGATGCGCTCGAGCACGCCGAGCTCACGCTCGTTCGCCTCCCGCTCGGCGGGTGTGCCGTGGCGACCGCTCGTGCGCAGCTTCTCGACCCGCTTCTCGACGACCGCGAGGTCCGCGAGCGTGAACTCCAGCTCCAGCCGCTCGATGTCCCGCCACGCATCGACGCTCCCGTCGGGGTGCGCCACGGACGGGTCATCGAAGGCACGGACCACGTGCAGCAGCGCATCGGCGGTCCGGAGTCGGGCCAGCTGGTCGGCGGGGATGTCGGCGCCCGCTGGCGCGCCATCGGCGCTCGCGGGTGGTGCCGGCAGGTCCACGTACGTCACGTCCGCGGGGACCTCCCGCTTGGGCTTGAACAGCGCGGTGAGCCGCGTGAGCCGCTCGTCGGGCACCTTGACGACACCCGTGTTGACGGTCATGCCGCCGAAGCCCCCGGTCTCGGCGTGTCCCCGGGTGAGCGTGTTGAAGGTCGTGGACTTGCCGGCACGCGCCAGCCCCACGATGGCGATCTGCATCCCTGGTTCAGTACCCCCTGGCGATGTCCACGGTGTTCAGGAGCGGTGCACCCGCGATGAACCGGGACAGGTTGTCGCAGAACAGCTCGATGCTCCGGTCGAGCACCCGGCCGCTGGTCCACGACGTGTGTGGCGTGATGATGACGTCGCCCCGGCCATAGAGCGGCGATCCGGGCGGCAGCGGCTCCTCACGGAAGGCATCGAGGATGGCGCCCCCGATGGGTCCGTCATCGAGCGCCCGGAGCAGTGCACGCTCATCGATGAGACCACCACGCGCCACGTTGATGAGCCACGCACCGGGCTTCATGAGCGCCAGGGTTCGCGTGTCCATGAGATCGGCTGTGTCCGCCGTCAGTGGCAGGGCGAGGACCACGATGTCGCTCTCGGCAAGCAGCCCCGGCAGCTGGTCCGGACCGTATAGTCGTGCGAGGCCGGCGGGCGAGGCATCCGGCCCGGTCGCGGCCACCTGGCGCCGCATCGCGACCACGCGCGCCCCGAAGGCCAGGGCGCGCTCCGCCACGGCCCGTCCGATGGAGCCAAGGCCGACGATGCCCACCGTGATGTCCCGCATCTCCGTGGCGAGCAGCGGCTGCCAGGTGCGCTCACGCTGGAGCTCCAGCAGCTGCGGCAGCCGGCGGATGACCGCGAGGATCATCATCAGCACGTACTCCGCGATGGGCTCCGAGAACACGCCGCGCGCGTTGCTGATGAGCAGGCCCCGCTCCTGCGCGCTGGGCACGAGCACGCGTTCCACCCCGGCGGTCGCCGAGTGGACCCAGGTGAGCCGGGGCGCCCGGACCAGGATGCGCTCGAACGTGGCGGCGGGCAGCGGGCCTCGGAGCATCACCTCGACGTCCTCGAGCGGACCGTCCGCCAGGCCCTCGAGCGAGATCGTGACGATGCGCGACCCGGGCGCCACCGCCGCGATCCGCGCGATATCCGCATCCCGGTAGCGCGCCGAGAGGATGGGCGTGAGGGCGATGGCGGTGGGCGCCCCACCCGGTCCCGAGCCGGCCATCAGGAGGCTGGCGGCATGTGCGATCCGGTCCGCGAGGGAGCATCGCCTGCCTCGGCGCCGCCGGTGAGGGCATCGGCCCCGGGGGCAGCCAGCGCCTCGGGCACCACGCGCCGGACCCATGCCGCGGGCTCGGACATCTCGGCGTCCGTGGGCAGGGCAGCGGGTCCATCCCAGATGTGGGCGATGGCGTGCTCGCCCCCCGCGGCGAACACGCCACTCACGAAGCGCTCCCCCCGCCGATATTGCTCCATCTTGATATCGAGCCCGATGAGCCGAGCGACGA
>CAZYTQ010000183.1:0-5157 GCA_964650135.1 uncultured Anaerolineaceae bacterium | reverse complement strand
GGTCGAGGACCGCGAGGCCCGGGCGATGCAGTGCGGCCGGGATGGGCGTCGCGTCGTCGGCGGTGCCCACGGGCGTGGCGTTCACGAGCAGATCGGCCGTGGCCAGCTCGTCGGGCATGCGGCCCCACGAACCGTCCGAGCGGGTGAGCGTGGTGACGTGGGCCGCGCGGGCGTCCCCGAGCGCCACCACGACCGCCCGTGCCGCGCCACCGCCACCCAGCACGACCGCCCGCCCGATGCCCTCCGGCCGGAGGGCCCGGATCTGGTCCACGAGCGCCGGCAGATCCGTGTTGTGACCCACCAGCCGGTCGCCGTGGCGGACCACGCAGTTGACGGCACCGGTGCGCACGGCATCGGGGGACAGCTCATCCATGAGCGCGGCCACGGCGCCCTTGTGGGGCACCGTGACGTTGGCTCCCCCCGCATGGGGTCCCCGGAGCGCAGCCACCGCGCTGGGGAGTGCCGCCCCGGTCACGTCCGCGAGCTCATAGGTGTGCGGCAGTCCGAGCTGCGCGAACGCGGCGCGCATCATGGCCGGCGACGCGGAGTACGCGATGCCCAGGCCCAGCAGCTGGAACCGGAGCGCGCCGACGACGGCGATCCGTGCGTCGACCGGCGTGTCCATCGCTGCATCCATCGTCCGGGCGGTCTGGCGTCTGTGGCCGGTATCGGCGGTCAGGCGTCCGCGCCGACGACGGGGGTCGCCTCGGCGGCCGCGTCGTCGGGGAGTGCGGACAGACCGTCCGTGGGCCGTCCCCCGGGCGCGCCGCTCGGGCCACCGCGTGGCCCACGCGATCGGAGCCGGCGCCGCCGCAGCGCAGCGAGCAGGTCGCCCATGGTGTCGCCACCCAGCGTGGCCAGCAGCGCGTCCGCGACCACCAGGGCGATCATCGCCTCGCCCACGACCGCGGCACGCGGCAGGATGGCCACGTCGCTGCGCTCGATGTGGGCGCGTCCGGGTCGCCCCGTGAGCAGGTCCACCGAGTCGAGCGGCTTGCGCAGCGTCGCGACCGGCTTGACCGCGGCACGCACCACGAGGGGCATCCCGTTGCTCATGCCGCCCTCGACGCCCCCTGCGCGGTTGCTGCGACGACCCCATGACGGCAGGTCCGGATCGACCTCGTCATGGACCGCGCTGCCCCGCCGGTCGAGCACCCCGAAGCCGAGGCCGATCTCCACGCCCTTGACCGCCTGGATGCCCATGGTCGCGGCCGCGAGCGCGGTGTCCAGCCGGGTGTCCCACTCCGCGTTCGAGCCGATGCCGATGGGCATCCCTTCGACCACGACGATGAAGCTGCCGCCGATGGAATCGCCCGCCGCGATGGTCGCGTCCACCTCGGCCATCATGGCCGCCTCCGCGGTCGGGTCCGGGCAGCGCAGCGGCGTGGGGTCGAGACGGTCGCGCCGCCACCAGCCGTGGGGCACGTGGAGCATCGGCTCGTCGGTGTCACCGAAGGCGCGGATCGGCCCCAGCTGGTCCACGAAGCTCCAGACGGTGACGCCTGCCGCGGCCAGCAGCTGGCGGCACACGGCACCCGCTGCCACGCGTGGCGCGGTGGAGCGGGCCGAGGCGCGCTCCAGCACGTCCCGGATGTCGCCCGTGTCGTACTTGGTGGCACCCGCGAGGTCCGCGTGGCCGGGTCGGGCGAGCGTGATCGGCTTCGGGCGTCGTGCCGTGGTGATGGGCTCCACCGACATCCGCTCGGTCCAGCTGGCCCAGTCCCTGTTGGGGATGCTGTACGCGAGGGGCGAGCCGAGGGTCCGTCCGAAGCGCAGGCCGGCGCTCCAGGTGACGCGATCCTGCTCGATGCGCATCCGACGGCCAGAGCCATAGCCGTGCTGGCGACGCGCCAGGTCCCGATCGACCTCGCGCGTCGAGACCCGCAGGCCGGCCGGCAGACCGTCGAGGATGCCGCTCATGCCCGGGCCATGTGATTCGCCCGAGGTCAGCAGTCGGAGTCGGTTCACGCGAGCGCTCCTGCGGCGATGCCGCTGTCCGAGGTCTCGCAGATACGCGCCAGGTCGGACCAGAAGGTGGGGTAGGAGACCGACGCGCACGCCGGGTCGTCGATGATCACGCCCTCCGCCACGCCGCTGGTCGCCGCGATGGCGAAGGCCATCGCGATGCGATGGTCGCCATGGGTCCTGATGGTGGCGCCGACGGGTCGGTTGCGATGTGCGCCCGACCTGGTGGCACGTGCGCCGCCCTCGATCCGCCAGCCATCGGGCAGCTCGGTCGCGTCCACACCGATGGCCCGCAGGCCGGACACGACGAGTGTCACGCGATCGGACTCCTTGATCCGGAGCTCGGCAGCGTCGCGGACCTCGGAGGTGCCGTCGGCCGCGGCCATGACCACCGCGAGCATCGGCAGCTCGTCGATGAGGTCCGCCGTGCGGCCGCCCTCGACCCGGATGGCCCGCAAGGGCGCGCCACCCCGGACCACGAGGTCGCCGACCGGCTCGGGACCGGTGGGGTCGCCGGGCAGGACCGTGATGTCGGCGCCCATCTCGCGCAGCACATCCACGATGGCCAGGCGGCTGGGGTTGAGACCCACGTCGCGGATGCGCAGCTCGGCGTCGGGGTGGAGCACGGCCGCGGCCAGCCAGAACGCCGCGGACGAGATGTCACCAGGGACATCGATGGGCCGCGTGGCGAAGCCCGCGGGACCCAGGATGTGCGTCGTCAGCCCGGCGCGGCTCAGGGGTGCACCCAGCCAGCCGAGCAGCCGCTCGGTGTGGTCACGGGTCGGCCCGGGCACCCGGATGACGGTCTCTCCCTCGGCCGCGAGGGCGGCGAGGGACAGCGCACCCAGCACCTGGGCGCTGGCCACGGGAAGCTCGTGGGTGACCGCCCGCAGTGGCCGGCGGCCGGTGAGTCGCAGGGGCGCGTGGCCGTCGGTCGTCTCGATGCCCACGCCCATCGTGCGCAGCGGTCCGGCGACCCGCTCCATGGGCCGGCCCGAGAGCGAGGCGTCCCCGACGAGCGTGGCGGACCGCGGTCGTCCAGCGAGCGCACCCTGGAGCAGGCGCATGCTGGTGCCGGAGTTGCCACAGTCGAGCAGCTCGTCACCGTCGCCCGGCAGCATCGCCGCCGTGCGCGTGCCGCCGCCCCGGACGCGATACCGCATCCGACCGTCGGTGAGCCGCTCGGTCGCGAGCAGGCCACCCAGCGTCGCGATGGCGCTCGCCGTGCTGCGCACATCGGCGCCGGGGGAGGGGATGGTCACGTCCGCCTCGCCCTCGCCCAGCGCATCGAACAGCAGCGCCCGATGCGCGATCGACTTGTCGCCGGGCAGCCGGAGCTCGCCCCGCAACCGGTCCGCCGGCGTGACACCGACCGAGCCGACGGACGACGCCTCGACGTCGTCCGTGTCCCGATCCGTCGAGGCGGCGGGACCTGTCGCGGCGCCCGGACCGGTCACGCGGCCGAGCCTGCGGTCACGCTCGCCGTGCTCGACTCGTCGGCCGATGCCGCTGCCGCTGCCGCTGCCTGGCGCCGCTGGGCGGACCGGGCGACGCGGATGACGGCCGCGAACACCTGCTCCCGTTCCTCGGGCAGCAGCACGCTGCCGTCAGCGGACATGGCTCGCTCCAGCAGCGCCCGCTCGCGACTCACGTCATGGCCATGGTCGCCGTCGGTACGGGTCTGCTGGACCGCGACGGCGAGCTCGGCACGCTCCTCCAGCAGGGCCGCCATGCGTGCGTCGACGTCGTCGATACGGGCCCGCAGCCGCTCCAGATCGCCGGGCACGATGACCGGCGCCTGGGCTCCCGGGCGCGCCGACGCCGCCGAAGGCCGGCGAAGGTATTCGAACCTGCGCAGGTCGTCCATGAGGTCCCCGAACTCCGGGAACGACAGCGACTGCTCGGAGTCGGACCTGGCCTTGGGCGGATCGGGATGGACCTCGATGATGAGGCCATCGGCACCCGCGGCGGCACCGGCCACCGCCATGGGCCGGACCAGCGAGCGGTGACCGGTGGCATGCGACGGATCGACGATGACCGGCAGATGGGTCCGCTCGCGCAGCACCGGCACCGCGGCCAGGTCGAGCGTGTTGCGGGTGGACGGGTCGTAGCTCCGGATGCCTCGCTCGCACAGCACCACGTTGGGGTTGCCCGCCGCGAGCACGTACTCGGCGGCCATGAGCCACTCCTCGATGGTCGCGGACAGACCGCGCTTGAGGAGCACCGGCAGCTTGCTCCGACCGACCGCCTTGAGCAGCACGAAGTTCTGCATGTTCCGGGCGCCCACCTGGAGCATGTCGATGTATTCCTCGAACACCGGCACGTCCGCGGGGTTGGTGACCTCGGTCACGATGGGCAGGCCCACCTCCTCGCGCACGTCGGCGAGGAGCTTGAGGCCCTCGACCTCGAGACCCTGGAAGGCGTACGGCGAGCTGCGGGGCTTGAACGCGCCGCCGCGCAGGATGGTGGCGCCCTCGCGCTTGACCCAGCGCGCGGTCGCGGTCAGCTGCTCGCGTGACTCGACGGCACACGGGCCTGCCATCACGGCGACGGGCGCGCCGCCGCCGATGACCACGTCCCGGACCTTGATACGGGTGCGCTCCGGGTGATGCTCCCGGCTGGCGAGCTTGTAGGGCTTGGAGACCCGCATCACCTGTTCGACCCCTGGGAACGAGGCAAGGTGGGCGACGCGCTCCACCCCCTGTCCGACCACGCCGATCACGCTGCGCTCCTCACCCACCATCACGTAGGCCTCGAGGCCCTCCGCCTCGACGGTCCGCTTGACCTCCTCCACGGCCGCCCAGTCGACCCCTGGTCGCATCACCACGATCATCGGTATGTCTCCGTCCTGTGTGGTCCGTCCGTCACGTTCGTCCGCGGGCCCGCTCACCCGCGCATCCCCGGCTCCGCGTCCTCCGCTCCCGCCGGGTACAGACCCCCAGAGAAACGAAAAACGCAGGTGCCTTGCGGCTCCTGCGTCTGCGGGCACGACTGCCTCTGCTGCCGAGCCATGCTCGGCGGCCTTCGTACCCGCTAGGCGTAAAACCAGAACTGCTGTGTCATCGCTCGCGGACGATACCGGCGGCTTGGGTCAGCTGTCAACCAAGGGCGTGCCGACGGTACGCATCCAGACGTCTGTGCCGGCCTCCGCCGTGCCGGCCTCCGCCGTGCCGGCCTCCCGCCGGTTCGGCG
>CAZYTQ010000182.1:0-5190 GCA_964650135.1 uncultured Anaerolineaceae bacterium | reverse complement strand
CTGCCGCTTGAACTCCGCCCCCGCGACCATCCGGTCCACCCGCTCGACCATCGCCAAGGTCGGGCCGCGCACCGCGGGTGTCGACTATCTGTACCCGCGCCGTCGGCCGAGCGCTTCGGCACGCTGACCCGTGACGGCCGAGCCGCTGACCGGGGGTCGTGCCACGCGGTCGCCCCGCGACCCTGGGCGGCCGTGAGCGAGACCGGCATCCTGTACGTCGTCGCGACGCCCATCGGCAACATGGGCGATCTCTCGGAACGCGCCGCGACGACGTTGCGCGACGTGGCGGTGGTGGCCGCCGAGGACACCCGGATGACGCGCCGGCTGTGGCCCCGCTTCGGTATCGAGACGCCGCTCGTGAGCTTCCACGCCCAGAGCAGCGAGCGACGACGCGAGGAGCTCCTGGCACGGCTGCGTGCGGGCGACGATGTGGCGCTCGTGAGCGACGCCGGCACGCCCGCGGTCAGCGACCCCGGTGGCGAGCTGATCGGTGCGTGGGCCGACGAGGGCGGCCGGGTGGTGCCCATCCCGGGAGCCTCGGCGGTGCTGGCGGCGCTCGTCGCGAGTGGCATCCCGGCGGCCCGCTGGGGGTTCGAGGGGTTCCTGCCCCGCCGGGGCGCCGAGCGGCGGGAGCGCCTGGCGCGCATCGCCACGGACGATCGTGCGACGGTCCTGTTCGAGGCACCCGGCCGGACCGCGGCCACGCTCCGGGACTTGGCGGCGGCCTGTGGCGCGGGACGCCGCGCGGCCTTGTGCCGGGAGCTCACCAAGCTCCACGAGGAGGTCCGTCGCGGCACGCTCGTGGAGCTCGCCGAGGGCGCGGCCGAGGTGCCGCCACGCGGCGAGGTGACCCTGGTCGTGGCGGGCGCGGACATCGCCGATCGCCGGCCGCGCGACGCGGCCCCGGCCGGCGGCGAGGGGCCACCGGTCCACATCGCCGAGGGACGACGACGCGTGGACGCGCTCGTGGCCACGGGACACACTCGGTCGGACGCGGCGAAGGAGGTCGCCCGGGCGACCGGCCTGCCCCGGCGGGCGCTGTTCGCGGTCGGCACACAGGAGCGAGACGGGGCACGCGGGAAGGGTCCGACATGAAGGCCATCCCGGTGCTCCGGGAGCTGTCGCCGCTGGGCCGCGCGGTGCTCCTGGGGACGCTCGCCGTGAGCGTGCTGTCCATCGTCATGGAGTGGGTCCTGGGCATCCACGGCACGCCCATCTTCGTGGTCAGCGCCGCGGGCATCCTGGGGCTCGCCTATGTCGTGGGTGCCAGCACCGAGCGGCTGGGGGCGCTGGCGGGGCCACAGGTCGGCGGCATCCTGAACGCCACGTTCGGCAACATCGCGGAGCTCATCATCGCGTTCTTCGCGCTGACGGCGGGTCAGATCGCCGTGGTCAAGGCATCGCTCACCGGGTCGATCATCGGCAACCTGCTGCTGGTCCTCGGCGCGAGCATGCTCCTCGGTGGGATGCGCCACGGCCACCAGCGGTTCTCGGCACGCATCGCGCTCGGTGACGCGTCGATGCTGGTGCTCGCGGTGATCGGGCTGTTCGTGCCCGCGATCTTCGCGCTCTCGACGCCAGCCGGCGCCGCCAACCACCGGATCGAGGAGAGCGTGGTGATCTCCATCGTGCTCCTCGTGCTCTATTTCGCGAACCTGTTCTATCGCTTCCGACACCCCGCCGAGGTGCTCGGTGGCCAGGAGCCGGAGGGCCATGGCGGACCGGCATGGACACCCGTCGTGGCGGTCGCGGTGCTGGGCGGCGCGGCTGCGCTTCTGGCGGTGCTCTCGGAGCAGCTGGTGAGCGCCATCGACCCGTTCATCGAGTCGTTCGCGCTCACGCCGTTCTTCGTGGGCGTCATCATCATCCCGACCATCGGCAACCTCTCGGAGCACCTCGTGGCCGTCCAGCTGGCGCTCAAGGACCGCGTGGACTTCTCGATGGCGGTCGCCATGGGATCGAGCCTCCAGGTGGCCTTGTTCGTGGTGCCCGTGCTGGTGCTGCTGGGGCGTGTCGTGGACCAGCCCATGGACCTCGTGTTCGCGCCTCTCGAGGTGGCGGCCGTCGCGGCTGCGGCAGGGATCGGGGCGCTCGTCTCGTTCGATGGCGAATCCAACTGGCTGGAGGGCGCGCTGTTGCTGGGCGTGTACGTGATCCTCGGCGTCAGCTTCTTCTTCCTGCCCTGAGCTGCCGGGACCTGGTGGCGCGTCGGGTCGATCGCGTGGCGGACCTCCCGGCGGGTCACGCAGGGTCAGACTCTCGGACCTCGGGGCGCGCGCGTGACCTGCGCAGGGTGAGCCGGCGGGCGCGGCTGGGGATACCGCGCCCGCCGGTGAGGGGAGGGAAGGCGTCGGTCAGGCCGCCGCGGTCGCGAGCAGCTGCTCCTCCTGGTCGAGGTCGATGTCGTCCTCGAGCTCTTCGTCGTCATCGGGCGCCTCGACGAGCACCATCGGATCGACTCCCATCTGGGCTGCCTGCGCCGCGAGCGCCTCGGCCGCCGATTCGGTGGCGTAGTCCTTCTTGCGTCGGCCGGAGAGCATCTCCACGGTGTTCGCGACGATCTCCGTCTTCCAGTGTCGGACCTTCCGGTCGTCTTCCCACTGCCGGGTCTGGATGCGGCCCTCGATGGCGACCAGCTGGCCCTTGCCCAGGTACTGGGCGCAGATCTCTGCCAGCCGGTCCCACGTGACCACGGTGTGGAACTCGGCCTTCTCCTGGCCACCGCGGTACTCGTTGGTCGCGATGCTGAACTGGGTGACGGTCTTGCCGCTGGCGAGTGACCGCATCTCGGGGTCACGGGTCAGACGGCCGGTCAACAGGACGCGGTTCATGGCGTTCCTCCTTCGCCCCGGGGCGGGGCGGGGCGTGCGTCGACGGCGGACGGCGGGATGGGAACGGCGGGTCGTTCGGCGGGACTGGTGCCCGGCGCGGCGGGCGGCTCCTGGGTCGGTGGTCGAGCCGGGTGGCGGTTCGATGCCCCGCGTCGATGCGCGAGGTCCATCCGGTCGACGTGGTCGATGCTAGCCAGGGGCTCCTACCGGGCGATGACAGGCGACTTACGTGACGCTTATGACCTCACGCTGCCCGTGGATGGCCCGAACACGCAGTCGGGTGGCCGTGACGGCGCGAATGAACGCGCCACGACCCCCACCCGCGACCGGACGCGTCAGACGGGGCGGCCCAGGAGACTGGCGACCTCCGCGATCGCGGCCTGCTCGGCCTCGTTGACCTCCACCCCGCCGAAGCCGAGGAAGCCCTTGTCCTCGAGGGCAGCGTGGGCGCTCGCCCGCGCGATGCCGATCAGCCAGTCCTTGTAGCCGGCCGCCTCCTCGGGCGATGTGCGCGCGTCGAGCAGCGCGGCCACGTCCGTGAGCGCGCGGCGAGCCTGGTCCGACGCATCAGCAGCGGTCGCGGTCCGCACGTAGTCGGGAAAGGACTCGTCGTTCGCCACTCCGCTCCTGAGGCTCAGGATGACCGAGCTCACGAGCGTGTTGCCGATGGACCCCTCGAGGCTGTCGAGGACATACTCCGCGGCGGCGAATCCCTCGCTCGCCGTGTCCGCCTTCGAGCCCGGACTGGCGGTCGAGACCAGGACGGCCGCTGCGCTGATGGCTCGCAGCAGGGTCCGCTGGTCGTCGGGCGTG
The DNA here is from genome assembly GCA_964650135.1 of uncultured Anaerolineaceae bacterium. Taxonomy (GTDB): domain Bacteria; phylum Chloroflexota; class Limnocylindria; order Limnocylindrales; family CSP1-4; genus JAFMJV01. The sequence goes on along the minus strand of CAZYTQ010000182.1, from coordinate 1,546 downwards.
TGGTCAGCGAGGACGCTCATCGTGCAGGACCTCGTGCGTGGTCAGGTCGGTGGGACGGATGCTGGTGCGCCATCCACCGGTGACGCGATGCCGAAGGGTGTCACGCGGTATCCGTGGATGCTCGGCGGCAGGAACGCCGCGCCCATCGGCGAGCGGAGGACCCATGTGCCCTTGAGGGCGATCGTACCGGCACCCTGGATGTTGCCGAAGACGACCGGCGCATCACCGGTCCGTGGGTCGATCCACATGACGCTCGTCTCGGTGCAGGACAGGATGTCCGGACCGGTGCCCGACGCCTGCGGCAGCACATCCTCGGGCGCGAAGCAGGGATCGCCCCCGAAGAGCCACAGCAGGTCGTAGGTGGTCGATCCGCCCGGGACGTCGACCGGACTCTGCTCCAGCAGACAGGCCGGTCGCGCGACGGACTCATAGCAGGCGATATCGAGCTCGACGGTCTCGCCGTCCCCATGCTCGTCGAGGAACGCGATGAGCCCGCGGGCGCCGGCCGCGGACGATACATCCACGGAGATGGCGGGCCGCGTGGGCGCCGGTGTCACGACCGGCGGCGGACCCGCCGTGAAGCGGTCGAGCAGTGTGACGATGCCGGTGAGCAGCCCCACCAGGACCGCGATGGCGCCGATGGCCTGCCAGGTCCACGACAGGCGGCGGTCTGCGACCAGGGAGCCGCGTGGCTCGACGGATGTCGAGGATGGCGCCGCGACCGGCATGACCGGCGTGGCGTGTGGCTGTGCCACGGGCGTGGGCGTGACGGAGGCAGGGGTCCCGCCCGGGCGCTCGGCCTGGGAGGGTTCCGCCGCCGGCGTCTCGCTGTGGTCATCCGGGTCGTTGGGGGTCCTGGGCACCGATCTCATCTCGTGTCCGGCCGAGGGCTGGGTCGACCGTCCGAATGGTACGAGGCGCGGTGCCCCGCCGCTGGCCGGGTGCCGCCGCCGATGTCGATGGCCGAGTGCCGTGCGGCGCCGCTGGCCTCGCGGCCGCACGCCGCTGGCCTCGCGCGCCGCACGCCGCTGGCCTGGCGCGCCGCACGCCGCACGCCGCTGGCCGGGCGCGCCGCACGCCGCTGGCCGGGCGCGCCGCACGCCGCACGCCGCCGCTGGCCTCGCGCGACCACCCGTCTTCAGGTTCGTCGAACAGGAACTGGTCCGGTGCATGGTTCCGAGCCCTCGGAGAGGCGCCCGGACCTGGGTGAGGCGACGATCGGGTGGCTGAAGCTGAACATCGGTCGGAACAGGGACGCTGCGACGCGTTCTGGAGGCGACGCCGGAGGCCCGGACGCATCGCGAACCGTGCAGGTCGCCGATCCACGTTCGACGAAGCTGAACCCGGGCGCCCGGCCCCAGGCGCCGGCCGAGCGGTCCGACGAGGCGGGACCCGTGTGCCGGGCAGCGGCCGGCCGTTCCGATGACGCGGTGTCCCGACCCACACGTCACTCGACCCGTCTGGCCACCCCTCGCGCGCAACCACCACCGCCCCCAACCCTCTGGCCACCCCTCGCGCGCAACCACGACCGCCCCCAACCCTCTGG
>CAZYTQ010000181.1:0-5364 GCA_964650135.1 uncultured Anaerolineaceae bacterium | reverse complement strand
CTCGTCTTCGGAAGCGTGTGCGGCGAACTCGCGGGTCACTAGGTAGTCCTCGGTCGCGCCATGGAGCTCGGTGGCGGCCTTGGCGATCTCGACCACCAGCACCGCCTGTGCCTCCGGCAGGTCTGCCATCTCGCGCACCGTGCGCTCGATCAGCGCGACCTCGTCGGCCGAGATCTCCAGGTCGGCGTTCGCCACGCGGCTGAGCACGTACGCGAAACCGGCGATCGACCGACGCTGCTCCAGCGGCAGCTGGCCCAGCTCCGCGGCGATGCGTCGGATGGTCTCGGTGTCCGTGGATGCCGGCGCGGCCGGCCTGGGTGCCAGCGGGAGCTCCTCCTCGGCCGGCTGCTTCTCCTCACCACCGAACAGTCGCTGGAACATCGGGACCTCCTGGGTCGATCGGCCGGGGCCGGACGACGGCGACCCGTGAGGAGGCCATGATAGGCTCCCGCGGCCCGCGACCGTCATCGCACGAGGTGGAGGAGCGGGCTGTCGACGCACGCACCATGGACGGAGGCCGATGCCCAGGCGCACGACACCCAGCATGGCCCTCGATGCCGCTCGTCGGGCAGCTGGCAGCGTGGCCCGCGCGGCGCAGGATGCCGGGAGCGTCCTGACCGAACGCTGGGTCATCGACCTGCGCGCCGCTGACCCGCGCGCTGGTGACCTGCGCGCCGCCGACCCGCGCGCTGGTGACCTGCACGATCCGGTCTCCGGGGATGGGCCTGCGCCCTCCTCCCTGGACGCCTCAGCGACCGTGACGCGACGGGGGCGCCACCGCCAGCTGGTGTGGCACCCGGGCGACCCGGACGATCCTCCCTTCCCCTCGCTGGCCGGCGACGTGCCGCTGGTCATCCGGGCTCCCGATGTCGCCACGCTCGAGGCCTTCGCGCGGCACGCCTCGGGCCGTGACGAGATCCGGTACCTGACCGTGGCCATCGCCCACTGGGAGCCACCGCAGGTCGGCTGGTCCGGCCGGCCGCCGCTGCCACCGGGCGTCGTGCGCTGGGACCTGCGCCTGCCGGACGCCCGCGGTCCTGTGCGCGTCGAGGTCGGGTTGCGGCGGCCGCGGCCCCTGCGGGCGATCCTGGCGGCCGTGCTCGGGACCCTCGAGCCGGTGAGCGACCTGCCGACCGCCGCGTCGCCGTCGCTCGCCGCGTTCGGCGTGGTCCCCGCGTGGCTCGGACCGTCGCGGGAGATGGGCGTCCGTGTCCCCGGGCTCGGGCTGGGTTCGGGACGCCACATCCCGCGGCTGCCGCCCGGTCAACCAGAGCCCCGGCTGCCCCTCGTCGACCTCGAGCTGGTCCGTGTCGGGCACGAGCCCGAGGGGCTTGGTCGCATGCCCTTCGCCGCGGCGACCGCGAGCGACCATACCCTTGCGCTGGATGACGAGCCCCGGCTGCTCCTGGATCCGCGGGCCGTGCCGCCGGCCCGCTGGAGCGCCCCAGCCGACATGGCCCAGCCGGCCGAGGTCCATGTGGCGTCCGTGGACGGCCGGGTCGCATGGCGTGGCGTGGCCGGAGACCTGGCGGCGAGCCCGTGGCGACCGGTCGCGGCACCCATCGACGCGTCGACCCTGGCATGGCTGCGCGACCAACGGAGCATCACGCCGGTCATCGAGACGGACACACCTCCCGATGCGGCCGCCGCCCTGGTGGCCCGCGTGTGTCTCACTGGCGCGGTGGTGACGGGTGTGTCACTGCCCGGCCCCGTGGGTGCGTTCCTGTCCGACGAGCTGCGGGCGCTCGTGGGCGAGCCGCTCCCCGACGAGTCCGACGCGCTCGCGTGGGAAGCACGCAGCGTCCGCCAGCGACGCGCGGTGCTCCGCGCCCACGCACCGCAGCTCGCGACCACGCTCGGCGCCCTGCCGCCCAGCGTGTCCGTACTGCTCATGACCCGTCGAGCGGGGTCGCTTGGTCCGATCCGGGCGATGCTGGCCCGCCAGACCTACCCGACGTTCGAGGTGCTCCTGGGCGTCCATACGGATGACGCCTCCCTGCCCACCTGGGACGACCCGGCGGACGTGCCCATGGAGGCCATCCGGGTCCCCGCCACGCTGCCCCTCGGCGAGGGCTACGGCCGGCTGATGGCACGGGCCCGAGGGGTCCTGGTGACCAAGATGGACGATGACGACATCTACGGCCCCGAGCATCTCTGGGACCTGGTCATCGCGCGACTCCTCTCGGGTGCCACCGTGGTGGGCAAGGCTGCGGAGTTCGTGGCACTCGACGCGCTGGGCCTCACCGTCCGGCGGACCGACTTCGCGTCGGATGACTACGGCCGGACCGTCGCGGGTGGCACGATCCTCGCAGCACGCGGTGACCTGGAGCGGCTCGGTGGCTGGCGACCGGTCCGCTCCGGCGTCGACCGTGCCCTCCTCGACCGGGTCCTCGAGAGCTGCGGTCTCATCTACCGCACCTGGGCACTGGGCTTCATCTACCGCCGTCACGACAGCGACCACACGTGGGCGGCCGACGCCAGCTACTTCCTGCGCAGCGCCCATGTGCGCTGGACGGGACTGCCGGCCCACCCGGAGTTCGGCGCGGACCTGGCCTCGCCCATGGCCGACCCGCCGGGGCCGCTCGACGCGGACCTTGTGGCCGACCTGCCCGACGCGGCATCATCGGAGGCGCGTGGGACGCCATCGACCGCGGAGGATTGAACGATGCACCTCTGGTGGGTCTACCTGCACATCCTGGGCGGGCTGCTGTTCATGCTCGCCCATGGCGCGTCTGCGGCGGTCATCTTCCGACTGCGGCGGGAGCGTGACCCCGACGCCGTCCGGACGCTCCTCGCCCTGTCCCAGCTGACGGTCGGCCCCGCCTACATCGCGCTCGTGCTGCTCCTGGTGGCGGGCATCTGGGCGGGCATCGAGATCCAGGCCTGGACGAGCGGCCGCTGGTGGCTCTGGGCGTCGGTGGGTGTGCTGGTGCTCGTGCTCGGTGCGATGTACACGCTCCTGACACCGACCCTCATCCGCTGGCGCCAGCTCCTGGGAGAGGCGGGGACCTCGGTCGACCGGGCGGAGCTCGACGCCGAGCTCGCCAAGCCTGGGCCGATGATGGGCGCGGGCCTGGGCCTGGTCGGCATCCTCGTGATCCTGTGGCTGATGGTGTTCAAGCCCTTCTGACGTGTCGTCAGGCGTCGGCCGGCAGCTCCCGGATTGACCGCGCCAGCACCGCCGCCAGGCGCGGGCCCGCCAGGTTCGCCGCCTCGAGCACCTCGTCGTGGCTGAGCGGGGTCGCCGAGATGCCGGCCCCCTTGTTGGTCACCAGCGAAACGGCCACGACCCGCATCCCGACCCAGCGCGCCGCGATCGCCTCCATGACCGTGGACATGCCCACCGCGTGGGCGCCCAGGACACCCAGCATCCGGACCTCGGCGGGCGTCTCGTACGTGGGGCCGAGCAGGCCGGCGTAGACCCCCTCGGCGAGCGGCACACCCTCCGTGTCCGCGGCAGATCGCACGCGCGATCGGAGCCCGGGGTCATAGACTGCGGTCAGGTCCAGGAACCGCGGCCCCATCGCGTCGTCGTTGGGGCCCAGGAGCGGCGTCCGACCCGTGAGGTTGAGATGATCGCTGAGCAGCATCAGCGTGCCTGCCTCGAACGATGGGTCGACCCCGCCGGCGGCGTTGGTGAGGACCAGCGTCCGGACCCCCAGCCGGTGCATCAGCAGCACCGGCTCGACGACCTGGTGGGCGCTCAGCCCCTCGTACATGTGGAGGCGGCCCTGGAGGCAGGCGACCGGCAGGTCATCGATGTGACCCAGCAGCAGGCGACCCGCATGGCCGGGTGCCGATGCCGCCGGCCAGCCGGGCAGCTCCGGGAACGGGATGATGACCGGGTCACGTACGAGCGCCGCGAGGTCACCCAGGCCGGAGCCGAGGACCATGCCCAGACGCGGCACGAGCGGGCTGCGGCGACGCACCGCGGCCTCCAGCTGGGTGAGCCGCTCGGTGAAGCCCGCGGGGCCGGGCTGATGGTCGGTCACGAACGTCCTCCTGGGCACACGAAAGCCCGGAGAGACCCTTCCGACCTCCCGCCGCCTTGATGTGATCTCGGCTGCGGTGTGGTCCTCACTGGCCCCTCCGGGCAAGACAGATGGTGCCCCACCAGGGACGGCGCCGCAATGGGGTTTCTCCACGATCCGGGCGATCCGGATGATGGATCCATCCACCAGCGGACGTCGATCGTGGATGACCGGTGGATGACATCCGCGCCACGCCAGGCAGGGAACGACCCCGGTCGGCTGACCGGGGTCGCGTCGGAACGCGTGACGGATCAGGCTCGGCGGGCGGCCTTGACGACCATGGTGTGGGCGTATCGGTCATGGATGCCCTGCTTGGTGGGGCTCTGGGCCGTCGTGATGAGCAGCACCAGGAACCAGACGAACGCCACCAGGTTCGCGATGAAGCCGAGGCTCAGCGCGAAGGCGCTGATCACGCCCGCGACGAAGCCGGGGCCGAACATCACGACGATGCGCGTGAACGCCTGGTCCGAGCCGATGGTGTGCCCGTCGGTCTCGTGGCCGATCTGCATGCCCAGCAGCTTCATGCCGACCGTGCCACGCATGTGCGTCCACGTGTACCAGAAGTAGCCGGCGACGACGAGATACCAGATGACCTGGTAGGCCAGCACGGACATCATCGACTGCTCCTGGATGGTCGCGGTGCCGTTCACGACCTGGATGTTGCTGCCGAAGATGGCGAGCGTGATGGCACCGATGATCAGGCCGATGATGAACAGCACGACGATGTCGATGATGTAGGCGATCGACCGATTCGGGATGTCGCCGTACACGAATCCCGCGGGCCCGGCGACCGGTTGCTGTGAGGTCAGGTTGGCCGTCCACGAGGGCGGCTGGCCCGGCGGCTCCGCGGTGGGCGGCAGCGGCTGCTGTGGCGCCTGCTGCCACGACGCGGGCGGTGGTGGTGTGGGTGGGGTCGGTGACTGCTGCCACGACGGAGGTGGCTGCTGTCCCTGCCCTGGACCCGTTGGCTGGGTCATCGGTTCCTCCTGATGCTCTCGGGTGGCTCCTGCGTCCGCCCCTCCGGACGGTCGACCGGTCGCGCCTGTCGACGCCTCGGTCACCCGGGCCGGGCATCGCGTCGCCCGTCCGACAGCATAGCGAAGGCCACGCCTGACACAAGGCCCACCGCCAGGCCTCGTCAGCACCCAGACGTCTGTGCCGGCCTCCGCCGTGGCGGCCCCCGCCGTGGCGGCGGTGCCCCGTGGCCTCCCGGCCTGTCTGCCTCCGCCGGTTCGGCGGGCCTTATGGCGGCGGTGCCCCGTGGCCTCCCGCCGTGCCGGCCTCCCGACATGGCGGCGGTCCCATGGCGGCGATACCCTGCCGATCGGTCCGA
>CAZYTQ010000180.1:0-5401 GCA_964650135.1 uncultured Anaerolineaceae bacterium | reverse complement strand
TCCACGCAGACCTGCTGCGCGCAGGCATCGCCGACGCCGGCAACGACCATCGCCTCGGCGCCAACGAGGCACCCCCGGCGATCATCTCCATCTTCCTCGGCTCGCAGCTCACCGATGTCGTGGAGCAGCTCGCGGCTGGGGGCGCCAAGGGCTCCCGCAAGGGTGGCTCCGTGACACTCGGTGTGACCACGCTGCCGGAGCTGGCCAAGGACGCCACGGACCGCAATCGGACGTCGCCGTTCGCGTTCACGGGGAACAAGTTCGAGTTCCGTGCGGTCGGCTCCTCGGCGCCCATCTACTGGCCGCAGACGGTCCTCAACACCGCGGTCGCGGACTCCCTGTCCCAGCTCGCGGACGCGCTGGAGCAGCTCCAGCCGGGCGACATGGCCGGCCTGGGCACCATCCTCTCGGGGATCGCGAGAGAGCACGGCAAGGTGCTGTTCGAAGGCAATGGCTACTCCGAGGAGTGGCACGCGGAGGCCGCCAGGCGGGGTCTGCCCAACAACCGCTCGACCGTGGATGCGCTGCCGGCGCTGGCCACGGACAAGGCGAGGGAGGTCTTCGCACGCTTCGAGGTGCTCTCCGAACGCGAGCTCGCGGCCCGCACCGAGGTCTTCTGGGAGCGCTACGTCAAGGTCCAGAACATCGAGGCGAGCGCCGCGATCGATATCGCGCGCACCATGGTCCTGCCGGCGACCGTGAGCTATCTCGGCCAGCTGGCGGCGGCGGGCTCGTCCAGGGGCGTCACGACCGTCGCGGGCCAGGTGGCCGATCTTCTCGACCAGCTCGTGGATGCGATCGATGCCCTCGAGACCGTCCAGCACGAGGCGCACTCGGCGGGCTCGGTGCACGACGAGGCGAGGATCTTCGCGACCGCGGTCATCCCGGCCCAGGAGTCCCTGCGCGAGGTGGTCGATGCGCTGGAGGCCCTGGTCTCGGACGACCTCTGGCCGCTGCCCAAGTACCGCGAGCTGCTGTTCCAGTACTGATCGGGGCATGCGGGGCCGTGCCTGTCTCACGGCCCCGGGGCTCCGAGGCTCCGTGACCGTGCTCACGCTCGCGTCGGGGGGCCGACCATCGTGTGGGTCAGCGCGGGGCAGCGATCGAGGCTCCGGCGGGCGTGGCCATGCCCGTCCCGCGACGCAGGTTCGGCCTCGTCGAACGGGATGGCGCCGATCGTCGGGCACGGCGGTGCCCCGAAGCCCTCGATGGCCCCCGGGAGGGCCCCGGGAGGGCCCCGGAGGACCCTCGGGCACCACGGATGTCCGAGGGTCCCGGACATCCGCGCGTCCGTGACGTCGGTACGGCGGTCCGACCCTGCAGGGAGCCCGGTCCTGTCCGACGAACCCGAACGCGCGCGTGGCGGCGTGCCTGGCTGCCGGGCCTGGCGTCCACCTGATGCCCCGAGCTGACCCAGGCGTGGACGGCCACCCGGCCAAGGGCCAGGCACGGCCGGTCGGACCACGGGCGCGGCCGAAGAACCCACGGTGATGCCCCGGCTGACTCAGGGGGCGGTCGGCTGCCCCGGGGCACGTGGTGGGAAGACCGGATCCCAGCGCTCGTCCGAACGCACGACCGACCACGCCACGCAGTCGATGGGTCGACCATCCGGACCCATCTCCCACGCGCGCAGCATGCCCTCGCGCCGGAAGCCCACGCGCTCGACCATGCGCAGGCTGGGCTCGTTGTCGACCTCGATGTAGCAGTCGATGCGAGCCACCTCCGTGGTCGCGAACGTCCAGTCGATGACCAGGCGACACACGCGGGTCCCGACGCCCCGGCCGCGGGCGTTCGCGGCGAGCCACAGCCCGACCGTGGCGACGTGACCCTCGGGTCCGAACCGGGTGACCGCGCCGAGCAGCTCCCCGGTGGCCCGATCCACGATCGCGAACGAGGCACCGACCCCCTCGATCCGCGTGGCCATGGCGCTCGCCAGGTACGCCGCCGCTTCTGCAAGCCCGAATGGCCGTGGCAGGTGGATCCGGCGTGCCAGCTCGGGATCCTGACCGGCCGCATGGACCCCGGCGAGGTCCGTGGCCCGCCAGGGTCGCACGAGCAGCTCGTCGACCTCCAGCATCTCCGCGATCTGGTCCATGCCTGCTCCTGGATGCCTGTGGCCGTCCGCCCTCCACGGGCCGTTCACGCCCGTGACCGGATGGTCGCATGCCCGGATCATCCAGCGACTCGCCGCTAGACTCGCAAGCCATGACGACCCCGCTGCGCATCGGTTTCAAGGTCTCGCCCGCGAACATCAGCTGGCAGCGCATGCACGACATGTGGCGACGCGCCGGCGAGATCGGCGCCTTCGACTCTGCCTGGCTGTTCGACCACTTCTACCCGGTCGATGGTGATGGCTCGTGCTTCGAGGCGACCACCAGCCTCGCCAACCTCATCCCGCTGGTGCCGGGTCTCCAGGTCGGTCACCTCGTGCTGGCGAACCCGTATCGACACCCCGCGCTCACGGCCAAGATCGCCTCGACGCTCGACCACCAGAGCGGCGGTCGGTTCGTGCTCGGCCTGGGCGCCGGCTGGCATGTGCCCGAGACCCAGGCGTACGGCATGGACCTCGACCCGCTGGGGATCCGGTTGCGCGACCTGCGTGCGGCGATCCTGATCATCCGGGAGCTGCTCAAGCCGGAGGCCGGGGTCTGGCCGACGGACGGGTCGGATTCATCGACCACGGGTGGCGTGAGCCTCGAGGCCCCGCCCTACCGGCTCCGCCACGCACGCCTCGACCCGCAGCCGCTCCAGGGTGACCGGCTCCCCATCTGGCTGGGTGTCCAGGGTCTCCAGGTGGGCATGCGCCTCGTCGCTGAGCTCGCCGACGGCTGGAACTTCAGCGGGGCGTTCTCGCCCGACGAGTTCGGCGCCCGCATCGATGCCATCCGACGCAACTGCGAGACCATCGGCCGCGATCCCGCCGAGATCGAGATCTCGGCCCAGCTGCGGGTCGATGCGAACGACCTGGGTGCGGCACTCGCCACTTCCCGGCGATACATCCGGGAGGGCGTTCGGCACATGATCCTGTACATGGATGGTCGGCAGGGCGTCGAGACCGTGGACCGGGTGGTCCGCGAGGTGGTGGCCCCGCTGCGTGACGACTGGCAGCTCGGATAGGGAGGCACCCGCAGGGGATCCGCTCGGCTCGCCACGAGGAGCCGGGCGCGGTCGCTCAGCTCGCGCCCAGCTCTGCGCGCACGATGCGCGCGCCATCGACCAGCGCTCGCATCTTCTGCACCGCGAGGCCGCGTGCCGTCTGCGAGTAGCCACAGTCCGCGGACAGCCACAGCCGCTCCGGCGCGCACGATTCCAGCAGCCTCCGGATCCGGCTTGCCACGATCTCGGGCGTCTCGAGGTCGCGTGCCTTGACATCGATGATGCCCGCCACGAGCACCTTGTCGCCACCGTGTTCCGCCCACAGCTCGGTCTCCCACATCGAGCGGTTCGCGAACTCGAGGCTGAGGGCGTCGAGCCCCAGCTCCCGGAAATGGGGCGCGAACGCCGCATACGACCGATACGAGGTCGCCGGTCGGCCCCGGAAGTTGCCGAAGCACAGGTGGAGCGAGGTCATCGCGTCCACGCCATCGAGACAGGCGTTGGTGATGTCGACCATCTCCGGGAGGCCGCCGGGCATGATCCAGAACGCGGGCTCGTCGAGCTGGATGAGCGTCGCACCGGCAGCCACGGCTGCCTTCAGCTCGCGGTTGATGAACGGCACCAGTGCCCAGGCCAGCCTCCCCTTGTCGGGGTACTGCGGCGACGGGTCGATGCGGAACGCCTGGGTGACCGGTCCCTGGAGCGCGCTCACGAACGGTCGCGTGGTGCGGGCGAGCAGGTGCTCCACCTCGGCCACCATGCCGTACCCGTCAGGCACGTCGAGCGGCGCGACCGCGCGGAAGGCATCCAGCTGGTCGGGCCCCGGATAGCCCAGGCGGCGCTCGTAGTCGATCGCCTCGAGCCCCGTGATCCGGCCGTGGAAGTTGCGGGTGAAGTCGGCGCGCAGCATCTCGCCATCGGACACGATGTCCGTGCCGACCTCCTCGGCCTCGCGGAGCGCGAGCTCCGCGCCGTCCCGGAGCGATTCGTCGATGTCGGACGGGCCCAGCTTGCCCTCGGCGACGGCGTCGCGGACCAGCCACATCCACGACGGCACTCCCGAGCTGCCGATGGACTGGACGGGCAGCAGGGGCAGGCCGGTCAGCTGGGGCACGGGAACCTCCTTGGTCGATGGATCGATGTCGATGGATCGATGGACGACGCGCCGATGCGCAGGTGTGGGTCGGGCCTCCTTGCGGCCGCTGGTCGGGTCAGGCGATCCCGGTCGGTGGTCGCTGGAACAGCTCGATGTGATAGCCGTCCGGGTCGATGAGCCAGGCGGCCAGCGCGCCCCGATTGGGGCCCAGCGGGATGGTCGCTGCCTGCGTGCTGCGGGTGCGCACGCCCGCCGCGATCGCCCGGTCGAGGAGCGCCTGTGTGTCCGTCACGTGGAGGCACAGGTGGCCGGTGCCCGGGTCCCACGGCCGCGGCTCGGGGGTCGGTCGCGCATCCGTGCCGTGGTACTCCAGCAGCTCCACGAAGATGCCCTCGCTGCCGGGCACCCGGAGATACACGATCCGGCAGTCACGCATCTCGATGCCCAGCGCGGCACGCACGTAGTCGACCGCATCGAGCACGATGTCGAAGTGGACCTCGAGGCCCAGCAGGTCGCGATAGAACGCGAGCGAGCGCTCCATGTCCGCGACCCCGATGCCGCCGTGGAAGAAGCCGCTGACCAGGGAGGACACACCGACCCCATGCTCCGGGAGCGCCAGCCGGGCCGGGCTGGCATCGTCCCGGCCACAGTGTGCCACGCGACGAGACGGCGAGCGGCGCTCAGGTGGGTCGGTGTCACGTCCGCCAGTCGCCGACCTGGTCCAGTGGGAACATCGGTCGTGGGATGCGCTCCCAGGTCAGCCCAAGGAGGTCCGACTGGGTCGGGCCGGGCGTCGCGACGCGGATCACCTCGGAGGTGACCGATCGGAAGTACTGGAAGTTGGACGCCGTCTTGAGGACCACGCCGTGGAACTCGGCGGGCTCCACGCCGAACGCCCGGTAGACACCCGGATGGTTACCGCCGACCCCTCGTTGCTCCGAGATCATGAGGGTGACCGGACCCGCGTCGACGATGACCGTGGTGCCCATGTCCATCTCCGGGTCCGGCAGGCCGTCGATGGACAGGTGACCGACCGCCGCCGAGCGCACCGTGCCTGTGATGGTCACAGGCTCGAAGAAGCCGCTGAGCGTCCCACCCACGGCGCGCGTCATGGTCGACCCGGCCCCGGCCTCGGCGAAGGCGAGCGCCGAGTCCCCATCGACGAGCGGGATGAGGATCCGTTGCTGCGACCCTGAGCGCAGGATCGCA
>CAZYTQ010000179.1:0-5435 GCA_964650135.1 uncultured Anaerolineaceae bacterium | reverse complement strand
GCTGCGGACGGTGCCCGCGGTGGTGTTCATCCCGCTCGTGTTCCTGCTGTTCGGTGCCGGGATGGGCTCCAGCCTGTTCCTCATCGGCTGGTCGGTGTTCTGGCTCGTGCTCATCCAGGTGCTCTACGGGATGGCGGACGTGGATCCCGTGGCGCTCGACACCGCACGCTCCCTCGGGCTGGGTCGCCTGGCCACCGTCCGACACGTGGTGGTGCCCAGCCTGCTGCCATACGTCATCACGGGGCTCCGGCTCGCGGTCTCGGCCGCGCTCATCCTGGCGGTCGCATCCGGCCTGCTCCTGGGCGCCCCCGGGCTGGGTCGGGACATCTGGCTGGCCACCTCCGGCGGCGACTACCCGCTCATGTGGGGGTTGATCCTGGTGACCGGCGTCCTGGGGGTCGCGGTGAGCGGCGCGGTCTGGTGGCTGGAACGGCGCGTCATCCACTGGCACACGGCCGTGCGCTCGGAGCGCGGCGCGTCATGAGCACGAGCATCCCGCGACTGGTCGCACGGGACGGCGCGCCGTCGCTGGAGGCCCGTTCCGCGGGCACGAGCAGCGGTACCGCCGGACGAGCTCGGCCCGGCCCCGACACGATGGACTGGCTCCGTCGCCTGGGCGCCCTGGTCCTCCTGCCCGCGCTCATCGTCGTCGCCTGGTGGGTGCTCAGCGCGGGGAGCCGGGACCCGTTCTTCCCGTCGCTGGAGCGGATCGGCCAGGCGTTCGTCCGCGTCTGGATCTCGCCGAACCTGACCGAGGATGTCCTGCCCAGCCTCCGACGTCTGGGCCTGGGCCTCTCGATCGCGGCGGTCGTGGGCATCGTCGGGGGCGTGGTCATCGGCTCCTCCACGCGCCTGCGGCTGTTGCTGGAACCGACCATGGGGTATCTCCGGGCGCTCCCCTCGCCAGCGCTGCTGCCGGCGCTGCTGCTCCTGTTCGGCGTGGGCGACGAGATGAAGGTCGCCATGATCGCGCTGGGCTGCACGTGGGCGATCCTGCTCTCGACGGTCGATGGCGTGCGGGGCGTGGACGAGGTGCAGCGCGATATCGCGGCCGTCCATCGTCTGTCCCGGGCACAGCGTCTGCGACACCTGGTCCTGCCCGCCGCGGCGCCGCGCATCGCGGCCGGGTTCCGGCAGGCGCTCGCCACGGCCGTCGTGCTCATGGTCATCAGCGAGATGCTGCTGTCCACCAATGGCCTGGGCTACACCGTGGTCCAGTTCCAGCGCAGCTTCGCGCTCCCGGAGATGTGGAGCGGCATGCTCTTCCTGGCCATCCTGGGTGCGGCCTTGTCCGGCGTCTACGTGCTGCTGGAGCGTCGCCTGCTGGCGTGGCACCACGGCCTGCGACGCCAGGAGCGACGGTCGTGACGGCGCTCGCGGCACACGCCGTCGCGGACACCGCGCACGGCGCGGCCAGGGCGGACGATGCGGTCCAGGCGACGACGGACCCTCGCGATCCGGATCCGATCCTGCGCGTCGACGGCCTGCGCAAGACCTATCACGGCCGCGACCGCACCGTGGAGGCCCTCGACGGCCTGTCGTTCGATATCACCGAGCGCGAGCTGGTGTGTCTGGTGGGTCCATCGGGTGGCGGCAAGACCACCCTGCTGCGCATCCTCGCCGGGCTGCTGCCGGCGACCGCCGGCCGGGTGGTCCTCGACGGCACCGAGGTGACCGGGCCGCGTGACGGCCTCGCCGTGGTGTTCCAGGAGTACGGCCGCAGCCTGTATCCCTGGAAGCGGATCATCGACAACGTGCAGCTGCCGCTCCTTGCCCGCGCCGTCCCCGGCCCGGAGCGCCGCGAGCGCGCCCTCGACGCACTCGCCTCCGTGGGCCTCCCGGACGTCGCCCGAGCCTATCCATGGCAGCTCTCGGGCGGTATGCAGCAGCGTGTCGCCATCGCGCGCGCCATCGTGAGCGAGCCACGGCTGCTGCTCATGGACGAGCCATTCGCCGCCGTCGACGCCCAGACACGCGCCGACCTCGAGGACCTGTTGCGCGGGATCTGGGCACGCACGGGGGTGACCGTCCTGTTCATCACCCATGACATCGACGAGGCGGTCTACCTCGGCACCCGGGTCATCGTGCTCAGTGCCGCGCCGGCCCGCATCCGCGCCGACCTGCCCATCGACCTGCCGGTCGATCGTGACCAGCTGGCGATCCGTGCCTCGCCCCGCTTCGCGGCGTTGCGCACGAAGGTCCTCGCCGACCTGACCCGCCTGCCGGCCCTGGCCGCCGGCGCCGATCCCAGTTCCGGAGGTGACCCCGCATGACCATCGCCAGCCCTGACGCCGTGGAGCTGCTGACCATCCGCATCGGGCAGGTGCGCATCACGTTCATCCCCGAGGAGCCCGCATACCCCGCCGAACGGGACGTGTTCTTCCCGCAGCTCGCGACCCAGCCTCAGGACCCTGATGCCTGGTTCCTGCAGCCGCCGTGGGCGATCCCGAGCACCGACCGGGTCATCCTCAACCAGCAGCTGTTCCTGGTGCGCACCGCGGACCGGGTCATCCTCCTGGACGCCGGCGGTGGCAACGACAAGGACCGCAAGGGCGCCATCTACGACCACTCCCAGCGGCCCGTGCTCGACCATATCCGGCGGGCAGGCGTGGCCCTCGAGGACATCGACACCGTCCTGTTCAGCCACCTCCACATCGACCACGTGGGCTTCGCCACGAGCCTCGTGGATGGCGCCTGGGTGCCGACGTTCCCCAATGCACGCTATCTGGTCGTCCCCGAGGAGCTCGAGTTCTGGACCGGTCCCGGAGCGATCCCCACCTTCGAACGCGCGGGGGACCATATCGCCGACAGCATCACGCCGCTCCAGGAGGCGGGCGTCCTGGACCTGGTCGAGGCGGGCACGCAGCTGACCCCGGAGATCCGGCTCATCCCCGCGTTCGGGCACACGCCCGGGAACCTGTTCATCGAGATCGAGAGTGGAGGCCGGCGGGCCATCCACGCTGGCGATGGCATCCACAACGGCATCCAGCTCGCCCATCCCGACTGGTCCATCCGGTACTGCGAGGATCCCATCGAGTCCGCCCGGCAGCGGCGCGCGCTCCTGGAGTCCATCGCGGACACGGACACCATCCTCATCCCGGGCCACTTCCCGGCCCCGACCGCCGGCTACGTCCTCCGGGACGGCGATGCGTTCCGATATCGCTTCATCGACCCGGCCGAGCTCGCCTGACGGCGGCGTCGACCCGGAGCGGGGTGCGCCGCTGGTCGACGTCCACAGCCACTACGCGGTTCCCGGAGTGGCCGTCCTGGCCCCGCCCCGCGTGCCGACCGCGTTCCAGGAGACCTGGCGGACGGTCCAGCGGCGGGCCGGCGACCTCGATGCGATGCGTCGCGAGATGGACACGCTGGAGCTTCGCCGGCGCGTCCTGAGCGCCCCACCCGCCATGGTCACGCCACCGGGTCGCCGGACCACGCGGGACACGCTGGCGCGCATCAACGACCACCTCGTGGAGGTGGTGACCCGGGAGCCCGAGCGGTTCTCCGGATTCGCCACCATCGACGCCTTCAACGGTGATGCGGGGGCACGGGAGGTCCAGCGGTTGGCGGGCTCCGGGCTGCCGGGTATCGTGGTCGACTGCGCGAGCGGCGTGGCTCGGCTGGATGACCCGGTCGCCCGGCCCACGCTCGAGGCCGCCTGGGCAGCCGGCCTGGTGGTCTTCGTGCACCCCGTGAGCCCGGCACGGCTGAGCAGCGAGCTGGCAGGGGTGGGCCGAGCGGGGATGAGCCTCGCCCGATCCACGGCCGTGGGTGCCAGTCTCGTGGCGGTGCTCGCGAGCGAGCTGCTCGACAGCCTGCGTGGCCTGCGCCTGGTGTTCCCGATGCTCGCCGCGGGCGCGCTGCTCGCTGTGGCCGCGAGCGGCGTCGCGGAGCGCATCCGTCCCGATGTCTCGCCCGAACGCCGCTGGCATGTCCACCTGGACACCATGGGCTATGAGCCGGCGGCCATCGCCTTCGCGACCTCCATGGTCGGTCCCGACCATGTGCTGGCCGGCAGCGACTGGCCCGTGGCGGCGCGAACGCTGCATCGGAGCGCGGTCGAGCATGCGCTGCGCGAAGCATCACTCACGGCCGCGGACGTCGCGCGTGTCCTGGGTGGCAACGCCCTGCGGCTGCTCGGGGCGGAGGGAGTGCCGGGCTTCGGGTGACCAGGCGCGGGGTGACCGGGCACTCACGTGTCGCGGCTGGTCGAAGGACCTCGAGCGCGGTGTCGCGCCTACGTTGCGGCCGTGGCCCGCGCGACGTGGACCCGTGCATGCGCGACCGCATCGTCCAGCGTGTCGAAGATGTGCCGCTGATGCCGGAGCCGGTCCAGCGCGCCGACCGCACGCAGGATGCGCAGATGCTCAGGGTGTGGCCCCTTGAGGAACACCGTGATGTGGCGCGCCTCGAGGTCGCTGATGAGCTGACCGAGCGCCTGGGCGCCCGTGGCGTCGAGCACCTGGAGCTGGGGCATGCGCAGGATCACGACGCGCACGTCGGAGACCGTCGTGAGCTCCGTGAGGAACCGCTGCGCGGCACCGAAGAACAGAGCGCCGTCGAGGCGGTAGGCGAGGATCCGCTCATGGAGCAGGCGTGCCTCGTCCTGTGCCTCGATGGGCTCGGGATCGGGCACGTCCTCGGGCACGAACGCCGATGAGCGGGCCACGGCCCGCAGCGCGAGCATCGCAGCGACGACGACGCCCACCTCGACCGCGAGGATGAGATCGAACAGGACGGTGGTCGCGGCCGTGACGATGAGGATGAGCGCGTCGCCCCGCGTCGAGCGGAGCACCGCCCGGATGGATGCCCGATCCACCATGCGTGTCGCGGTCACCATGAGGACCCCCGCGAGCGCCGCGAGCGGGATGGTGCCCACCGGACCCGCGAGCACGAGCACGACGGCGAGCAGCACCAGCGCATGGACCATCGATGCGAGGCGGGTGCGGGCGCCGGCCCGTACGTTGACCGCGGTGCGCGCGATCGCACCGGTCGCGGGCATGCCACCGAACAAGGGCGCCGCGAGGTTGGCCAGCCCCTGCCCGAGGAGCTCCCGATCCGGATCGTGGCGTCGGCCGTCCGCCATGCCATCGGCGACCCGCGCCGAGAGCAGGCTCTCGAGCGCCGCGAGGAGTGCCACGGCGATAGCCGCCGAGAGCAGCATCCCCCACGCGGTGCCGTCGATCGCTGGCAGGGAGGGCATCGGCAATGAGCTGGGCAGCTCTCCGATCGTGGCGACCGGCAGCGACAGCAGGGATGCCGCCAGGGTCGCGGCGATGACCCCGATGAGCGACGCCGGCAGCCGCGGCATCCAGTGGGGGAGCAGCAGCATCACGGCCGCCACGATGCCGCACGCGGCGAGGCTCGGCAGGCTGTCGATGGTCGCTGCGCGCAACGCATCGATCGCGGTCAGGACCACGTTCTCGTGGCTCCCGACG
>CAZYTQ010000178.1:0-5531 GCA_964650135.1 uncultured Anaerolineaceae bacterium | reverse complement strand
TGGTGGTCGCCCGCTGCGTTGGCCACGATGACCGCCGGCCAGGTGCTCGACCAGGATCCATGGACCGGCTTCACCACGACGGTGTCGGGTGTGGGCCAGACAGCGCTCGGTCCCGCGGTCGCCATCCTGACGACCGGGAACGGGATCCAGGGCGAGACACAGTGGGACACGGGCACCGGTGTCATGCTCGGCCAGACCATCCAGTCGCAGGTCAGCGGCATCACCAGCCAGCTGCAGCTGGAGGCGATGCCCTGATCGCCGCATCGGTGGCGGTCGCCCGGTAGCGCCACCCGGAGGCACGTGTGCTCAACGCCCAGGTCGAAGGGTTCGTGGCGGTCGCCCGTGAAGGCAACCTGCGACGGGCCGCGGAGCTGCTGTACGTCAGCCAGCCGGCGCTCACGGCTCGTATCCAGGGCCTCGAGGCGGAGCTGGGCACGCCGCTCTTCCGACGGACCCGCTCGGGCATGGAGCTGACCCATGCGGGCCGTGCCTTCCTGCCCTATGCGCAGCGGGCGCTGGAGTCGCTCCGGGGCGGGGCGGCGCTCGTCGCCGAGCTGTCACAGGGCGTGGTCGGGGAGCTGGCCATCGGCGCCGCGCCAGCGGTCAGTGCCTACGTGCTGCCAGAGCTGCTGGCGCGCTACACCGAGCGATATCCGAACGTCCGGCTCGTGGTCCGGACCTCCCATTCGGAAGCGCTCGTGGACATGGTGGTGCGGGGCGAGGTCCAGCTGGCCATCGTGCGCGAGATGCGGGATGCGCGGATCACCAACCGCCCTCTGTTCGAGGACGAGCTCGTGCTCGTGGCTCGGCCGGACCATCCCTTCGCCATCGCCGGCAGCATCGACATCTCGGCCATCCACGGTGCCCAGCTCATCCTGTTCGATCGCACGTCGAGCTACTACGACCTCACGAACGCACTGTTCCGGGGCGCGGGCGTGGTGCCGCGCGGCGTCATGGAGCTGGACAACATCGAGGCCGCCAAGCGGATGGTGGAGCGAGGCCTGGGTGTCGCGCTGCTGCCCGGTACCGCCGTCGCGCAGTCGCTCGCGGATGGGTCGCTGACCGAGGTGGAGCTGGCTGGTGTGGGCCCCATCCAGCGGCGCATGGTCATGGTCGAGCACCAGGGCTCACGTGGGCAGCCGGAGACGCTGGCGACCTTCGTGACGTTGCTGCGGCGGATCCCCGAGCTCATCCCCCGAGCACGACCGATCCCGGAGGGCTGACAGGCGATCAGCGCCCGGATCCCGGGCGGGCCCCCACCGTTCGTGCGACTCAGCCGGTCACTGCCAGGGCTCCGCGTGCCGACGCCGGGTCGGTCACCGACGCGTACAGCTCCTCCTCCTGGGCCTGGTGGAGATGCAGGATCGCATGGAGGCCGTACAGCACCCGGCGCAGCTCGGGCAGGTCGTCGGACTCCGGGCCGTCCGGCGGCAGCATCTCGACCAGCTCGTGGAAGATGCGGGTGAGCCGGAAGATCTCGGTGTGCGTGCCATGGAGCGCCAGGATCGCCTCGTCGGTGCCCATCGCCCGCGCGAGGTCGGGGTGGATCGTCCGGTCCTCCTCCTCCTCGTGCGGCAGCAGCTCGTCGGCGAGGAACGCGTCGATGGCCCACAGGTCGGCCAGCGCTTCGGTCCCCGGCAGCGTGTCCAGCCCGTCCGCGGTCGTCCGGAGTCGATCGATACCGCTCGAGAGCTGCTGGTGGGCCGCCACCAGCTCGGCATGGGTCGCGGTCCAGCCGGCCATCGTGATGGGCGTCACGTCACCGCCCCGCAGGGCTCGCAGCGCGTTGAGGATGACCGTGATGTCGATGACCTCCTGGAGGATGGCACCGGCGATGACCGGGATGGCGCCGAAGGCCGCGACCACCATCGCCACGATGGACAGGCCCATGCCCACGAACACGCCCTGGAGCGCGATCGAACGCGAGCGACGGGCGATGCGCACGGCCTCCGGCAGACGGTCCAGCCGGTCGACGGTGATGACGATGTCCGCCGCCTCGGACGCCGATGTCGCACCCCGGGCACCCATGGCGATGCCGACATCGGCCGCGGCGAGGGCAGGGGCGTCATTGATGCCATCGCCCACCATGACCACCGGGCCATCGGCCAGCGATGTCTCATGGCGGACCGCCTCGACCTTGTCCTCCGGGTGACGGTCGGCGAGCACCGAATCGATGCCGATCGCCGACGCCACCAGGTCCGCCACGGCCGCCCGGTCGCCCGTGACCATGACGATGCGGGTGTACCCGGCGCGGCGCAGGCTGCGCACCGCGCGCGGCGACTCGGGGCGGATGGGATCGTCGAGGACGAGCGCGCCGGCGAGCTGGCCATCGACCGCCACATAGACCATGCTGGTGCCGTCGATGGGCGAGCGACGCTCCAGGTCGCGGACCCAGCGTGGCAGGGCGGGCGGTGGAGTGGCACTCCCCGTGGCCGTGGCATTCGCCGGGGGAGTCGCGCTTCCCGCGGTCGTGGCACTCACCGCGGCCGTGGCGCCGTCCATGGCCGTGCCGCCGGCGAGCGCGTAGCGGGCCGTGCCCACCCGCACCCATCGTCCGTCGACCCGGCCCGTGACCCCGGCACCGGGTGATTCGTGGACGTCCGTGGGCAACCGGAGCGTCAGCTCCCGCCCGCGTGCCGCGGCCACGATGGCACTCGCCAGCACATGGGGTGACGCCTGCTCGAGCGAACCCGCTGCGGCCAGGACCTCATCGGGGTCGCCAGGTCCCGCCACGGACACCAGCCGAGGCCGGCCCGAGGTGAGCGTGCCGGTCTTGTCGAACAGCATCGTGCGGGCACGCGCCACGGTCTCCAGCGGCCCGCCCCCCTTGACGATGATGCCCCGCCGTGCGGCGCGGGAGATGCCGCTCACGATGGCGATGGGCACGGCCAGGATGAGCGGGCACGGGGTGGCCACGACGAGCACCGCCAGTGCGCGCTCGGGGTCGCCGCTGGCGAGCCACGCGGCACCCGCGATGACCAGCGTGAGGGGCACGAACAGGAGCCCGTAGCGATCGGCGAGCCGGACGGCCGGCGCCTTGGAGCGTGACGCCTGCTCCACCAGCCGGACGATGCCGGCGTAGGTGCTCGCGGATGCCGTCGCCGTGGCACGCAGCTGGAACGGGCCACCGCTGTCGATCACGCCGCTCGCCACCGGGTCCCCGGGCTGGCGGGTGACCGGCCGGCTCTCCCCGGTGAGCGCGGACTCGTCCAGGACCGCCGCGACGTCCACGATCGTCCCGTCGACCGGCACCACCTCGCCGGGGCGCACGAGCAGCAGGTCACCCACCACGACCGACTCGACGGGCACGATCTCCAGCTCCGAGCCCACGTACCGGTGCACCTGTTGGGGCGCCCGCTCGAGCAGCGAGGTCAGCTCCCGATGTGCCCGGCCCTGCGCGTACGCCTCGAGCGCCTCGCCCGTGGCGAGCATGACCGCGATGATGATGGCGGCGGCGGGCTCATCGACCAGGATCGCGCCCACGATGGCCAGCAGCGCGATGACATCGACACCCGCCTCGCGGGCGAGCAGGTCGCGCACGATCTGCCAGCCGAGCTTGATGGCCACCAGGACCGCGGGGACCGTCCATGCCACCCACGCGAGGTCATGCTGGCCGGCGAGCGCCGCCACCACGCCGACGACGAGCCCGATGAGCGTCAGCGGCAGCGGCCAGACGTGGAGCACGCGGCGCAGCAACGTCGGTCCCCGCTCGCCCTCCATGCCCCCATCATGGCACCCGGTGTCGGTCGTAGGTCAGTGCGTCGAGCGGATCGCCGACCGCGCGCCTGTGATCGGTACGATCACGCGAACGACCATACGGAGGTGCGATGCACGGGACGCAGACGTTCCGGGTCCGATCCGTCGTCCGTCTTCTCCTGCCGGCGATCGCCGCGTGCGCCGTGACCATGGGCATCCTGCTCGTGGCCACCGAGGCGGAGGGGCGCTACGCCGTCTGGATCGTGGGCGGCGTGCTGCTGGTGGGCCTGGGCATCGGGGCATGGCTCACCACCCGGGCACGCCTCGTCATCACCCCGGAGACGATCACGTACCACGGCATCGGCTACCGCGTGCGGGCCCGGTGGGGTGACATCGTGGGTCACGGTCGCCGCGTGATGGGTGTCCAGGATGTGGAGTCACTCATCCTGCGCGGATCCGGGCTCGAGATGTCCGGCTGGATGGCGCTCGTGTATCGCCTGATGCCCGCTGTCATGGTGACCTCGGCACTGAGCGGTCGCCCGCTGCCGGGCAACCTGCAGGGGCTGGAGGACGCGATCCCGGTCGGCATGTTCGACCGCGACTGGCGCACGGGCGAGATCGGTGGGCTGGTCCGTGGCTATGCCCCCGAGGCGTTCGACACGCCCGTCTGAACGGGGGGCGATCAGTCGGCCGTGCGGGCGTGCGCCGTCGCGACGCCCCCGATGATCGCCGCGAGCTCGGCTGGCCGTGACCACATCGGCCAGTGGCTGGTGGGCAGGTCGATCCAGGTGGTGTGACGCAGCTCGGGGATCCCGGCCAGGAACGCCCACTCGGGGTGCTCGCGGGCGTATGTCCGATAGTCCGCCGCCGAGTAGCCGGTGCAGATGAACGTGCTCGGGACGTCCCGCCGGGCGTCGTTGGTCAGCTCGACCGATTCGCGCAGCATGGCGCCCGGCTCCGGGACAGCGCGCTCGCGGAATGCGGCCTTCTGGTCCTCGGAGAGCCCATCGAGGTTCTCCTCCGCCTCCACGGATGCCCAGTCGAGCGGCTTCTCGACGTCCGTGAACCCCGGATCGAGGGCGCCCTTGCCGGGTGCCGTGTCCACGTACACCATCGCCGCGACCCGATCCGGGTGGCGGTCGCTCGCCGCATATCCGGAGAAGCCCGCGGCGGAATGGACGGCGAGCACGGCCGGCGATGGGGCTGCGAGCAGCGCATCGGCGATCGCGTCCACGTGATCCGACAGGTGGATGGTCGAGCGGTCTGTCTCGACGGAGTCGAGCCCGGGCAGCGTCAGCGCCGTCACGTCGTGGCCATCGGCGCGCAGGATGGCGGCCACCTCGTCCCACGCCCATGCGCCCAGCCAGAACCCAGGCACCAGGATGATGGGTGCTGGGGTGGAACGCTGCTCGGTCATCGGGTGAGCCTCCTGCGACAGCGGGTGGGACAGGATCCCATCCTGACCCATGACCGTGACGGAACCCGTCAGGTTCATGGCCGCCTACCCGTGGAGGCGGTCGCGCGCGTGGCGTACCCTGCGATCGTGGCCATCGCGCGTTCGCATCCCGGCGAGGTCGTCCACGTCTGGGACCACTTCGTCCTGACCCTCCGGGCGGGCGAGACCCGGACCACCCTGTCGCTGTACGCCATCACCTGGTCACCCGAGGTCGGCACCGGCCACGTGGCGGTCCTGAGCGGCACCGGCCGTGGGCCTGTCATCTACCAGGACACGTCGGGCATCGGCGAGCGGATGCGTCGCCGACTCCTGGGGCTCAACGCCTCCGGCGACGGGCTTGAGGGCGCCTCCATCCTCGATGCGACCTTCGAACGCCATC
>CAZYTQ010000177.1:3863-5603 GCA_964650135.1 uncultured Anaerolineaceae bacterium | reverse complement strand
CGGAAGCCGCTCCCAGCGAGGTGGCGTCGTAGTCGCGGCGGCGCCCGTCCGGCGTCCCCCGGCCCGCACCTGCGTGGCGTGCCGCACCGAGCGGCCGCAGCGTGACCTCGTGCGCATCGTGCGGTCACCCGCGGGGGACGTGACGCTCGACCCCACCGGGCATGCACCCGGTCGGGGCGCCTATCTGTGCGCCGACCCAGCCTGCTGGCAGCAGGCGGTCCGGCGATCCGCCCTCCAACGGGCGCTATCCACACCCATCCCCGCCGAGCTGCGCGAGCAGCTTGAGCATGGCGACCTCGTGTCGCTCCACGGAGGTCAGCATGGCTCGTAGTCGCAGTGGGACGCGCAACACGCGCGGACCTCGCAAGCCCCGCAATCGGCAGGACGGTGGCCCGAGTGGCGCCGTCCAGACCATCGATCCGTCCACGCGTGGCGCGATCGACATCCCGGCGTCCATCATGGTCAAGGAGCTCGCCGAGCTCATCGGCGTCAACCCCGCGGACATCATCCGGGAGCTCATCAAGAGCGGCATCTTCGCGAGCATCAACCAGGTCATCGACCGGGACACCGCCGCGCTCGTGACCAACGAGCTGGGCTACGAGGTCGCCGAGGCCAGCACCAGCGAGCCGACCATCGAGGCCTCCGGCGAGGCCGCGACCGGCGAGGATGCCAAGGACGTCATCACCGACGACGCCGACGACCCGGCCGACCTGGTGGTGCGTGCACCCATCGTGACCGTCATGGGCCATGTCGACCACGGCAAGACCAGCCTCCTCGACGCGATCCGCAAGAGCACCGTGGCGGCGGGTGAGCGGGGTGGCATCACCCAGCACGTGGGTGCCAGCGAGGCGGAGCACGAAGGTCGACGCATCGTCTTCCTCGACACGCCGGGTCACGAGGCGTTCACGGCCATGCGCGCGCGGGGCGCCCGGGTCACCGACATCGCGGTGCTCGTGGTGGCCGCCGATGACGGCGTGATGCCCCAGACCATCGAGGCCATCGACCACGCGCGCGCCGCGGGCGTGCCCATCGTCATCGCCCTCAACAAGATCGACAAGGCGGACTCCACCCCCGATCGCGTGAAGACGGAGCTCTCCGAGCACAACGTGATCATCGAGGAGTACGGCGGCGAGGTGCCCATGGTCGCGGTGAGCGCCAAGACCGGCCAGGGCATCGATGATCTGCTCGAGACCATCCTCATCACCTCGGACGCGGTGGTGGACCCGAAGGGGAATCCGAAGCGATCGGCCATCGGCACGGTCATCGAGGCGGAGCTGGACAAGGGCCGTGGCGCGGTCGCCACCATCCTGGTCCAGACCGGCACCCTGCGCGTGGGCGACATCGTGGTGGTCGGAGAGACCTATGGCCGCGTGCGGGCGATGGAGGACACCACGGGCAGGCGCGTGACCACGGCCGGCCCCTCGACCGCGGTCGTGCTGCTGGGCCTGGGTGACGTGCCAGCGGCCGGCGACGTGTTGCGCGTGGTCGATGACGAGAAGCGCGCCCGGAGCATCGTCGAGGACCGCAAGGGCGCCCAGGGTGGCCGCCCCGAGGGCCATGGTCGCGCCACGCTCGAGGACCTGTACCGTCAGATCCAGGCGGGTCAGACCAAGGAGCTGCGCATCATCCTCAAGGCGGATGTGCAGGGCTCGCTGGGCGCCATCGTGCACGCCCTCGACCAGCTCCAGACCGACGAGGTCAAGATCAACGTCCTGCGCCAGGGCGCCGGCGACATCACGG
>CAZYTQ010000177.1:0-3853 GCA_964650135.1 uncultured Anaerolineaceae bacterium | reverse complement strand
CACGGCCAACGACATGCGGCTCGCATCCGCAGTGGATGCGGCGGTCGTCGGCTTCAACACCAAGCTCGATCCGGCCGCCCGACGCACCGCGGAGGCCGAGGACGTCGAGGTTCGGCTGTACGACATCATCTATCGCCTCACCGAGGACATGGATGCCGCGCTTCGGGGCATGCTCGAGCCCGAGGAGCTGGAGGTCATCGAGGGCCGCGCCGAGGTCCGCCAGATCTTCCGATCGGGCAAGAACACGGTCATCGCGGGCAGCTATGTCACCGATGGCCGGATGGTGCGGGGTGGCGCGCGGGTGTACCGCGGCGGTCGTCTCATCACCACCGACCGGGTCGAGTCGCTGCGTCGGTTCCGGGATGACGTGCGCGAGGTCCAGACCGGCTACGAGTGCGGCATCGGGCTGGCTTCGTACAAGGACCTCGAAGAGGGCGACATCATCGAGAGCTTCAGCACGCAGATCGTCGCCCGCGCCGCGAGCTAGGTCATGAGCGAGCGCACGGCGCGCCTCGACGAGCTGCTGCGCGAGGAGATCTCGGCCATCGTCGCCCGCGAGATCGCTGACCCGCGCATCGGGTTCGTGACCATCACGAGCGTGGACGTGACCCCCGATCTGGCGCATGCCACGGTGTGGGTCTCGGTCATCGGCGACGCGCAGGCACGTCGCAGCTCGGTGCGTGCCCTCGGCCGGGCCATGCCCTTCGTGCGCCACCGGCTGGGCGCGCTGCGCCTGAAGCGGATCCCGGAGCTGCACCTGCGCGAGGACGACTCCGCGGAGCGGGGCACTCGGGTCATGCGGCTCCTCGACGACCTCGACGAGGGGACCGCGGATCCGCTCGCCCCGCCGCCGCCGACACCGGTCGCCCTGCCGATGCCCGCCCCGACACGCGGTGTGCCCGAGCCCCGGAAGCCGCGCCGGAAGCCATCGGCACGCGCCTCGCGGAGACGACCCGATGCCCACTGAGGCGGTGTTGGGCAGCTCGCTCACGTCCCTGACGCCCGCCGACCTGGCAAGCGTGCCGGATGCCGCGGTGGAGCTGCTGCGTGCCTCACGCCGGGTGCTCGCCATCGGTCACGAGAGCCCGGACTCGGACGCGTTCGGGTCCGCGCTGGGGGTCGCGCTCGCCGTGGAGTGGCTGGGCGGTCGGGCCACCCCCATGAGCAGCGACCCCGTGCCCGAGCTCTATGGCTTCATGCCCCACATCGAACGGGTGCGTGCCGAGCCCGACCCGGATCTCGACTACGACCTCATCGTGGTCACCGACTCGGGCGAGCTGGCGCGCGTCGGTCGGGTCGCCCGCGAGCACGCCGAGCTGTTCGGTCGCCTGCCCGTCCTGGTCATCGACCACCACGCCTCCAACACCGGATTCGGGGCCGTGGACTGGGTGGATCCGACGGCCGCGGCCGCATGCGAGATGGTGGCGCTGCTGCTGCCGCGCCTGGGCGTGCCCCTCGATGCCCTCGACGGCACCATCGCGGCTGACCTGATGGCGGGTGTCATCGGTGACACCGGCATGTTCCAGCACCCCAACGTGACACCGCGCACGATGCGCGTCGCCGCCGAGCTGCTCGCCGCGGGTGGCTCCATCGCGGAGGTCGCGCGACTCATCTATCGCAACAAGCCCAACGAGCAGCTGCACCTCTTCGGCCAGGTGCTGGCGCGGCTCGAGAGCGGTCTCGATGGCCGGCTGGTGTGGGCATCGCTGGAGCCCGGGGATCTCCTGACCAGCGGCGCGAGCGCGGAGCAGTCGGAGGGGATCATCGACCTGCTCGCGCAGTCGTCGACCGCGGAGGTGGCCATCCTGTTCCGGGACCTGGGCGACCGCACGCGGATCAGCACCCGGACGCGGGAAGGTGGCGTGGATGCCATCGCGCTGACATCGGCGTTCGGTGGTGGCGGCCATCCCCGGGCCGCGGGCGCGACCGTGATGCTGCCGCTCGCCGAGGCACGTGCCGCGGTGCTGGGTGAGGCGACCCGCCTGGTCCACGCTACGGACGCAGGTCGCTGATGGCCGATCGCGACGGGGATCGGAGCGCGTCGTCGGAGCGGCGCGGCGTCCGGCCGGGTGACGCCGGCGGTCAGCGTGGCGGCCGTGATGGCCAGCCGCGGCGGCCGCGTCTGGACATCCACGGCATCCTCGTCGTGGACAAGCCCATCGGCCCCACGTCCCACGACGTGGTCGCCATCGTGCGTCGTCTGTCCGGCGCGAGGCGGGTGGGCCACGGGGGCACGCTCGACCCGTTCGCGGCGGGTGTCCTGCCGGTGTTCTTGGGACGTGCCACGCGCATGGTCGAATACCACCTCGGCGACGAGAAGGCCTACGAGGCCGTGATGGTCTTCGGGGCTCGCTCCACGACCGATGACATCGATGGCGAGCTGACGCCGGCGGAAGGCATGGCGCCACCCACCCGCGAGCAGGTCGAGGCAGCGCTGGCGGGTTTCCTGGGCACCATCGAGCAACGGCCACCCGACCACTCGGCGGTGCGTGTCGCGGGTCGCCACGCCTACGAGCTGGCGCGCCACGGCGAGACGCCCGAGCTCAAGGCCCGGACCGTGACGTTCCACGAGCTGCGGGTCACCGAGTGGGACGCGCGTGACCCCGAGCGACCCGCGGCGAGCGTCGTCATGCGCTGCTCCGCGGGCACGTATGTGCGCGCCCTGGCACGTGACTGCGGCGAGGTCCTGGGGACGGGGGCGTACCTGGGTGCGCTCGTGCGCACGGGCAGCGGGCCGTTCCACCGGGACGCGGCGCGCCCGCTGGATGAGGTGCGGGCGCTGCTGGGGGAGGGCAGGATCGGTGAGCTGCTGCTGCCGCCAGACACGGGGCTCGACGCGTGGCCGCGCGTGACGCTCGCCGATGCCGACCTGCGATCGCTGCTGCGCGGGCAGGTGGTCCGGGCACGGGGCGTGGACCTGCCTGCACCGGGCCCGCGTGAACTGGTGCGTGTCGTCGACCCGGACGGCACGCTCGCCGCGATGGCGCGTCTCGAGGGTGGCCGACTGCATCCTGAGAAGGTGCTCCTGGAGCCGGATGCGGCCACGGGGACCGCCTGAGCGTGTCCGCCCTCGTCCTGGGTGACATCGATGAGCTTCGGCCGGGCCTCTGCTTCGTGGCCACCGTGGGCGTCTTCGATGGCGTCCATCGGGGACACACCGAGGTGCTCGGGCGGCTCCGGGCACTGGCCGACGAGCTGGGCGCCGCCGCTGTCGTCATCACGTTCGACCCCCATCCCCAGGCGGTCATCACGGGTCACGCACCAGAGCTGCTGTGCGACGACAGCGAGAAGCTGGCCCGGTTGCTCGAGACGGGTATGGACGTGGTCGTGGTCCAGCGGTTCGATGAGGAGTTCCGGTCCCAGACCGCTGACGTGTTCCTGGAGCGGCTGGCGCGCGGCCGGGAGCTGGTGGGTCTCGTGATGTCCCATGAGTCGGCGTTCGGGCGTGACCGCCAAGGGACCGTGGCGACCGTGCAGCGACTGGCGGCTCGCGACGGCTGGCGGCTGGTGCAGGTCGATACGCTGGAGGTGGATGGCGCGCCCGTGTCCAGCTCGCGCATCCGTGCCGCCATCACGGCCGGCGACCTGGCCACCGCCGAGCGACTGCTGGGCCGCCCGGTCGTACCACCGGATGCTCGGAGCAGACGCCCGACCGGATGACCGGTCATCCCGGACCGATGCCATCCGCGCTCTGGCGGGATGTGGCCACGTACGTCCCGAGTCGCATCGGGACATCACCCGCGCCGGCCACTCTCGTCGGGCCAGGAAGCGTCCGATGCGCTGTGATGGCGGTGAGCAGGCCGGGCTCCAGCGGCCCGGCCCCCGATCCATGCCCGATCCATGCCGATCGCCC
>CAZYTQ010000176.1:2110-5611 GCA_964650135.1 uncultured Anaerolineaceae bacterium | reverse complement strand
TGTTGTTGGCGTAGGCGATGGCGGTGGTCAGGTAGAAGCGCGGTCGGTCGGTCATGGGCCGCCCGATGGTACCGCGGCGATGGCCGCAGGCGTGGGCGCCGGCGCGGGCAGGTCGGTCCGGTGAGCGGCCAGCCGGCGGTGATCGCCGAGCGTCCCGTCCGGTACTCTACGCGGGTGGACGCCACCCACCCCGCACGCCGATGACCTGCGCAGCCTGCGGGACGGCCAACCCGGCCGGCGCGCGGTTCTGCTTCAGCTGCGGGTCGCCCGTCGCGGCGAGCTGCCCGAGCTGCGGGACACCCATCGTGAGTGGCGCCCGGTTCTGCCTCAACTGCGGCGCGGCCCTCGCGGATGGCCCCGCAGGCGCCCGCGTGGGCCGGGCTCCCTCGCCCAGCCAGCCGCAACGTGCGCCCGAGGCCGAGCGTCGTCTGGTCAGCGTCATGTTCGCCGACCTGGTGGGCTCCACCACGCTGGCGGAGACCACGGACGCCGAGGACACGCGGGAGCTGCTCACGCGCTACTTCGATCTCGCCAGCGGCATCGTCGCTCGCTACGGCGGCACCGTGGAGAAGTTCATCGGTGACGCCGTGATGGCCGTGTGGGGCGCGCCGACCGCGAGCGAGAACGATGCCGAGCGTGCCGTGCGGGCGGCGCTCGATCTCGTGGACGAGGTCCGCTCGCTGGCGCCCGGGCTCCAGGCACGCGCGGGCGTCATGACGGGCGAGGCCGCCGTGACCCTCGGTGCCACCAACCAGGGCCTGGTGGCCGGGGACCTCGTCAACACCGCCTCCCGACTCCAGGCGGTCGCATCGCCCGGCACGGTCCTGGTGGGCGAGGCGACGCATCGCGCATCCGCGGCCGCCATCGTGTTCGAGCCCGTGGGGGAGCAGCAGCTCAAGGGCAAGCAGACGCCGGTCGCCGCATGGCGGGCGATCCGCGTGGTCGCCGAGACCGGCGGCCGGGGCCGATCGGACACGCTGGAGGCGCCGTTCGTAGGCCGCGACCGCGAGCTGCGGATGCTCAAGGAGCTGTTCCATGACACCGTTCGCGACCGGCGGGTGCGACTGGTCTCGCTCATCGGTCCGGCGGGCATCGGCAAGAGCCGGCTCGCCTGGGAGTTCCTCAAGTACATCGATGGCCTGCGGGACATCATCTGGTGGCACTCGGGGCGCTCACCCTCGTACGGCCAGGGGATCACGTTCTGGGCGGTCGCGGAGATGGTCCGGTCCCGCTGCGCGCTGGTCGAGGGCGATGACGAGGCCACGACCCGGCTGCGGGTCCAGGCGACGCTCGCTGAGCATTCCCCTGACCCGGACGAGCGTGCCTGGGTCGAGGTGGCGCTGCTCGCGCTCCTGGGCTACGGGGGCACACCCGCCCGCTCCGAGGAGCTGTTCACCGCGTGGCGCACCTTCTTCGAGCGTCTCGCGGCCTCCAACCCCGTGGTCATGGTGTTCGAGGACCTCCATTGGGCCGACCAGGGGACGCTCGACTTCATCGACCACCTGCTCGACTGGTCGCGAGGGCTGCCCATCTATGTGGTCACCCTGGCACGACCGGAGCTGCTGGAGCGGCGGCCGGCGTGGGGCGCCGGCAAGCGCGACTTCGCGAGCCTGTCGCTCGACCCGCTCCCGGACCAGGCGATGGCAGAGCTCCTCCGGGGCCTCATCCCCGACCTGCCCGACGCGGCCACGCGGGCGATCGTGGCGCGTGCCGAGGGCATCCCGCTGTACGCGGTGGAGACGGTGCGCATGCTCGTGGCGGACGGTCGTCTGGCGCTCCGCGATGGCAGCTATGCGCCGGTCGGTGACCTTGGCTCCCTGTCCGTGCCGGAGACGCTGACCGCGCTCATCCTCGCCCGTCTCGACGGGCTGGACGCGGACGACCGCACCCTGGTCCAGGACGCGGCGGTCCTCGGCACCTCGTTCACGAGCGCGGCACTGGCAGCGGTCGCGGGTCGCGACCTCATCGACCTCGAGCCGCGGTTGCGCGACCTGACCCGGCGCGAGCTGTTCCGGCTGGACACGGACCCACGCTCGCCCGAGCGGGGCCAGCTCGTGTTCGTCCAGGCGCTCATCCGCGAGGTGGCCTACAACACGCTCGCCAGGCGCGACCGGAAGGTGCGCCATCTGGCGGCCGCGCGCTACTTCGAGGGCATCGGGGGCGACGAGATGACCGGCGCCCTCGCGGTGCACTATCTCGCGGCCCACGCGAACGCGCCGGAGGGCGACGAGGCCGGCGCGCTCGCCAGGCAGGCGCGCCTGGCGCTCGTGAGCGCGGCCGATCGCGCCGCCGGTCTCGCCGCCCACGGGCAGGCGCTGGGCTACTACGAACAAGCCCTGACCGTCGCGGACGACGATGCGGACCAGGCGGCCATCCATGCCCGCGCGCTCGACGCGGCGATGGCCGTGGGTCGGTACGAGAGCGCCGAGCAC
Organism: uncultured Anaerolineaceae bacterium; assembly: GCA_964650135.1. Lineage (GTDB taxonomy): Bacteria > Chloroflexota > Limnocylindria > Limnocylindrales > CSP1-4 > JAFMJV01. The sequence goes on along the minus strand of CAZYTQ010000176.1, from coordinate 3,179 downwards.
CATGGCAACGAGGCGCTGCGCATCATGCGCGCGACGGGTGATCGGACCGCCGCCGCTCGCGCCGTCAGCGACCTGGGCATGGTCATCTATCGGGCGACCCACGTGGAGCGGGCGCTCGAGGTCCTCGAGGCGGGCGAGGCGGAGTTCGGTGACCTGTTCCCGTCCCCCGCGCTGCTCGACCTGGAGGCCTCGCTGGCGGCCGTCCTGGGCCACAAGGGGGAGTCGCGACAGGCGCTCGCGCTCACGGAGCGGGTGCTCGAGGCCGCCGAGCTGGCCGATGAGAAGGCCATCGTGGTGCGGGCGCTGGGCACACGTGGCACGAGCCTGTGCGACATCGGCCGGACATACGAGGGTCTCGCGCTCATCGACGCGTCCGGACAGCTCGCCGAGTCCATCGGCGACCAGGTGGAGACGCTCCGGGCGCTGGGCCTGCGAGGCGCGTACCTGGGCGGCGATCCGCGCGCCGCGCTCGAGGCCGAGCGGGCCTCGCTCGCCCTCTCGCGCCGCATCGGACGTCGCGGCTTCATCATGACCAACACCATGAACGCGTGCGAGGACGCGATCCGGACCGGCGAATGGGCATGGGCACGTGACCTCATGGACGCGTTCCTCGAGGAGGACCTGAGTCCCGAGGAGCGTGCCCAGGTGATGGGTGGCCGGATCGCCCTCACCGCCGGGATCGGCGAGGATCCGACCGATGACCTCGCTCTCATCGAGCAGCTGCTCGCCGGGGACACCGGCCTCACCGCCGAGTTCACACGTTCCGATGCGTACGCGGGCGCGGCGTTCGCCGCGGGCGACCTCGCCGAGGCGGCCCGCCAGCTCCACAAGACCGCCCAGCTGAGCTCGCTCAACGCTCCGTACGTGCTGCCCCGCGCGGCGCGCGCCGGGCTCTGGATGCGCGACCGCGACGCCGCGGCTGCCGATCTCGTGGCATTCGAGGCGACCGGCCTCCACGGGCCCGCGACGCTGGCGTGGCGGTCCACCATCCGGGCCGGCCTGGCGGCGCTGGACGGTGAACCGGCGGAGGCCACCGCGCTCTATCGCCAGGCACCGAGCGCCTGTCGAT
>CAZYTQ010000176.1:0-2100 GCA_964650135.1 uncultured Anaerolineaceae bacterium | reverse complement strand
CCCCCGAGGCGCGCTCGATCCTCGAGGGTCTGGGTGCGCGGCCGTTCCTGGCGCGGCTCGATGCGGCGCTGGGTCGCACGGCGCCCACCGCCACCGATGGCCGGCTGGCACGCGGCACGACCTCGGCCGCCACACCCGCCTGAGCTCGCCCCGGCTCCCTACCGCTGCCCGGGCATGTCCGCGGTCGCCGCGAGGACCGCCTTCACCTCGAATGGCGCGAGTCCCGGGTGCCTGGCAAGGAGGAGCGCCGCGAGACCTGCCATGTGCGGCGCCGCGAAGCTGTTCCCGGTCGCGACCGTGGAGCCGCCGTCCTTCCAGGCGATGGGCACGTCCACGCCCCATGCCCCGAACTCCACCGGCGGCGCCGGGTTGTGGTACCAGCGCCACGGGTCAGGCTCGCCGTGCGCAGCCACGGACAGGACCGAGCTGAACAGCGACGGATAGCTCGCGGATCGCACGTTGTTGGCGGCACTCACGAGACACACGCCCTTGAACGCGGCGTCATCCGCGACCTCGTGGAAGGCGCCGAACAGCGCCTCGCTCTTCGACGACAGGCTGAGGTTGGCGAGCTGGACGCCTCGCGCCACGGCCCACTCGAGGCCCGCGAGGAATGCCGCGCCCTTGCCACGCAGGTCCGCGCCGAGCACCCGGACGGACACCAGGTCCACCTCGGGCGCGAGACCCAGGATGATGCCCCCGCACGCGGTCGCATGGCCGTACAGGTCGGTGCCCGCATCGGCGACCACCGTGGGCTCGCCGTCCACCAGCTCGACGGCCACGCTCTCCACCACCCGACCCGCGAGGGCCGGATGATCGACCTCGAGGCCGGAGTCGATGATGGCCACGGTGACCCCCCGCCCGGTCGATCCCTCGAACGCCCAGGCACGATCGACGGTATCCAGCCGGGAGGGTCGCCGGAGGCCGTCGAGGTCGCCGATGAATGGCTCGGACCAGGCCGGCCGGACCGCCTCGGTCATCGGGTGCTCGTCATCAAGGGCGCGTCATCGAGGGCTCCGCTCCCCTCGCCGCCGACGAGAGCCGTCCCGTGAGCCGGAGCGGACCACCACCCGCAGGATGTCGATGACCAGGGCCAGCTCGCGGTCGCCGGAGGCCCGCAGACCGGCGAGCAGGTCGACCAGCTCCCACAGTCGGTCGTCCTCGTCCGTGTCGAGGGCGGAGGTGGCGTCCGAGACCAGCTGGTCGAGGGTGTCGGCGTCGACGGCGTCTGCCGCGACGCCCGTGAGCACCTCGCGCAGGAGCCTGGCCGTGTCCCGCTGGACCTTGGCAGCCTCGATCGCCGCGGCAGCCTGTCGTGCGAACACACCCAGCAGCTCCATGTCGCGGAGGGTGAACGTGGGGGTGGAACGCTTGTCGAGCACCTGGAGCACGCCCACCGTCGCTGCCGTGTCCACGAGCGGCACCGCGGCCAGCGAGCGAGGCACGTACCCGGTGCGCTGCGCCACGCCCTGGTCGAAGCGGGGGTCCGACCGGACGTCCGAGAGCGCGATGGGCTGACCGGTCGAGAACACGTAGCCCGCGATGCCCTGGGTGGGCGTCACGGACAGGCCCACGACACCCGCGCCCTGCTCGCCGGCAGCCACCCGGAACTCGAGGCGATCCGGACCACGCTCGAACAGCGCGATGGACGCTGCCTCCGAGTCGAACAGGGCCGCTGCGGCATCGACCACGGATTGGAGCAGCACCGTCTCCGCATCACCGACCAGCGTGCGCGCGATGGCTGCCCGATGGGCGAGGGCGGCAAGGAGCGCACCGGGGTCGACCGATGGGACCTGGTCCGGCGGTCCCTCCGGGTCCGGTGACGGATCGTCGCTCGGCGGCTCTTCGCCACCCGGTCCTGGTTCGGATCCAGTGCGCATCGGGCCAGTGTAGGCGGGCGCGTGGGCGGGCCGTGGTGTCGGCTGATCGACCATCCCGGTGTCGGATGCCGCGTTGACGGGGAGGCCGCCCCACGTCAGCCTTGTGCTGCGTCGCCCGACCATCCGACCGGGCGCCACCCCCACCAGGAGACGACATGTCAGCCAACGAGCCCACGGCGAGCGACGCACCGGCGACGCCAATCGCTCGCGCCGCATCGGCCGC
>CAZYTQ010000175.1:0-5645 GCA_964650135.1 uncultured Anaerolineaceae bacterium | reverse complement strand
CGATGGCCCGGCAGGTGGTCCACCAGTCGGGCGATCGGCATGGAGCGCGGCGTGCGGGTCAGCCGCGCCGCCCACCGCGCGGGCCGCCCGCTGCCTGCCGCGCCGCCCACCGCGGCCCTGGCCCACCGCCACCCGTCACCGGGGATCGGATGCTTCCGCGAGCAGGTGGTCACGTGACAGCTGGTCCCCGCGGCTGGCTGCCGACGTGGCGGCCACGGACGGGTCGCTTGCTACAGCCGGGACAGCAGCTCCGTGAGGGTCGCCATCTCCGCGGGCGTCAGCCGGTCGGCAAGGTGTCGCTCCAGGGCGCCGATGTGGTGGGGGAGCGCCCGGGCCAGCTCGGTGGCGCCCATATCGGTCAGGCGGGCGTACGCACCCCGGCGGTCGGAATCGCAGTAGACGCGTTCGACCCAGCCGTCGCTCACCAGCCGGTCCACGCGCCGGGTGAGACCGCTGCGCGTGACATGGGAGCGGTCGGCCAGCTCGTGCATGCGCATCTGCCGATCCGGTGCCGTGGACAGCGGCAGCAGCACCTCGATGGTGTCCGAGCCCACGATGGCGCAGTCGGGCGTCTCGGGATCCAGCCGCTCCACGAGTGCCGCGTGTGCGCCCGCGAGCGCCTCCCACAGCGCGAGGGCGGGTGAGGACGGTGCCTGATCGGTCGAGGGGGGGCGCATCGATACGGTCATTGCGTCGGCAATCATCCCACGATCCGCGACGGCACGGGTGATGGCACGAGCGCCCGACCGGGCCGCGCACAGCGTGCATGCAGGACGCAGCCCGGGCGACCATCATGTCCGACGCATGGACGACCACGTCACGGTGACGCCGAGCGCCGCCGCCACGCCGACCATCGACGAGACGCCGATCTCCGCTGCGATGGCGCCGCTGGGTGCGGGCTTCCGCAAGATCCTGTTCGCGTCGGCCTCCTCCAACCTCGCGGACGGCATCCTCCAGATCGCGCTGCCCATCATCGCGGCGCGCATCTCGTCGTCGCCGCTCGAGGTCGCCGGGGTGGTCGTCGTGGCCCGCCTGCCATGGCTCGTGTTCGTGCTCGTGGCGGGCGCCCTCGCCGACCGACTCGATCGACGCCGCACGATGCGCAACGTCCAGGTGGCACGTGTCGTCATCGTGGGAACGCTCGCGGCACTGGCGTTCACGGACCAGCTGACCATGCCCGCGATCTATGTCGCGGCGTTCGCGCTCGGGGTGGGCGAGACCCTGTTCGACACCGCCGCCCAGTCGATCCTGCCCAGCATCGTCCACCCCGATCAGCTGGGCCGCGCCAACGGCCGGCTGTACGCGGCCGAGGTCATCATGAACAGCTTCGTGGGGCCACCACTCGGGGGCATCCTGGTCGGTCTCTCGATCCCGCTCGCGCTCGGCGGCTCGGCGCTCGGGTTCGCCCTCGCGGCGATCGGGCTCGCGCTCATCGCGGGATCGTTCCGGGCGATCCGGGAGGGTCCGCCGACGCGCATGGTGGAGGACATCAAGGCCGGGCTGCGATTCCTGGTGAGGCACCCGCTGCTGCGCACGTTCGCCATCATGGTGGGGGTCATGAACCTGGCCAGCGGTGCCGTATGGGCGGTGTTCGTGCTGTATGCGATCGCACCGGGACCCATGGGCATGTCCGAGGCCGCGTTCGGCATCCTCCTGGCGGCCATGGCCGTAGGCAGTGTCATCGGGTCCGTGATCACCCCCCGCCTCGAACGGCGCTGGGGTCCCGGCCGGGTCATCTGGGGTGCCGTGGCGTTCACCGCGCTGCCGTTCCTCATCCCGGCCATCACGGCCGATCCGCTGCTCATCGGCGGCGCGTTCGTCGTGGCCGGGATCGCGGTGGTGGCCTGGAACATCCTCACCGTGACGCTGCGCCAGCGGATCGTGCCCGACGCGCTCCTGGGACGCGTGAACGCGAGCTATCGACTGTTCGCCTGGGGCACGCAGCCCCTGGGTGCGCTGATGGGCGGCATCGTCGCGGAGCTGTTCGGGCTGCGAGCCGTGTTCCTGCTGGGTGCCCTGCTCATCGGCTCGCTCGTGGTCGCCCGACGCATCGTGACGGACGACGTGATCCGCGCCGCCCAGGAGGCACCCGCGCCGAGCGCCTGAGGATCCCCAGCGCCGGAGGCTCCTGGCGCCAGAGGCGGGCCCGAGCGCCCGCGACGCCCTCAGAGGGAGTGCAGCCGGAGGCGGATACCGAGCCAGACACCTGCCACGACCGCCGCCCCGAAGACCCAGCCTGCGACGGCGAACGCCGAGATCCCCGAGAGCAAGGTGCCGATGGTGCAGCCGAGGGCGACCATCGCGCCCCAGCCCATGAGCACTCCCCCGAGCAGGGCCGTGGTCCCGTTCCGGAGCGTGACACCCGTGACACGGAAGCGACCTCCGGCGACCGACACCGCGAAGGATCCGAGGACCATCGCGCCGATGAGCCAGCCGTTGTCCACGAGCAGCTCGCCGACGACGGCGACACAGCCCGCGAAGCCATCCAGGCCGTCGAGACGGTCACCGATGAGCCCGGCATCGGTCATCGCCGCGCGGCTCAGGGTGCCCAGCTGCTGCGTGACTCCCAACGGTGCCACGCGCAGGTACGCGACGGCCCCGATGATGCCCACCAGGGCACCCGTCACGAGCGCGGGCCAGCGCCACACGAACACGCGCCGGTAGACCGTCCCGAGCGTCGGTCGGCCGCCCTCGCCGGTCCGTGTCGGTGGCAGCCAGCGCATCAGGGCCAGCGCCAGGATCCCGAGGATCACCAGGTGCACCGCGAGCGCGCCAGCGTATCCGAGCTCGGCGGGGAGCCAGATCTCGGGCGCCCGCACGATGGTCCCGAGATACAGCGGCTGCCACGAGAGGAAGCCAAGACCGAAGCCCATGAGCGCACCCAGCAGGCCGATGGGTGCCCGGCCATACCCCTCGCCCATGCGGTAGAGCAGGGCGCTGATGCAGCCTCCGCTGAGCGCCATGCCGACACCGAAGACGACGCCGCCGGCCACCAGCACCCAGCTGACGGGACCGATGAACGCCTGCGCGGGGAGCCGGCCGGTCGATGGGTCGGGCAGGAACATGCCGAACACGACCGCATACCCGATGCCACCCACCGCGAGGGCGGCCAGGATCGCGTACGAGGGCGCGCTGTCCCGATGCTCGATGAGATCGCGCAGGATGCAGAAGAAGCAGAACCGTCCTCGCGCGAACACCACGCCGAGGGCAGCGCCGATGGCGAGCGACGTGGCGGCCGGGACCCCCTGACCCGGCGTCGCGACGAGCAGTCCCGCGACCGCGACCAGCACGACCGCGACGACGCTGCCAGCCGCCAGCCGCCACGCAGCGACCCTGGGTGCGGGACCGGAGACGCCGACGACCCCGCCCTGGGCGGGGTCGTCGGATGGGGGGACCGCGATCGTCACGGACTCACGGTGCGCGACCGAGGGCGAGTACGCCCGTCAAGCGACCGCGTCGTGGCGCTACTGGCCGCCCCACACGGTGCCGGCCGGGTTGTCGATGGGCACACCGACCGAGTTGCCGTACTCGGTCCAGCTGCCGTCGTACACCTGCGCGTCGTATCCCAGGATGCGATGGAGGACGAACCAGGTCAGGCTCGCCCGCTCGCCGATGCGGCAGTAGGTGATGATGGGCTGGCTGCCGTCGATGCCCACGCCGGCATACAGGGCGCGCAGGTCATCGGGGCTCTTGAAGGTGCCGTCTTCCTGGACGTTCTGGCCCCACGGGACGTTGATGGCGCCCGGGATGTGGCCCGCGCGGATCGACAGCTCCTGGACGCCCTCGGGCGCGAAGATCTCGCCGTTGAACTCGGCCGGTCCGCGGATGTCGACCAGCTGCGCCTGGGCCCCGCCCTCGACCACGGCGAGGACCTCGGGCAGGAACGCCCGCAGGTCATCGTCGGCCGCGGCGGCGGTGAACGAGCCCTCCGCCGGGGTCGGCGGCGCGACCTCGAGCGGACGGCCGTCGGCCTCCCACTTCACACGGCCACCGTCGAGCAGCCGGACGTCGTCCGCGCCGTAGACGTCGAGCACCCATGCGCCCCACGCCGCGAACCAGTTGTTGGTGTCGCCGTACAGCACGATGGTGGAGTCGTCGTCGACGCCGGCGGTCCGGAGCAGCGACTGGATCGCCTCGCCCGACGCGATGTCGCGCCGCACGGGATCGACCAGGTCGGTGTGCCATGTGACGTTGACGGCGCCCGGGATATGGCCCCGGTCATAGACACCGGGGACCACCGACACCTCGAGGATCCGGACGGCCGGATCGTCCAGGTGCTGCTCCAGCCAGTCTGCGGAGACGATGGCATCGCTGCCGGGGGCGGTCGGCGACTGTGCGGTCACCGGGGCACCTGCCACGACTGACAGGGCAAGGATCGCCACGAACGTGGCGGGACGTCGGATGTTCACTGGGCGGGTCCTCTGCGTTTCAGGCTCGGTCCTGGCTGTGGGCCAACAGGTGGAGGGCGTCCATCGCCGGGGGTGGTCCTCGGGCGGGCGTGGCCCCTTGCCGGAGCCGGAGGTGCGGATCGTGCGTCCGATCGGGAGGATCGTGCGAGTGGGGGAGGAACCGGAAGGCGGTCTCGGGGTCCCCTGTGCTCGGATGTGGGGCGCGGCCGACTCAGGCGGCGCGTCCTCCCCGGAGGTCCATGTCCATCGCGTCCCGCTGACACCATGGGCAGCCACCCGCGCTGCGAAAGCGGCTGCGGCCCCTGGCGTCGCGCCCCGAGGAGGTGCGGCCTGATGGAGAAGTCTGGTACATCGATGGGAAAAGTATCAATACGGGCAAGGGGGTGTCAAGCGGCTGCTCCGGTGGCACCATCGCGGTCAGCCCGCGCTCGCCCCATCCGCGCAGGCGGGATGGGTACCTGCGTCGCCCCCCGGTCCCTCCGTGGCGCGACGCCCGGCGTCAGTGCGTGTCCGTGGTGCCGACCGCCGGTCCGACGCCCTGGACCCGCTCCACGTATGGGTCGCGCAGGGTGATGGGTGCCTCTGGCTTGCGCGACGAGCGGATGTTGAGGAGCTCCACGAAGACCGAGAAGCCCATCGCGAAGTAGATGAAGCCCTTCTCCACGTGCTGGCCCAGGCCCTCGGCCGTGAGCACCACGCCGATGAGCAGCAGGAACGACAGCGCCAGCATCTTGAGGGTCGGGTGTCGCTCGATGAGCTCGCTCACGGGACCCGACGCGACGAGCATCACGAGCACCGCGATGACCACCGCCGCGATCATCACCGGCAACTGGTTGGACATGCCCACCGCCGTGATGACCGAGTCGAGCGAGAACACGATGTCCAGGATCATGATCTGGATGATCACCGAGGCGAACGAGCCGGCCGGCCTCACGCTGGTCGCGTGCTCCTCGCCCTCGAGCCGGCCATGGATCTCCCAGGTCGCCTTGGCGATGAGGAACAGACCGCCGCCCAGCAGGATGAGGTCGCGTCCCGAGAGGTCGCGTCCCAGGACCTCGATGAGCGGCTCGGTGAGGCCCACCACCCAGCCGATGGCAAGGAGCAGCAGGATGCGCATGCCCATCGCGGCGATGAGGCCCACCCGGCGCGCGCGGTCCCGCTGGTGGGCGGGCAGCTTGCCCGCGAGGATCGAGATGAACACGATGTTGTCGATGCCCAGGACGATCTCGAGGGTCG
>CAZYTQ010000174.1:5217-5695 GCA_964650135.1 uncultured Anaerolineaceae bacterium | reverse complement strand
TGCGCGCCGCCGGGCCAAACGGACCCGCCTGGCGGGAGCGGCCCGGCCACCGGCCACCCGCCGTGCTCCACTCCTTCTCGGGGCCCGTGGACTACGCGGAGGCCGCCCTGGCGCTCGGCTGCGCCGTGAGCATCTCGGGGCTCGCCTTCCGGGCGGGCGAGGAGCCGACCGTGGAGGTGGCGCGGCTGGTGCCGCCCGGCCGGCTCCTGGTGGAGACGGATGCGCCGTGGCTCTCGCCGCCGGGTGCGCCGCGTCGCCGCAACGAGCCGCGCTATGTCGAGGTCACCGCGCGCTGGGTCGCCGAGCAGCGTGGCGTCGATCCGGATGACCTCGGCGACCAGCTCGTCGCCGCCTATGACCGGACGTTCGCGCCGCCGCCATGACGGCGGCCCTGGCGTCATGGCGTCTCAGGGCACGGTCAGCGCCCACGAGTAGCTGCTGTAGGCGCCCGCCTCCGTGGTCACCTGGGTCGCCCCGG
>CAZYTQ010000174.1:0-5117 GCA_964650135.1 uncultured Anaerolineaceae bacterium | reverse complement strand
TAGGAGACCGAGCTCGAGTCGGGTGACCAGGACCCGGCGACGTTGAAGCCGTTGATCCAGACCTCCTGGCCGTCGACACTCAGCCGCCGAGGCTGCGTGCCGGCTTCGCCGAGGACGTACAGGTCGCCCCTGTCGCCATCATCGGGGAGCTGGAGGAACAGGAGGCCGGTCCCGTCGGGCGACCAGGCGACCGGGATCGCGTGCCCACCCGCGACGAGGGAGGGCTGGAGGATGCGCAGCTCCTTGCCCGCGGGAGTCGCGACGTGGATGGCCGAGAGTGCCGGGTCGGTGTCGCTCCAGCCCTCGAGCGCGAGCAACGCGCCGTCGGGCGACCAGGCGAGCGGGCTGAGGTTCAGGTCGTTGTCGTCGGGCAGGGCCAGCGACGTCGGCTCGGAGCCGTCGGGCGCCATGACCGTGCTCGTCCATCGGCCATCCGCCCGTTGCTGGGTGATCGCGATCAGGTCACCCTCGGGCGCCCAGACGCCCCAGGAGGACGATGCCGAGCCCATCTGGATCACGTCGCCGCCATCGGGCCGCATCGTGAACACGTGCAGCGGGCCACCGGGTGGCTGGAAGGCATAGCTGAGCCGCTCCACGCGGGTCACCGGCACGGTCGGGCGTCGTCCCGTCACGGCCGCGACCGCCATCAGCAGGATCAGCAGGACCACGAGCGATGGAACGAGTCGGCGTGTTCCCGCGGTCCTCGTCCGCGCGGTCCCGCCTGGGACCCGGCGCGCGACGCGCAGCGTCATCGCAGCCGCCGTGGGGGCTCCCGCGAGGTCCTCGGCCTCCTCGCCCAGGAGTGCCGTCAGGCGTCGATCGAGCTGCTCGTCGGTCATGGGGGCTGTGCTCCGGGTGCTCATCGGTCGACCGCCTCGAGCTGACGCCGCAGGCGCTGCCTCGCGAGTCGCAGGCGCGAGCGGACCGTCTCCTCGGGGGCGCCCACCAGGGCCGCGGTCTCGGCCACGCTGTACCCCGCGTGGAGGTGGAGCGCCACGACGGCGCGTTGTTCGGGTGACAGCTCGGCGAGCGCGGTCCGGAGTGCGGCACGCTCCAGCCCGTCGGTCGCTCCGGTGTCCGCCGGCTCGAGCCAGGTCACCTGTTCGTCCGGATGGAGCAGACGTGCCAGCCATGAGCGGCGAGCGCGTGCCACGCGGATGGCCTCACGGACCACGATCCGGTCAAGCCAGGCTTTCGCGGCGGCGCCCGCGCGGAGGCTCGCCCGGTGCTTCCATGCCTGTTCGAGGCCCGCCTGCACCGCATCGGCGGCGTCGGACCCGTCGCGGCAGATGAGGCGGGCCAGCCGCAGCAGCCGGTCGTAGTGGGCCTCGACCAGGGCCTCCAGCGTCGGATCCACGCGCGTGTCAGGGAGGGGTGAGGTGGCCGACGTGGCGCGCATGTCAACCACGCGGGTCCCGCGCCGGCTCGTCATGGTCGTGGATGATGCACGCGTGAGGCGCTGGTCGAGCGGTGGCCGCGTCAGGGGGCCGCCGGTGCCCACGAGTAGCTGCTGTAGGCGCCCGCCTCCGTGGTCACCTGGGTCGCCCCGGTGCCGTCGCTCGCGACGACCCAGAGCTGTGCCGCGGACGCGTCGCCGTTCTGGAACAGGACGTGCTGACCATCCGGCGACCAGGCACCGCAGCAGTTGCCGGCCCCGGTCGTGCTCCGATCGGTGAGCGCGTGGGGCTCGGTCCCGTCGGGACGCACCAGCCACAGGTCGTGCCAGGTGGCCCCCCGGGGTGCGATGTCGTAGAGCACCCACTGGCCATCGGGCGAGAACCGGGCGCCGGTGGCGCTGCCACCCCGGTCCGAGACCTGCACGGGATCGCCGCCATCCGCGGCCACCACGAACGCGGCGCTCAGCCCACGGTCGTCGAACGCCGTGTAGGAGACCGAGCTCGAGTCGGGTGACCAGGACCCGGCGACGTTGAAGCCGTTGAGCCAGACGTCCTGGCCCTCGGGGGTCAGCCGCGTGACCGTGGTGCCGTCCGCGTCCGTGACGTACAAGGCACCCATGTCCGCATCGGCGGGGAGCTGGAGGAAGAGGAGGGTGGTGCCATCGGGCGACCATCCGACCGCGACCGGATGCCCGCCGTCGATGAGCGAGGCCTTGGACAGCTCGACCCCGCCCTCGGGCGTGCCCGTATAGATGCCATTGAGCGCCGGGTTCGAGTCGCCCCAGCCTTCGAGCGTGAGGCCGCCGTCGGGTGACCAGGCGAGCGGGCTGAGGTTCAGGTCCTCATCGTCCGGGAGCATGAAGGGGACCGGGTCGGTGCCGTCCGCCGACATCAACGCTCCGGTCCAGCGCCCGTCCGGTCGTTCCTGGGTGACCGCGAGTCGCTCGCCGTCGGGTGACCAGACGCCCCAGAAGGACGACGCCGAGCCCATCTGGATGACCGCACTGCCGTCGGCGTCCATCGTGAACACGTGGCGTGATCCGCCCGGCGGGCTGTACGTGTAGGCGATCCGCCCCGCGGCAGCCGTCGGCGTCGCCGCGCCCGGGCTGGGGGAGGCGACGCTCGAGGCGCTCGGGGTGGGAGATGCGGCGGTGGCTACGACAGCGGTGGCCGCGATGAGGCACGAGGCCGTCAGGCCGATCCGGATCCTGTGCACGCTGTGGTCCCCTTCCGGTGCCGGCGCGCGCATGCGCTCCGTGTCAGATGAGGAGAGGGCCCGGACGACCGGAACGGGTCAATCGAGGTCGTGATCGCGTCCGGGGCCAGCAGGGCCACGCGTCCTCACGAGGACACGCGAGCGCGGACGAGCTCCTGTCCAGCGGGGTCGAGGAACCGGACGGCGGTGCCGGTGTCGTCGACGCTGTGGACGACCGAGACCGTCACGCGGGGCAGGGCAGGGCGCAGGTACTCCACCCGGTAGCGGACCGGCGGCTGGGGCCCGACGAGCGTGTCCCGATCCGCGGCGAGGGCCTCATCGATGACGTCGAGATAGGTTGCGTTGTTGACGTGGCCCATCGGGTCGAGGTCCCGGATGGACACGGCCCACGGGAACGTGACAGCACCCGCGGAGCGGGCGGGTAGCGCCAGGTCCGCCGGCTGGAAGGTGGGGATGGTCCCGATGAATCGGTCCGCGACCTGGGCGGGGATGCGAGCCGGCCGGCCCGCGGCATCGACGAGCACCCAGTCGATGGTCGCGATGGCAGCCGGTGAGGCGGCCTCGCGTGGCACGCCGGCATCGGCGACACCGAGGTCGCCAGGGGCCACCGCGGCGGCCATGGCGGGCACGTCCCGGCCATCGACCTCGACGCCCGTGGTCCGCCGGCGAGCCCACACCCGGCGCCAGCCGGTGATCTGCGTGGTCAGGCGGACGCGCTCGCCCGATCGGACCGGTCGCAGCACCTCGAGGTCCACGGCACGCACCAGCCACATCAGACCGTGGGAGGCGTACCACGCGCGGTCCATGCCCAGGGCATCGCTGTGCTGCCAGGCCAGTTCCTGCATCAGCCGCAGCCAGCCACTCGGTCGCAGCGAGCCCGCCGCGTCGCACTCGTCGAAGCGCACCCGATGCTCGATGGCATGACGATCGCTGCGGCCATCGGCGGGTCGGCCGTGATCCTCCAGGGCCGACCCCTCGGCCAGTGGCGACCCCTCGGCGTCGTGCTGGGTGCTCATTCGCGCCGGATCCAGCCGCCCAGCACTTCCTGGGCCCCTCCCACGAGGACATCCACGCCCTGGTGGGCGGCCTCGACGGCGGGCTGCACCACCCGGGCCCGGATACGCAGCAGCGCGAGGGTCGCGACGTCACCCATGGCCACGCCCGTGCCCAGCGCGAACGCGGTCGTGAGCGCGCCCACGAGCCCCGCGACCTTGGCCACGTCATCCGTGGCGAGCAGTGCGCTGACCAGGGCGAGTCCTGGTAGCAGCGGCAGGATCGCCGGCACCACCCACAGCGCGGCCGGTGCCCCGGCGCGTTGCGCCAGGGCGCGTGCCACGGCGCCGATGACCGCGCCCGCCACGAACGTGAGCGCCACGCCACCCGCCGAGAGTGCGACGCTCACGGCCACGCCGAGCACCACCGCCACGGCCACGCCCGGCAGCACGAAGCGCGGCACACCCAGGCCGATGGCGTATGCCAGCGCCGCGACCGCTGACCCGCCGATGACCACGGCCGCCGGCCAGCCCACCGAGCCCGTGGTGGTCAGGCCCAGCTGCACCCCGAACGTCTCCCCGGTCGCAAGGCCGACCGTGGCACCCGCCGCCACGCCCGCCGCCAGGAGCAGTGCCTCCGCGAGACGCGCCGTGCCCGACACGATCGATCCGTCGATGAGGTCCCGGACGCCCGCCACGAGTGCGCCACCGGGCAGGAAGCGCAGGATGGCGCCCGTGAGCACGAGGCTCGCATCGACATCGGGCAGGAGCCCCGCGACCACCACGGCACCCAGCGTCGTGATGAGCGTGGCCGCGACCAGGCGGAAGAAGGGCAGCATCGCGCTGCGCCCGAGCAGCGCCAGCACCGGATGCACCGCCAGGACGATGCCGCCGGCCATGAGCGAATCCACCGGTGAGCCGCCGAAGATGAGCGTCGATGCCGCGGCGCTGACCGCCGGCGCCAGGGTCGTCAGGACCCGCGAGGGTCGGGGTCGGTCGACATCGAGCGAGTCCAGCATGGCCTCCGCGCCCGAGAGGTCGAGGTCGCCCGCGGCGAGGCCCCGGATGAGCGTCGCCACCGCGGCCTGTGCCGCGATGTCGCCGTTGCGCTCGCGGACGAGGTGGATGAGGGTGAGTGGCCGCTCATCCGCTCCCGGCGACCACGAGAGCGAGATGGTCGAGAAGCTCACCGCGACGTCCGTGCCGGGCAGTCCCAGGGCATCCGTCGCGGCCAGGATGGCTGCCTCGATGTCCTCGGTCTGGGCACCACCCGCGAGCATCAGCGAGCCGATCCGGCGACCCACCGTGAGCACGCGCGCCGCCGTCGCTGCGTCGACCACGGGGGCCGTGCCCATGCCCACGGTGGCAGCGGTGGATGTCATCGCTCGGAGTATCGCAGCCACGATGGGCCGCGATGACGTCGCGACCGGTCCGGGAAGCATCCCGGTCCACCGTGATGGCGGGCCCCGAGCCGGGCGGGGACCGCATCCCGGGCCCCGAGCCGTGCGGGAG